>JAEMSV010000121.1:0-3153 GCA_016462625.1 Solirubrobacteraceae bacterium | reverse complement strand
ACGGGTACCCGTCGGCGGCTCGACTGCCGTGGCCTCCGCTCAACCCACCGCGGAGCAGACCACCCAGACGTACATGGTCGTCTGCGTCTGGCCGTTGAGGTAGACGTGTCCGAACCACCCGTTGGCGTCGGGGGCCTTCGCCGACTGGACCACCCGCACGTTCGTCGGGTCCAGGGTCGACACGCCGCCCCCGATGACGTGCTTGTCGGGCGGGCACATCGTCACCCGGTGCTGCAGCAGAGCGTTGCCGACGAGCGGACGCTCCGCCACGACGTACTGGATGCCGGGAACCCCGTCCGGGCCCTTCGGTCCGGCCGGACCCGGCTCGCCGTCCGGGCCGGTCGGGCCGGCCGGCCCCGGGGGCAGCGGGCCGAAGTCGGCGGCGACGACGGTCCCGTCGGCGACGTCCAGCGACCCGACGGACCCGTCGCGGAAGTCGATGCCGGTGACCGAGCCGTCCTTGATCTGCTTGCCGGTGATCTTGCCGGTGGCGACGGCGCTGGCGCCGAACGCCAGGACGAGCACGACGGCAATCATGAGTGTGCGCTTCACTGGATCTTCTCCTTCTCGAGCCTGTTGCTGGTTGGTGGTGGAAGCCGGTCAGTACGCGGTCGCACAGATGACCCAGCCCTTGACGGTGATGGACTGGCTGTCGCCGTTGCGGACCATGGACTGCCAGCCGGTCCCGTTGTCGAGCGGAGCGCTCACGTTGATCGGTACGGCGGCCGCGGGCCCGTCGACGAGTACGCCGCCAGAGAGCGCCTTCGTGGCGCCCGGGCACGGCGTCGTCACCGTGCCGTGGGTCTGCGAGGCGACGACGCTGGACGTCGTGACCCGCCTCAGGTCGAACACCCCCGACGGTCCACGCGGGCCGGGGGGACCCTGGGGGCCCGGAGGTCCGGCCACCCCTGGCTGGGGCTCGTAGCCGCCAGGGCCGGTCTGGCGCAGGCTCGTCACGCCGGGAAGGCGCAGGTCGTCCGGCGTCAACGAGCCGTCGGTGATGTCGCGGGTCGTCACGGTCCCGTCGCGCAGGTCCTTGCCCGTCAGCGAGCTGTCCGTGATCTGCTTGCCGGTGACCAGTCGTCCCGCCGAGGCGTCCTCGCCGGCGAGCAGGACGCCGGCGGCGATGCCGGCGAGCGCGGCGACGGCCGCGACGACGCGACGCCTGGTGAGGGTGCGGTTGTCGTTCATCGAGCTTCTCCTTGGTGTGTCGGTGGGATGCTGGTCAGGGGGCGGTCGCACAGACGGCCCACGCGAAGGCGGTCAACGCCGTGTTGTGGCGGTTGTGGGCTGTGACGACCCAGCTGTCGCCCGAGATGTCCGGGCCCGAGGCCTGCATCCAGAACAGCGACGCGGACGCACTCGAGAGACCCCCGCCCAGGACCTTCGTCTCGGGTGGGCAGAACGCGCTCCAGGTCAGCGCCGAGTCCTTCGGCACGGAACGGCTCTCGACGACGTATCGAAGGCCGCTGCTCCCGGGCGCGCCGGACGGCCCCGGGTCGCCCACGCCGCCCTCGTCGCCGGGGGGCCCTTGCGGCCCCTGGACCACCTCGGCGAGGTCGGCCTCGGTGAGCGAGCCGTCTGCGACCTCGAGGCCGCTCATCGAGCCGTCCCGCACGTCGACGCTCGTGACCGAGCCGTTCTTGACCTGCTTGCCGGTGATCAGCTTCGCCGCGGTCGCGGTGCTGCTGAAGGCCAGCAGGAACACGGCGGCGGCCAGCAGCACGGGTCCGCTGCGCTGGGTCATGCTTCTCATGCGTTTGCTCCTTGCTTTGCGGGTCAGCCGGCGGCCGGCCCTGGTGTGGTCGGCCTCGCGCAGTCGCTCGGTGACGACGGCTCGGGCCACGTCGGTGACGAGGTGGTTCATCGGCCGGTCCTCCGGGCGGTGACCACGCGGAACTCCCAGTCGAGGACCAGGTGGCCGCGTGGGGAGTCCGGTCGGGCGGAGGCAGCGGCGTGCGCGACCAGGTCGGCGCGCAGCGCCTCCCGGCCGCCCGCGTCCAGGGACGCGGCCGCCATGTGGGTGGGGCCGTAGTAGGCCAGGAACAGGTCGGCGAAGGACTCGGCGTCGGCGAAACGCTGGGTGACGGAGCGGACCGTCGAGCGGAGCTCGGTCACCGAGCCGCCGAACAGCTCGCGGACGCCGTCCTCGGTTCCCCAGCGCAGCGGCGAGACGGCGCCGGCGGGCGGCGGGACGTGCCGTCCGACGATGCCGAGCATCCCGCCGACGAACCCGGACGGGGTCCAGCTCGCGAGGAAGATGCGGCCGCCGGGCACGGTCACGCGGACGATCTCGTCAGCGGCCCGCGCGTGGTCTGCCGCGAACATCACGCCGATGGCGGAGAGGACGATCTCGAACGACTCGTCGGGGAAGGGCAGCTCCTCGGCGGGTGCCTCGACCAGGTCGACACGCAGACGTTCGGCGGACGCCCGCCCCCGGGCGATGGTGAGCAGCTCGGGGACGTAGTCGACTCCGGCGACATCGGCACCCTGGCGGGCGGCGGCCAGCGCCGCGTGCCCGGTGCCGGTGGCCACGTCGAGCACAGTGGTTCCCGGTGCGACCTCGGCGACCTGGACGAGCGTCTCGGAGACGGGCACGGTCAGCGCGGCGATCCGGTTGTAGTCGCCGCTGCTCCAGACCCGCTGCTGGCGGGAGCGCAGGTCGGACAGGTCGGTGGTGTTGCCGGGCCTGCGGACAGGGGTGGTGGTCATGGCTCTTCTCCTTCTCAGCCGCTGTCAGCCGACGGCGACGCAGCCGGCCCACACGTAGGCGGTCAGGGACAGCGACGGGTGCTGGTTCCACAGGTCGACCTGCCAGCCGGTGCCGTCTGCGGTTGCCGTGGACGCGTCGACCCGGGTGAACGGCGCGCTCGTGCTCACGAGACCGCCGTCGACGGCGGCGGCGCCGTCGGGGCAGGTCGCCCGGACCGAGTCCTGCGAGACGGGCGGGATGGAGACGGTCTCGGCCACGTAGCGGAGCCGGTCGGTCTGCGGGGCGGTGTCGGGGGCCTGGGACTGGTCCGTGGCGATCGCGTGAGCGGCGGCGGCGGTGCCGGAGATGGCCACCAGGACGGCGGCGCTCGTGGTCAGGGCGAGGCGTGCCCGGTGGCTGGTGGTCTGCTTCATGGCGGTGCTCCTCGGGTCGGGTGGTGT
>JAEMSV010000282.1 GCA_016462625.1 Solirubrobacteraceae bacterium | reverse complement strand
CATGCCGAAGACGATCGCGAGGATCGTGTCGAAGGTGATCGCCTGCATCTCCTCCTGGAGGGAGATCTCCTGCCCCGGGCGCCACCGATCGATCTGCGAATGGGCGAGATCGTCGATGATCGGGCCCCACGGGCGCAGCCGCTCCCCGCGGAAGGACGGCGAGATCAGGCGGCGCTCACGGAGGTGCTTCGGGCCGTTCAGCGTCAGGACCGAGTTCAGGCCGAGCAGCATGCCGAGCGGCGAGCTGGAGGAGACCGTCGGAACGTCCTCGTGCGGCGCGGTGAAGATCGTCTTCACGTCGTCGGGCCGGCTGATCATGACCGTCGGCGGGAGCCCGGCGAGGGTGAACATGAAGGTGTCGCCCAGCTCACGCTGCAGGGCATGCATGGCGGCGACCGGGCGCACCAGGAATCGCGTGGTGAGCAGCGCACCGGGAAGGCGACTGCGAGGAGGCTCAGGGCTCACGTCGCGGATGCTACCCGGACGCGGCGGGCTTCTGGACTATGCCGCGAGGGAGAGTGGGCGCGATGGCGCTCGGTCCAGCGCATCCACGTACACGGTGGCGCCGTGCTCGGGGACGAAGGTGATGTTCCGGCGGCGCACCCGCTCGGCCTCGGGCTGCACCGCGCGGAGCTGTGCGCGCTCGAAGATCGCCCGCAGGACGATGCGCATCTCCAGCTGCGCGAAGGCCGCGCCGATGCACCGGCGCACGCCCCCGCCGAACGGGATCCACGCGTACGTGTCGGGCTTCGTCTCGAGGAAGCGCTCGGGCCGGAAGGTGTACGGATCCTCGTAGACCGCGGCGTTGTGGTTCGTGCCGTAGAGGCTCGCGCCGGCGAAGGAGCCCGCCGGGACCTCGTACTCGCCGAACATCATCGGCTCCTGCAGCACCCGGCCGATGATCGGGACCACCGGGCGGTCGCGCAGCGTCTCGTGGATGACGGCGTCGACGTAGGCGTCGTCGGCGGGGTCGTCGGAGATCCGTGCGAGGGCGCTGGGCGTGCGGACGAGCCGCTCGACCGCCCAGGCCAGCGAGGTCGCGGTCGTCTCATGGCCGGCGAGCAGCAGCGTGACGAGCTCGTCGCGCAGCTCGATGTCGGTCATCCCCTCGCCGTCCTCGTCGCGGGCGCACATCATCAGGGAGAGGATGTCCTCGCGCTCCTCGAGGCCGCCGTGCTCGCGGTGGCTGGCGATCTCGTCGTAGAGGAGCGCGTCCATCGCGGCGGTCTTGCGCTTCATCGGACCGACGAGCTTGCCCGTCGCCGTGCCGACGACCGCGCTGGCGATCGCCTTCGGCGAGGCGGTGAAGAGGATGAGGTCCTCGATGGCCGTCCGCAGCGCGTTGTGGCGCGCGGCGTCCTCGACCCCGAAGACCGCACGGAGGATGACCTCGAGCGTGATCGCCGACATCTGCGGCTGCAGGCGCATGTCCCCACCCGCCTGCCACGTGTCGATCTGGGCGTGTGCGGCCTCCTGGATGATCTCGCCGTAGGCGCGCAGGCGGTCGCCGTGAAACGACGGCAGCAGGAGCTTGCGCTGGCGCAGGTGCTCGCGACCGTTGAGGGTCAGCAGCGAGTGCTCGCCGACGAGCGGGCCGATCGGGCTGTTGCCCGTCGCCGTCGGGACCGTGTCGGGCGGGGCGGTGAAGAGGCGCCGGACGTCGGCGGGGTCGTTCGTCAGGAAGAAGGCGCCGCCGGGGAAGAAGCGCAGCTGATAGACGTCGCCGCAGTCGTTGCGGGCTCGCTCGAGCAGCGTCGTCGGGCGGGCGATCCAGCGTGCCGTCTGGACCGGCGAGGGGAGCGCGAGGGTCGGAGGGAGCGCCACGCAGCGATCATACCGACGAGTAGCAACCCCGCGCGAAGGGTGAACGGCCGTTCACCCCGGTGATGGGGCGGGGGAAGAGGCCATCAGCTCGACCTCGACGCCGCCGGGGGCGGTGGTCTTGCCGCGGGACGCGCCCCAGATCTCGCGGCCGGGAGCGAACGCGAAGCCGGCCGTCTGCAGATGCTCGACCGTCGCCTCGAAGTCCGCCACGACCACCGCGACGTGCCAGCCGGAGGGGGGCACCGCGTCGTCGGCTCCTCGGAGGTGGATCTGCGTGCCCTCTCGCTCGACCCAGCGCCACGTGCCGCGCAGCGCCTCGGGCGGCGTGACCTCCGTGAACCCCAACAGGGCCCAGAACGCCACCGCGTCATCGGCGGACCCGCGCGGGACGTCGACGGATACGTGCTGGATCACAGGCGCGTGAGGTTCTCGGCGTGGATCTTCTTCTGGAAGGCCGACCGGCGGGCCAGCGGCAGCGGGGCGTCCGGCAGCGCCTCGAGGTAGGCGATGTCCTCGCGGAGGATCGCCAGTGCCCGCTGGGGATCGAGGACCGCCCCGTGGCCGGGGACGACGTGCGCGGCGCGCCGGACCAGCGGCTCGAGCCGCCGCAGCGTCGCGACGTACGCGCTCACCGAGCCACCGGGCGACAGCCACGGGATCTCCACCGGCGAGAGGTAGTCGCCGCACACGAGCACGCCCGCCCACTCCAGCCAGAGCGCCATGCCGTCCGGCGTGTGGCCCTCCGCGGGATGCAGCTCCATCGACGCCTCGCCGATGTCGAGGTGCCCGGGCACCGGCAGCGCCTGGACCTCTCCGAGCGCCAGCGGCCGCTCCCGCTCGACGTAGTGCTCGTCGTCGAAGTCGCGCAGCTCGCGCTGGGCCGCTCCGGGCTCACCGCGCAGGCGGGCCGACGTCGTCTCGCAGACACCGAGCGCCGCCCCCGGGAACGCGAGGCGGCCGAGCAGGTGGTCCCAGTCGCCGTGCGTGGCGAGCAGGCCGCTCA
>JAEMSV010000281.1 GCA_016462625.1 Solirubrobacteraceae bacterium | reverse complement strand
TCGGAGTGGCGCTGCAGGTGGTAGAGGAAGACGTTGCTGGCGACGATGTTGCTGTTCCAGCTGTGCTCGGGCTCCGTGCGGACGTACCGCCCGTCCTCGCGCTTGTCCCGCAGCAGGCCGTAGTGCTCGAGATAGTTGACGACCTCCAGCAGCGAGAACCCGAAGACCGCCTGGATGAGCAGGTACGGGAGGATCGCGATGCCGAACACGGCGATCAGCGCGACCCACAGGACGAGGCTCATGAGCCACGCGTTGAGGATGTCGTTCTGGATGGTCCACGGGCTCTTGCCCATGCGGTCGAAGCGCAGCTTCTCCAGGTGCCAGGCGGACTTCACGCTGCCGACGATCGTGCGGGGCAGGAACTCGTAGAAGCTCTCGCCCAGGCGGGAGCTGGCGGGGTCCTCGGGCGTCGCGACGCGCACGTGGTGGCCGCGGTTGTGCTCGATGAAGAAGTGGCCGTACCAGGTGGGCGCGAGCGCGATGCGGGCGAGCCAGCGCTCGCTGGACTCGCGCTTGTGGCCGAGCTCGTGGGCGTCGGCGATCGCGATCCCGTTGACGGAGCCGAGCGTGAACGCCAGGCCGACGCTCTCGAGGACCGAGAGGTCGCCCGAGCCCCACATCCAGCACGCGAAGACCAGCGAGACGTACTGCAGCGGGATGAAGAGGAACGTGCACCACCGGTAGTAGCGGTCCTGCTCGAGCCACTTGACGACGCTCTCGGGCGGGTTGCTCTGGTCGGACCCGACGAGGGTGTCCAGGAGCGGCATGAAGACGAAGACGAAGAGGGGGCCGAACCACCAGAGCACGCCGAGGCCCGTGAGCTCGACGAGGCCCCAGGCCATCAGCGGGAGGGTCGGGACCGCCAGGCCGAGGAGCCAGGCGTAGCGCTTGGAGTCCTTCCAGGTGGGGGCGATCGCCTCGACCGCCGGGTCGTCGTGCGGGTGGGCGTAAGCGGACATGAGGCCACTTTACACCTATGGCTACCGCTGTAAAGCAAGCGGGCATGAGCCGAGCATCTGTCAACCGCGGCCTGCGCGATACTCCCGCCCATGTCCGCCACGCTCCGCTCGGTGCTTCTCGCCACCGCCACGCTGCTCGTCCTCGCTGCACCCGCCTCGGCCAAGCGCTACGACGTCCCCGCCGTCATGGGCGACAAGCTCATCGCACTCAACGAGGAGTCCCCGCTCGCGGTCTTCCTCCCGCAGTCGCTCGTCCTCGGCTACGACGGGGACCTCTTCGCGATCGTCGACGCCACGAGCTCGAAGGCCTGGACGATCGACCTCGCCGGCGATCCGGAGTGCAACGGCGCGAACGCGTGCACGCTGGCCTGGCTCTCCGCGCAGAAGGGCGCGAAGCGGTCGAACCCGACCAAGGTCACGCTCACGAAGAACGTCAACGGCTGGTTCCGCAAGACCTCATGTGGCGGCTCGTGCTCGCCGGGCTCGATCGAGTTCACCCGCAACAAGGTGCTCTACGAGATCCAGGCGAAGGTCGCCCAGAAGGGCAAGAGCGAGAAGCAGCTCCTGATCGCCGCGGCGAACTCGGCGATCAGCGCGGGTCCGCGCTAGGGACGGAACCGCCGCTGCAGGTCGCCGTGGGGGATGGCCTCCGCGGTGAAGGAGAACGTGCCTGCGTCGAGCATCTCGCGGGCGGCTCGCTCGACATAGCCCAGGGCGGCGCGCGCGAGGCTGCCGCCGACGCTGATGCGCGCCACGCCGAGGCCGCGCAGCGTGGCCGCGTCGAGCGCCGGGCCGGTCAGCCCGGTGACGATGTTCAGCGGCGCGTCGATGCCGCGGGCGAGCGCCGCGATCTCGTCCGGCTCGGTGACGCCCGGGACGAACACGCAGTCCGCGCCCGCGGCGACGTATCGCTCCGCCCGGGCGAGCGCCTCGGCGAGCGGGTCATCGAGCCCCACGAGGTAGGCGTCGGTGCGGGCGTTGAGGACGAAGGTTCCGGCGGGAGCCGCCGCCCGCGCCGCATCGAGGTGCGCCACCGCTCGGTCGAGCGCGAGCAGCTCGCCGTCCACCGCGTCCTCGAGGTTCGCGCCGACGGCCCCCGCGTCCATAGCCGCCGCCACGGTGGCGGCGACGTTGCCGTATCCCGCCTCGAGGTCCGCCGTGACCGGACAGGTGACGGCGGCGGCGATCTCGCGCACCGTCTCGAGCATCGCCGCGGGCTTGAGTCCCGCATCCGGGCGGCCGTGGCTGAACGCGATTCCGGCGCTCGTCGTCGCGACGGCGGGGAAGCCCGCCTGCTCGAGGATCCGCGCTGACCCGGCGTCCCACGCGTTCGGCAGGATGAACCCGCCGGGGCGGTGGTGCAGGGCGAGGAGATCGGCCGCGCTCACGGGACGAAGTATCGCGGGGGACGGCCGAGCCGCCCCCCGCTGTTCCCGACCGACCGTCAGGAAGTCTTGATGGAGAACCCGGTGCGGACCGCCGGGGCCGTCTCGCCGTCGGCGCCCTTGGCGCTGGCGATCGCGCGGTAGCGGCCGGGCTTCAGCGTGATCTTGCTCGTCACGCGGCCCTGGAAGCGGACCTTGTAGTCGCCGGCCTTGGTCGGCTTGACCGTGAAGGAGCCGCGCACGGGGGTGAAGCGGGCCTTGCGACCGGAGCTGCGCTTCTCGAAGCGGATCAGGACCGTCGCGGGCTTGCTGATCGAGAAGCGCAGCTGGCTGCCGAGCTTCGCGGTCGTGAGCCCGGGCAGCCGGGTCCCGGCCTTGATCGGGCTGCCGAACGCCTTGAACTTCGACACGACGAGACCGAGACCGGGGGCGGTCTTCGGCGGCTCCGTCGTCGGTGCCGGCGTGACCGGGGGCGTGGTGGGGGTGACCGG
>JAEMSV010000280.1 GCA_016462625.1 Solirubrobacteraceae bacterium | reverse complement strand
CCGACCTCGCCGCGCACATCGTGGGCAACGCGATGCTCAACGGCGAGGTCATCCGCCTCGACGGCGCGATCCGGATGGCGCCGCGGTAGTTGCATCGCGAATCACCTCCTCTAGTCTGGAGGCGGTGACCGCAGGTCCTTCACGTCTCAGCCGACGGCTCGTCCTCATCATGGCCGTCGGCTGCGGCGCGGCGGTGGCGAACAACTACTACGGCCAGCCGCTCCTGGAGGTCATCGCCCAGACGTTCGGCGTCAGCACCAGCACCGCGGGGTTCATCGTCACCGCCAGCCAGACGGGCTACGCGATCGGCCTCGTGTTCCTCGTGCCGCTCGGCGATCTGCTCGAGCGACGCGCCCTCATCGTGCGCCTGCTGGCGGGGACGTCGGTCGCCCTGGCGGTGACCGCGGCCGCCCCATCCCTCGCCGTGCTCGCCGCGGCGCTGGCCATCGTCGGCGTCACGACGGTCGTCGCCCAGATCCTCGTGCCGCTCTCCGCGGCGCTGGCGGCCGAGGACGAGCGCGGGCGCGTCGTCGGCGTCGTCATGAGCGGCCTGCTCATCGGGATCCTCGTCGCACGGACCATCAGCGGCGTCATCGCCGAGCTCGGTGGCTGGCGGCTCGTCTACGCGCTGGCGGCCGTCGTCATGGCGACGCTCTCGATCGTCCTCTGGCGCGAGCTGCCCGTCAGCCGCCCCGACCGCGGCGACCTGACCTACGGCTCGCTGCTGCGGTCCATCGCCGGGCTGGTGCGCGAGAGCCCCGTGATGCGGCGGCGCATGGTCTACGGCGCGTCCGGCATGGCCGGGTTCAGCCTGCTGTGGACCTCGCTGACGTTCCTGCTCTCCGACCCGCCCTACGACTACAACGAGGCGACGATCGGGCTGTTCGGCCTGTTCGGCCTGGCCGGCGCGCTCAGCGCCCAGGCCGCGGGGCGGCTCGCCGACCGCGGGTGGACCGCCGGCTCCACGGGTGCCGGCCTGCTCGCGATCCTCGGCGGCTGGGGACTGCTGGCCTTCGGCCACCACAGCGTCCTGGCCATCCTCGCGGGGCTCGTGCTGTTCGACGCCGGCATCCAGGGCGTCCACATCCTCAACCAGCACACGATCTACGCGGCACATCCCGACGCCCGCAGCCGCGTGACGACGGCCTACATGGGGTGCAACTTCCTCTTCGGCGCGTTCGGCTCGGCCGGAGCCGGCATTGCCTACGCGGTCGGCGGCTGGAACGCCGTCGTGGGCGTCGGGGTCGCGATCGCGATGGTCGCCTTCGTCGCGTGGGCGCTCGAGCAGGTCGCGCTGCGCCGCGAGGCGTCGCTAGCCCGGGTGTAGCTCGAAGACGAGCCCGGCGATCTCGACGTCGTCGCCCGGCTCGAACCCCGCGGCCTCGAGCGCGCGGAGGACGCCCATACGGCCCAGCCGGTACTCGATGTGCGCGAGCGCCTCGTCGTTCTCGAGATCGTGCCGGGCCATCAGCCGCTCCACGGGCTCTCCGCTGACCCGGAAGACGCCGTCCTCGACCTGCTCGACGTGGAAGCCCTTGTTCTGGGCCGGGCGGAAGACCATGTGCTCGGCCAGCGCCTCGCCCTCGCTCGCGAGCGAGGTGACGTCGACGCGATCGCGGACCGGAACCCGGCGCAGCAGCTCGACCGCGAACGCATCGAGCCCGAGGCGGGTGGCGCTCGACGTGATGAACACCGGCACGTCCTCCCCCAGGCGCTCGCGCCACTCCTCGGCGGCCGCCTCGGCCTGCTCGGGCGAGGCGAGATCGGCCTTGCTGAGCGCCAGCATCCGCGGCAGCGCGGCGAGCCGCGGATCGTGGGCGCGCAGCTCGGCCTCGATCGTCGCGTGGTTGTCGACCGGGTCGGAGCCGTCCAGCGGCGCGAGATCGAGCACGTGGACCAGCAGCGCGGTGCGCTCGACGTGCGCGAGGAAGTCGTGGCCCAGGCCGGCGCCGTCGGACGCGCCCTCGATGAGACCAGGGATGTCGGCGATGACCAGCTGGCGATGCTCACCGTCGAGCGTCCCGAGGACCGGCTCGAGCGTCGTAAACGGGTAGTCCGCCACCTTCGGCGCCGCGCGCGTGAGCCGGCTGATGAGCGAGGACTTGCCGGCGTTGGGCAGGCCGACGAGGCCGACGTCGGCGAGCAGCTTCAGCTGCAGGTCGATCCACTGCTCCTCGCCGGAGAGGCCGTTCTCGGCGAAGCGCGGCGACTGGTGCGTCGAGCCGGCGAACTTCTTGTTGCCCCGCCCGCCCGAGCCGCCCTTGGCGACCGTGACCCGCTGTCCGGGCACCGTGAGGTCGTGCAGCGTCCCGTCGTCCATCGTGATCTGGGTGCCCGGCGGGACCGTGACCTCGAGGTCCTCCCCGGCCGCGCCATGACGCAGGTTGCCCTCGCCGTGGCGCGCGCGGTCGGCCTTGTAGTGGGCCCGCCGGTGGAACGACTGCAGGTCGCGCCGCGAGTCGTCGCAGACCAGGATGACGGCGCCGCCGTGCCCGCCGTCGCCGCCGTCGGGCCCGCCACGGGGCACGTGGGCCTCGCGGCGAAAGCTCATGCAGCCGTTTCCGCCTTGTCCACCTTGGACGAAGATGCGTGCCTTGTCGTAGAGCATCGGGACAGCCCAGCCTACGATGGGGGCATGTCCTCGGATCCTGTGTTCCTCATCACCGGCGCCTCGACGGGCATCGGGGCCGCCACCGCCAGGCAGGCCGCGGCTGCCGGATACCGGCTCGTGCTCTCGGCTCGCAGCGCCGACAAGCTCGAGACGCTCGCTGCGGAACTGGGCGGCCCCGAGCGCGCGCTGGCCGTTCCGTGCGACGTCACGGAGTTCGACCAGCTCGAGGCGCTCGTGCGCGCCGCGCTCGACG
>JAEMSV010000033.1:27797-40267 GCA_016462625.1 Solirubrobacteraceae bacterium | reverse complement strand
CCGATGTTCGACGCGATGACCTCCATGATCACGAGCGGGATCGGGTCGATGTCCAGCGCGTCGGCGAGCAGGAAGGTGATGGGGACGACGAGGAGGACCGTCGTCAGGTTGTCCAGGAACGCGCTGAGCAGCGCCGTGAAGCCGGTGAGCGCCAGGACGAGCAGCAGTGGGCGCCCCTTGCTCAGCTGCCCGGCGCGGATCGCGAGATAGGTGTACGCGCCCGTGGTCTCGGTGATCTTGACCATGAGCATCATCCCCGCGAGCAGGCCGATGGTGTTGAAGTCCACCGACGCGATCGCGTGCTCCTGATCGATCGTCTGCGTGAGGATCAACAGGATCGCGGCGGCGAGCGCGATCTTCGTCCGGTCGACCCAATCCGTCGCGATCAGCGCGAGCGCGACGACGAAGATGCCGATAGCGAGGGCGATACCGCCGGATCCTACGGCCGTTAGGCCTCAGCCGCTTCCAGCCTCGCGTACGCCTCTTCGACCTCGCGTTTGGCGGCGTTGTGGCGCGCCGTGCTCTTCTCCGTCTGGCTCGGGGTTGCCCACGCGTCGGGGCTCGCAAGCTCCTCCTCGACCGTCGCGAGCTTCTGCTCGGCCTGCTCGATCTCGCGCTCGGCCTGCTGCACGCGCTTGCGCGCGTTCTTCGAGTGCCCGTTGCCGTTCGCCGCGACGGGCTTCGTCTTGTCGGCCTTCGGCTTGGGCTCGGCGGCCTTCGCCTTCGCCTTGGGCGTCGGCGCGGCCTTGCGCTCCTCGCGCACCCGCACGTACTCCGCCCAGCCACCCATGTACGAGTGCAGGCGCTGGTCCTCCAGCGCGATGGTCCGCGAGCCGACGGCGTCGAGCAGCGCCCGGTCGTGGGTGATCAGCAGGACGGCGCCCTCGTAGCCCGACAGCGCGTCCTCCAGCGCCTCGCGCGATTCGAGGTCCAGGTGGTTGGTCGGCTCGTCGAGGATCAGCACGTTCGCGCCGCTGGAGACGAGAATCGCGAGGCTGACCCGCTGGCGCTCGCCGCCGGAGAGTCCGGTGAGCTCCTTCTCCGCGTCCTCCCCGCTGAACAGGAACCGGCCGAGCAGCGAGCGCGCTTTGCCGGGGGTCAGGCCCGTCTGCTTGATCGTCGCCTCGAGCACGGTCCGTGCCCCGCCCTGGCCGAGCGTGTCGCCGTGCTGGGAGAGGTAGCCGACCTTGATGTTGTGCCCGCTGCGCAGCTTCCCGCCCGCGAGCTCGCGCTCGCCGGCGAGCGTCTCGATCAGGGTGGTCTTCCCGGTGCCGTTCGCGCCGACGACGGTCACGTGCTCTCCCCGCTCGAGCCACAGCTCGCCGTGCTCGATGAGCGTCCGGTCACCGATGGTGACCTTCCCGTCCTCGAGCTCGAAGATCACGCGGCCGGTGCGCTCGGGCTTGGCGAACTGAAACGCCAGGCCCTCGCCGTCGCGCGGGTCGCGCTCGATCCGCTCGATCTTGTCGAGCGCCTTCACGCGGGACTGCGCCTGCTTGGCCTTCGTCGCCTTCGCGCGGAAGCGCTCGACGAACTTCTCCATCCGCTCGATCTCCTTCTGCTGCTTGTCGATCGCGCGGCCGAGGGCGAGCTCGCGGGCGGCGGCCTCCCGGCGCCACTGCGCCCAGGTGCCCGGGAAGAACCGCGTCTTGCCGGCTTCGACCTCGAGCACCGCGGTGCCGACGGTCTCCAGGAACCAGCGGTCGTGGGCGACGAGGATGATCGCGGCGTCGAGGTCGAGCAGCGTCTTCTCCAGCCACTCGAGCGACTCGATGTCGAGGTGGTTGGTCGGCTCGTCGAGCAGGAGCAGGTCGGGGGTCCCGGCGAGCGCGCGCGCGAGGGAGGCGCGGGTGAGCTGGCCGCCGGAGAACGTGGAGAGCTGGCGATCGAGCGACTCGTCGGTGAAGCCCAGGCCGTGGATGGTCTGGGTCGCGCGCTCGCGCCATGTGTACCCACCGGCCGCGTCGAAGGCCGTCTGCAGCCGCGCGTACTCGTCGAAGATCTTCTCGTCGCCGTCGGCCATGGCGTGTTCGAGCTCGGTGAGCCGGGCCTCCTGGGCGATCAGCTCCTTGTTGGCGCTCTGCACGTACTCGCGCAGCGTGATGTCGCGGTCGCGCGGCGGGCGCTGGTCGTGCAGCGCGATCTTCGTGCCCTTGGCGAAGACCAGCTCGCCTCCGTCGACCGACGTCTGCCCCGCGAGCATCCGGAGCAGCGTCGTCTTGCCCGCGCCGTTGCGCCCGGCGATGGTCAGCCGGTCGCGCCGCTCGAGCTTGAGCGACACCCCACGGAGCAGCGGGGTGCCTGAGATGTCCTTGGCGAGGTCGGAGGCGATGAGGACGGCCACGAATCCATGGTAGGTGCCGTGTCGTGGTGAATTGACGTTGTACGCCAGCGTCAAATCACCATGGACCTCCCAGCCAGGACCGCGAGGACCCGGTCGGCGACCCGGTCTGGCTCGTGGAGCACGTGGCGGTCGGCCACGTGGAGGACCGCCCAGCCCGCGGCCATGAGGTCAGCCTCCTTCTCGGCATCCCTCGCAATCCGCTGCGACGTCGCGTGGTACCGCGTGCTCTGGACCTCGACACAGAGCCTCTCGGCGCGCCAGACGACGTCGACCTCCCAGCCTTCGACGTACGCGTTGAAGACCGGCCGCGGCAGCCGATGCCGCCGACAGAGCGAGAGCATCGCCTCTTCCAGGTCGCTCTTGGTGATGGTCGTACCCGGGAGATGCGTCGCCAGGACCGCGCGAAAGGCCGCCGCGCCGGGCCGCGTCGAGCCTTCGGGGGCGAGGGCGTCGATCGCACGCATGTCAAAGTTCCGCTGCGTCTCCGCGCTGTCGAGCGCCTGCTCGACGACCCGAGGCGGCTCGGTTGCCGCGAGGTCAAGGAACGTCCGGGCCAATGACGTCACCGGGAACCCGCCGCGGCGCGCACGCTCAGTATCCGGCACGGACCCGCGGTGTACGCGGATGCCCTCGCGGCGCCGAGTACGGCCCCGCTGGTTCGGGACGGTGAGCTGGACGATCGTGGCGGGCCAAGGCAGAACGCCCCAGGCGGCCGCGGCCGACCGGTGGCTCAATACCGCCTCGGGACCGCAGGCGAGCAGCGCGGTCCAGTTCGCCGCGTGGCCGCAGGTGTGCGTATGGCCGACGGCATAGACCCCGCGGGACACGAGGTGCAGGCGCCCGACGGCCTTCCTGTGGTCGATGGCGCCCGGGCCGAACCCCAGCTCCAGCAGCTGTTCACGGCTCACACGGCCCGCCTGCCTCCCGGCAAGCGCGGCGATCCGATGGTCCGTGGTGATTTGACGTTGCATATCAACGTCTAGTCACGACGCCCTCCGTGTTCGCCCCCTACCCCGCCGGAAGGCCGCCTTCTTCGCGCTGGAAGCGCATCAGCAGTTCGTTCTCGAACTCCACGCGGTCCTGGGTTTCCTCCAGGCCCCGGAAGATCTGCTTGAGCTGGCGGATCCCCCGGTTCTCCGCGACCCGTGCGGCCAGCGCCACCGCCGCAGCCTCAGCCTCCGCGGCCGGAACGACCTCGCTGACCAGGCCGAGGGACGCGGCCTCGTCCGCGCCGATCACCCGCGTCGTGAACGCCAGGTCCTTCGCGCGCGCGACCCCCACGAGCGGCACCAGTCGCGCCGGGCCCACCGGGACGCCGAGCCGGCCGGCGACCCAGCCGAGCTTGAGGTTGTCGCCGCCGACGCGGAGGTCGCAGGTCGCCGCGATCTCCGTCCCGGCGCCGAGCACGTTGCCGACGCACACGCAGACGGTCGGCATCGGCAGCGCCTCGAACTCCCGGTACAGGTCGCAGAAGAGCTCCATGCGCCGTACGCCGCCGTCGTGATCGAGCTTCTCGCCAACGTCGGCTCCCGCGCAGAAGGCGACCGTCGACGTCGTGGAGAGGACCAGCACCCGCACCTCCGGATCGGCCGAGACGGCGCGCAGCACCTCCAGCAGCTCGACCAACGACGGCGTGTGGAGCGCGTTGCGCGCATCGGGCCGGTTCAGACGCAGCACCTCGACGCCGGGGACGGGACGGGAACGCTCCAAGAATTCCATGTCCGGTATAGAATCTGATCCGACGATGCGACGCACTTTCACGACCCTCACGTTCGCCGCCACCATGCTTCTGGTCGCGGCCGCTCCCGCCCTCGCCGGGCCTCACGACGGCGGCGAAGGCTGGTACGGCGAGACCACCGACAAGATCGTCACGAACTTCGGGTTCGTGCTGATCGCGTTCTTCCCGCTCTTCGTCTTCACGATGTCGATGCTCCAGCTGTGGCTGGAGAAGCGCAAGGACCGCCGCAAGGCGGCCGAGAAGTCCCGCAGCACGGCGGCCCACTGGGCCGGCGGCTGGTAGAGCGGCTTCGCGCCGGACCGGCGCCTTCCCAGAATCGTCACACCCCTCCTCGCCACCGTGGGCACGCTTTGCCGTGCGTGAGTTGCCTGCTCCGCGACCGCATGTGATCCGAGGCGCCCCGGTGTCCTCCCGACCCGGGGCGCTCGTGTCACTCCCGGTGTAGCCTCAGGCCTTCCACCGGGGACTGAGGAGAGCGATGACGTATTTCGTAACGGGCGCGACGGGATTCATCGGGCGCAATCTCATCGAGCGGCTCCTGCGACGCGACGTGGACATCGCCGTCCTCGTCAGGGAATCCTCCGCCGAGCGCTTGGACCAGCTGATCGAACGCTGGGGCGCCCGGGGACGGGTCACGCCGGTCATCGGTGACCTGTCACAGCACCGTCTCGGACTGGACGAGAGCGATCTCGCCGCGCTCGGAGACGTCACGGAGTTCTTCCACCTCGCCGCGATGTACGACATGACCGCGGCGGACGACATCAACCGGACGCTGAACGTCGACGGCACCCTGCACGCAGTCGATGCCGCGAAGGCGATGGGTGCGACCCGGTTCCACCATGTGTCCTCGATCGCGGTCGCCGGCATGTACCCGGGGCTCTTCCGCGAGGACATGTTCGACGAAGGGCAGACGCTCCCGTCGGCCTACCACCGCACGAAGTACGAGTCCGAGCAGATCGTCCGCCGCCAGACCGACATCCCGTGGCGCGTGTACCGCCCCGCGATCGTCGTCGGGGATTCGAAGACCGGCGAGATGGACAAGGTCGACGGCCCGTACTACCTCTTCAAGCCGATCCAGCGGCTGCGGCACTTCGTCCCGGAGTGGTTCCCCCTGATCGGCCCGGAGCTGGGCACGACGAACATCGTCCCGGTCGACTTCGTCGCCGACGCGCTCGACCACATCGCGCACCTGCCCGACCAGGACGGCCGCGCCTTCCACCTCGCCGCACCGCGGGCGATCAAGTCGGGGGACGCGCTGAACGCGATCTGCCGCGCCGCGCACGCGCCCGAGCTGCAGATGCGGGTCGACAAGGGCCTGCTCGACGCGCTGCCCAAGGGCACGATCTCGATGCTCATGAAGCTCCAGTTCGCCAAGGACATGCGCAAGACGCTCCTGGCGGACCTCGGTATCCCGGACGTGGTGCTCGACTACGTCGGGCTCGAGTCCCAGTTCGACACGCGCGACACCGAGCGGGCCCTGGAGGGCACCGGGATCGAGGTCCCGCCGCTCGACAGCTACGCGGGCAAGCTCTGGGACTACTGGGAACGCAACCTCGACCCGGACCTCTTCAAGGACCGCTCGTTCGAGGGCGCCGTCAACGGCCGGACCGTGCTCATCACCGGCGCCTCGGCGGGCATCGGCAAGGAGGCCGCGATCAAGATCGCGCGGGCCGGAGGGATCCCGCTGCTCGTCGCCCGCAGCGAGGACAAGCTCGAGGCCGTCAAGAAGGAGATCGAGGCCCTCGGCGGGACGGCCTACGTCTACCCGGCGGACATCGCCGACATGGACGCGATCGAAGTGCTCGTCAAGAAGGTGCTCGACGAGCACCCCGCCGTGGACTTCCTGGTCAACAACGCGGGCCGCTCGATCCGGCGCAGCGTCGCGCTCAGCCAGGACCGCTTCCACGACTACGAGCGCACGATCCAGCTGAACTACTTCGGCGCGATCAAGCTCATCATGGAGCTGCTGCCGCACATGCGCGAGCGCAAGCGCGGCCACATCGTCAACGTCAGCTCCATCGGCGTGCAGGCCAACACGCCGCGGTTCTCGGCCTACGTGGCGAGCAAGGCCGCGCTCGACGCGTTCAGCCGCGTCACGGCGACCGAGACGCTCGGGGACAACGTCACCTTCACCACCATCCACATGCCGCTGGTGAAGACCGACATGATCGCCCCGACGAAGATCTACGACTCGTTCCCGACGGCGACCCCGTCCGAGGCGGGCGACCTGATCTGCGAGGCGATCCGGGCGCGGCCGAAGGAGCTCAACACGCGCCTGGGCACGTTCGGTGTGCTGATGAACGCGCTGCTGCCGCGGGTCTCCGACCAGATCCTCCACACGGCGTACAAGCTGTTCCCCGACAGTGCCGCCGCCAAGGGCGACGACGACCCGAGCGAGCGGGCGTCGGTCGAGCAGATCGCCGTCGCGAACCTCATGAAGGGCGTCCACTGGTAGGACGCCCTCCGAACGACAGCGTCGGTCAGTCGCCGACGCTGTCGTCGGTGAACCGCACGGTGAACCGCACGATCACGGAGCCCGTGCCGGTCACGGTGAGGGGTCCCTGGGCGATGTCGACGAGCGTCGGGTGCGTGGGGTCCAGCGCGCCCGATCGCGGAATGCGACCGAGGCTGACCGAGGCCCCGCTGCCACCGAGCGCGCGGTGCAGGCCACCGAAGTCGGTGCCACCGCCGAGCGTCACGCCGCTGCCTTCCACCTCGAGCGAGTCGAGCACGGCCTTCGCGGCAGGCTGATCGGCCTCGTCGGTCCGGACGCCGGCGAGGAGCTTCACCGGGGTGGCGGACGCGCCGGTGACGTTGAGCACGGCCGAGCCCGACACGCTTACGGGTTCGACGTCGTCGGGGAGATCCGCCCCGACGACCGCGCCGGACGTGACCGACCCGACCTGGGCGAAGAGCAGAGGCTGCTCGCGGACCACGAGCTGGTTCAGCGACGCCTGGATCGACGGAAGCGCGCTCGAAACGGCCGCGCCGATCGCCGTCGGGCTGACCCCGAAGAGCTGGGTGAGCAGCGTCTCGAGCTGCGGCTTCAGTGCCGGGTTGCCGAGCGCCGCGACGAGCGCGTTGGCGTTGGTCGCCGCCTGATCGGTGAGAGACTTGTCCAGGATCGCCTGGAGCTTGGCGAACTCAGGGCCGAGCGAATCGGTGAGCGCGCTGCCGCCGAGGAGCGCCTCGATCGAGCCGTTCGCCCCGGCGAAGGTGTCGAGCCCGGAGACCAGGCCAGCGGTCGCGCGCTGGACGAGCTTGAGCTGCCTGCGGGCCGCCGCGAGGTTCTTCTCGGTCTTCTTCACCCGCTTCTCGAGCGACGCGACCGTCGTCTTCTTCTTTTTCTTCTTCTTCGCAGCGGCCGTCGCGGTCGCGTTGTCGGACGCCGAAGAGGACGGCGCAGCCAGCGCCGTCGATCCCCCGACTGACCCACAGAGCACGAGCGCGACAACTGGCGCTAGGGCCAATCGTCGGCAAGACATGGTCTTCAAGGTAGCGTTCCCCCCGAACGTCCGTCAAACGGTGTGATGACGTCAACACCGTTCCCATACCCGCGATGCGGTCCAGGGGAACGGTCAGCGCTCGGCGCCGGCCCGGCCCTCCTGGGCGCGAGCGGCGTGACCGATCATCAGCTCGTGCTGGACCGAGCGCGGTGGAGTCCCGGAGGGGCGCCGCTGCCACGTGCCGTCGGGGTCGAGCACCCAGGCGCCGGTGTCGTCGGCGAGGCAGCGCTCCATCGTGTCGAGGATGTCCCCGCGCAGGCCGGCGTCGAGGACCGGGACCACGAGCTCGACGCGGCTGTCGAGGTTGCGCTGCATGAGGTCGGCCGACCCGATGAGCACCTCCGTCTCGTCGCCGCGGTGGAATGCGTAGATCCGCGAGTGCTCGAGGAACCGCCCGAGCACCGACACCACGCGGATCGTCTCCGAGACCCCGGGCACCCCCGGCCGCAGGCAGCAGATGCCGCGCGTGTTGATGTCGATCGGGATCCCGGCCTGTGACGCCCGGTACAGCGCGCGGATGCACGCCGGGTCCACGAGCGAGTTCATCTTCAGCTGGATCCGCGTCGGCTCGCCGTTCTCGTTCGCGGCGATCGTCTGGTCGATCCGCTCGATGATCCCGTCGCGCAGCCCCGACGGTGCGACGAGCGACCGGCGGTAGCGCCGCGGGCGGGCGAAGCCCGTGAGGAAGTTGAACATGTCGGCGACGTCGTTGCCGATGCTCTCGTTGCACGTGAACAGGCCGAAGTCCGTATAGAGCCGCGCCGTGCTCGGGTGGTAGTTGCCCGTGCCGACGTGGACGTAGTGCCGGACGCCGTCACCCTCGCGCCGGACGATGAGGATCGACTTCGCGTGCGTCTTCAGGGCCGGGTGGCC
The DNA here is from genome assembly GCA_016462625.1 of Solirubrobacteraceae bacterium. Next base: position 31,806 of record JAEMSV010000033.1, on the reverse strand, counting down.
GTAGACGACGTGGACTCCGGCCTCTTCCAGCTCGCGCGCCCATGTGATGTTCGCCCGCTCGTCGAAGCGGGCCTTCAGCTCCACGAGGCAGACCGCCTGCTTGCCGCGCTCCGTCGCCCGGATGAGCGCCGGGATGAGCGGCGTGTCGTCGCTCGTGCGGTAGACGGTCATCTTGATCGCGAGGACGTCCGGATCGTCGACCGCCTGCATGGCGAACCGCTCGACCGACGTGTTGAACGAGTCGTACGGGTGGTGGACGAGGATGTCTCCGCGGCGGATCTCGGCGAAGAAATCCGCCTTCTCGCCGTCGTCGTCCTGCAGCCGCGGCTGGGTGACCGGCGTCCAGCTGCGATCGCGCAGCTCGCGCATCCCCGGCAGCTTGACGAGCTGCCAGAGGTCGGTGAGATCGAGGAGTCCATCGACGTCGTAGACCTGGTCCTCGGTGATCTCCAGCGCGCCCATGAGCTGCTCCCGCAGCGAAGGGCTGATGCCGGCGTCGACCTCGAGGCGCACCGCCTCGCCGAACCGGCGGCGGCGTAGCTCGTGCTCGATGGCCTGCAGCAGATCGTCGGCCTCGTCGCTGACGTCGAAGTCCGCGTCCCGCGTGACCCGGAAGAAGCCCTGGTCGACGATCTCCATGCCCGGGAAGAGGTCCTCGATGTGCTGCGCGATGACCTCCTCCAGCGCGACGAAGACGTGCGTCTCGTCCGAGCCGTCCTCGACCGGGACGAACCGCGGCAGCATCTCCTTCGGGACCTTCACCCGCGCGAAGACCTCGTGGCCGGTGTGCGGGTCGCGCACCTGCACGGCGAGGCTGAGCGAGAGGTTCGAGATGTACGGGAACGGCCGGCCCAGCCCGACGGCCAGCGGCGTGAGCACCGGGTAGATCTCGCGCCGGTAGCGCGCTTCCAGCGCCTCGCGCGCAGGCCCGGAGACGTCATTGAGCTTGACGATCTTCACGCCGTGCTCGGCGAGCCCCGGCCAGAGCTCGTCGCGCAGGCACGCGTGCACCCGGGCCAGCTGCGCCTCGACCTTCTCGCGGACCGCGCTCAGCGTCTGCGCCGGGGTCCGCCCGTCGAGCTTCGGATCGGAGAGCCCCGCGTCGACCTGGTCGTGCAGGCCGGCGACGCGGATCATGAAGAACTCGTCGAGGTTCGACGTCCAGATCGCGCCGAACTTCACCCGCTCGAGCAGCGGCGTCGACGGGTCCTCCGCGAGCTGCAGCACCCGGTCGTTGAAGTCCGTCCACGACAGCTCGCGGCTGTAGAAGAGCTCGGGGCTGTCGAGCGCCGGAGCGGCGGGGGCGGGCGAATCCTGGAGGCTGCTCACGTCCCTGGAAACTATCTGTCCCAGCTGGCCCTTTCCAGGGCCTTCACATCTCGGTCGCGGCGCGCTCATCCAGCGCGAACTCCAGACGCGCCACGAACCCCTCCCGGCCGAGCTCGGTCCAGAGCACGAGGAAGCGCTCGAACAGGAGCGCCCGGCGGGCCGCGAGATGGGTCACGAGGGTGTGCAGACCGCGCCACGCCGAGGCGTTCGGCGCCTGCGCGGCCAGGCCGAGAGGCAGATCTTCGGCGTCCCCCGCGGCGGCCCGCACGGCCTGGGCGTCGGTGCGCCGCACCTCCGCCATCAGGGCGAGGACGCGCGGCAGCATGACGTCGCAGTCGTGGATCTCGCCGATGAGGTCCTGGAGGTCCCGGGCCCGCCCTGTGGCCTTGTGCGCGTACGGCCCGAACAGGTCCCCGGTCGCCTCCAGGGCGTAGCGCAGGCGCTTGGCGGCGATCCGCATGTCGTGCAGCGCCTCGATCTCGTCGGGATCCAGCGCCCGCGGCGTGAAGGACAGGACCTCCTCGAGCCGCACCCGGACGATCCGCGCGGCCTGGTCGCCGAGCGGGCCCTGCGGGTCCAGGCCCTTGATGCGCCGGGCCTTCACGCGCCCTCCACCCCGCCGGCGGACTCGACGAGCATTGCCAGCCGCTCCCGCAGCGCGTGCTCACGCACGTCCATGAGCGCCCGGGCGAGCGTGACGTTGCCCTCCTCCTGCTCGTCGGCGATGCGGTCGAGCAGCAGCCGAAGCCCCGGCCGGTCGGCAGGGGTCGCCGCGTCGGCGAACTCCGTCAGCGCGGCGAGGTGGACGTCTGGGTCGCGGCGCGCGCCCAGCGCGTCGGCGAGCGCCTTGACGTCGCGCAGCGCGGCCCCGAACGGCTCGGGCGGGAAGCACGGCGCGTAGAGCTCGAGGACCGCGCGCAGGCGCCGGGTCGCGACGCGGGCGTCGTGGACGCGCTCGATGTCGGTGACGTCGAGGACCCCGTCGAGGTGGTCGAACAGCTCGGCCGCGCGGACCGCGACCGTCCGGGCGGCCGCGAGGGTGAACGGAAGCTCCGGGGTCAACCCCGGGATCTCACGCGCCTTGGCCATTGCTCTCGTGTTGTTCCCGGAGGAGCTCGTGCACGACCCCTTCGCGCAGCCCGCCGCCGCACAGCCGCAGCGGCGCCTGCAGCGCCTCGGTACACGCCTCGAGCAGCAGCAGCGCCGCCGGCAGCACCCGCGCGCGCCGCGGATGGAGGGCCAACCGCGCGGCGACCTCGTCGGCGGGCGCGCCGCAGACGGCGTCGAGCGCGGCGGCGAGTGCCCGCGCATCGAGCACCGGGCCGGCGAGCCGGCGGAGGGACGTCGTGTCGCCGCCGACCGCGAACGCCGCGTCGACGGACGGGGGTTCGAGCGCGGCCACGGCGGCGTGGGCGTCGGCCCGGGCGGCCCGCAGCTGCTCGGCGCTCGGCGGGTCGGTCCGCAGGTGCGCCGCGGTCAGCACGCGCGAGCCGATCTGCAGCGAGGCGGCCCAGCGCGGGCCGCCGGCCACGGTCCCGACGGCGACCTCACTCGACCCGCCGCCGATGTCGACGACCGCGACGGTCCCGGACGGCGCGTCGGCCAGCGAGCCCACCGCCCCGGCGAACACCAGGCGCGCCTCCTCGTGCCCGTCGAGGATGCGCAGCGGCTCTCCCGTCAGACCGCCGATGACCGCACACACGTGATCGCGGTTCGACGCCGAGCGCAGGACCGCCGTGGCGATGACGGCGACCGCCTCCGCGCCGTGCTCACGGGCCTGGGCGACCTGCCCGGCCACCTGGGCGCCGAGCGCCTCGATCTCCTCGTCGTCGAGCGGCTCGCCGGGCTCGCGCTCGGCGCGCAGCGGCGTGAACAGCCGCTCGGCGAGCACCGTCCGCAAGCTGGACGCAGCCGGGCGCGCAGGATCCAGCTCCGCGACCAGCAGGCGCGTCGTGTTCGCTCCGATGTCGACGCAGGCGCAGCGCATGGGGCGGCGATCCTCCCACGGCGGCCGGACCCGGAGGGCCGCCTCCCGCCCGCGCGTGCGAGGATGGAGCGCAGATGAGCGACGCCCCCGCGATCCTCGTCCGCGATCTGCGCAAGCGATACGGGTCCCACGACGCCGTCCGCGGTCTCGACTTCGAGGTCGCGCGCGGCGAGGTCTTCGGTCTGCTCGGCCCCAACGGCGCCGGCAAGACGACCACCGTCGAGATTCTCGAGGGATACCGCGCCCGCACGAGCGGCATCGTCTCCGTCCTCGGGCACGACCCGGAGGGCCGCCCGCGCGCGCTCCGCAGCCGAGTCGGCATCGTGCTGCAGAGCGGTGGGATGTACCGCCACGTCACCGTGCGCGAGGCCATCGCCCACTGGGCCGCGATGTACCCGAACCCGCGCGGCGTCGACGAGGTCATCGATCTCGCGGGGCTGACCGAGAGCGCCGGCAAGAGCGCACGCCAGCTCTCCGGCGGCCAGGCCCGCCGTCTGGACTTCGCGCTGGCGATCGTCGGCGACCCGGAGCTGATCTTCCTCGACGAGCCGACCACCGGCTTCGACCCAGCCGCCCGCCGCGCGGCCTGGGACACCGTCCGCGCGCTCGCCGAGCTGGGCAAGACCGTCCTGCTGACGACGCACTACCTCGACGAGGCGCAGGCGCTGTGCGACCGCGTGGCGATCGTCAAGG
>JAEMSV010000033.1:0-27697 GCA_016462625.1 Solirubrobacteraceae bacterium | reverse complement strand
ACGCACTACCTCGACGAGGCGCAGGCGCTGTGCGACCGCGTGGCGATCGTCAAGGACGGCCGAATCGTCACCGAGGGCCCGCCGGCCGCGCTCGGCGTCGGAGCGGCGAGCCGCCACACCGTGTCGTGGCGCGACGAGCAGGGCGAGCTGCAGACCCGGGTCACCGACGCGCCCACCGCGCTCCTGCACCAGCTGACCAGCGCGGCGCTGGCCCGCGGCGAGGAGCTGCGCGAGCTGAGCGTGTCGCGGCCGTCGCTGGAGGACGTCTACCTCGAGCTCACCGCCGAGGAGGATTCCGAGCATGTCTGACACCGTCGGCCTGGCCTGGCGCCAATACCGCCTCGAGCGCAAGATGTTCTGGCGCAACCCGGCAGCGGCGTTCTTCAACTTCGCGCTGCCGCTCCTCCTCCTGGCGCTGCTCGGCACGCTCTACGCCGGCGACCAGGAGAACCTCGACATCCTCGTCCCCGGCATCGCGGGCATGAGCATCGTCAGCACGACCTTCGTGGCACTCACCCACAACCTCGTCTTCCTGCGCGAGCAGGGTGTGCTGAAGCGGCTGCGCGGCACGCCGATGCCGACGGGCTCGTACCTCGTCGGCCTGTTCGGGAATGCGGTCACGAACGCGTTCGTCCAGATCGCGATCGTCGTCGTCGCCGGCCGGCTCTTCTACGGGATCGGCTGGCCTGAGCACTGGCCCGAGCTGATCATCTTCACGGTTGCGGGCGTCGTCTGCTTCGCCTCGCTGGGCGTCGCGTTCAGCCACGTGATCCCGAACTTCGAGGCCACGCCCGCCTACGTCAATGCGGTCTTCCTCCCGCTGATCTTCATCAGCGGCGTCTTCTACGACGCCGAGGAGGCGCCGGCGTTCCTGCACGACATCGCCCAGGCACTGCCGCTCGTGCACCTCATCGACGGCCTGTCCGGCGCGATGGTCGGCGGCGCGTCGCTTGCGGACAACATGGCGAACCTGAACGTCGTGATCATCTGGGCCGCCGCAGGCATCGTCCTGGCGATCCGCGGCTTCAGCTGGGAAGCGCGCCAGGACTGACCGTCACCCGGTGACGGTCAGGCTGGTCGTCGAGGTCGCGGCCTTCCGGCCGGCCAGGTCGGTCGCGTCGAGCACGAAGCGATAGGTGCCCGGCGTCAGGCGGTAGTTGTCCCACTGATTGCTGAAGGTCCTCGGCCACCGGTAGGCGGCCTTCACCCCCAAGGCGTGCTGGCCGGCATTGACCCAGACGGTCTGCCCGATCTTCGACGTCCCGCCCGCGTCGACGAGGCGGACGCGAACCTTGGCGCGCTCGGACACAGTGAAGCGCAGCGTCCCGGTCCGCGGGCCCGGGCAGGCCGCGCCGCCCTCGGAGCCACACGGGATGCTCCGCCAGATGGTCGGGTTGTCGAGCGTCACGCCGGTGAACACCGGCGCCGTCGTGTCCGCCGGCGTCGGGAGATCGACCACCCGCTGCACGAGCACGGAGCGCCGGTCCGTCGAGACCGACACGACCTGGCCAGGCCGCCCGGCGAACGCGAGGCCCGTCTCCGCGACGTAGCCGTCGGGCATGGAGTCCAGCCGCGCGGTCCCGCCCTCGGGCGCCGCGAGGTTGACGAACCGGCCCGCCGTCGTGCCGGGGACCAGGAAGCTCCAGCGGCGCGGAGTCGGCTCAGCTGCCAGCCAGTCCGTGCCCGTGAGGTTGCCCTCCCAGGCCGGGAAGCTCGTCGCCGGCGCGGCGAGATCGGCGCGCCCGTCTCCGGTGACGTCACCCGCCGGCGCCAGGTCCGGGCCCAGGAGCGAGGTGACGTTCGCGAACCGCAGGGACGCGGCTTCGAGCTTCGCCCTGGTGATCGGCGCCTCCAGCTTTGAGGACAGGACCGCGTAGCGCGGCGAGCCCTCCGTGGCCTGGTAGTCCTGGTACCCGTCGCCGTCGAGATCGCCGAGGACCGGGGTGTCCTGGTCGATCCGCAAGCCGAGCGGCAGCTCCCCCAGAGCCAGGCTCGAGGAGTTCAGCGCTGCAAGGTCGAGCGTCGCCGAGCCCGAGCGGCCGGCGTGCAGGTCCAGCCGCGGGCCGGTGCTCGGGAACGTTGGCGTCAGCGAGGTCAGGACGTCGGCCTTCCCGTCCTTCGTGAGGTCGCCGAACGGCAGCGTCGCGAGCGTCGCGTCGTCTGCTCCGGTGCTCGTTCCGACGCGCAGGGCGGGAACGGTGGTCGTCACGGGGTCGAAGGCCCGCGCGCCCGCGGCGCCGTAGACGATCACCGACGCCGCTTCGTGCCGGCCGCTCACAGGACCGGGCGTCGAGTAGTCGATGGCGAGGTCGTCGCGGCCGTCGCCGGTGACGTCGCCGACGCCGCGGACCGCGCTCAGCTCGGTCTCGGGCGTTCCCACGGTCAGCTGCCAGCCGTTCGCACCGACCGTCCTCACATCGAGCGTCCCGCCAGTCGCGCGGCCGTAGACAACGCGGATCGTGTCCTGGGTGCCGTAGCCGCCGATGGCGACGTCGTCGCGCCCATCGCCGTTGACGTCACCGGCGGCCGAGACCTCGAAGCGGCAGCCGCCGGTCCCCAGACCGGCCAGCACGAGGCCGCGAGCTCCGAGTGAGCTGAGGTTCACGGACGCAGCGCTCGTCGCCCCGAACACGACCCACACACGCGTGGCGCAGTAGCCGTCGGTGATGCCCAGGTCCTCCAGGCCGTCGCCGTTGACGTCGCCGAGCGGGACGAGCTTGGCGCCGACGGGGACGGGCGAGCTGATCGTCGTGTGGGTCTGGACCGTGGGGACGGCGTGGGCCGCCGCCGGAGACAGAAGGCCGGCAGCGAGGGCCACCGCGGCCAGCGGAGTGGTCGGGCGCATGGGCCGGAAGCTATGCCTCGAACCGCCCCGTGTGCTGAATGCGCTTCAAGCAGGCGGAACGAAGGCCGCGGGCGGCTCGCCCTCGACCTCGTACGGCACGTGCTTCTCGGGCATGGCGGCCCAGTCGCCGCGCAGGAGGCCGACGATCGCGACGTCGAGCTGCTGGTCGCCGTGGCGGTGCCAGCCCCGCAGCACACCCTCGTACCGGAACCCGGCCTTCTCGAGCGCGCGGCGCGACCGGTCGTTCGCGGTGTTCGCGATCGACGTGATCCGCTCCAGGCCGAGCAGGTCGAAGCCGAGATGGCAGATCAGCGCCTTGGACTCGGCGTTGGCGCCGGTCCCCCAGTGCTCCTTGCCGAACCACGTCCCGACGAGCGCGCGGCGGTCGCGCAGGCTGAACTCGGAGAGCCCCGTGATGCCGATGACGCCGTGCTCGCGGTGCTCTTGGACCAGGTCGAGCTGCTCGCCGCGGCGGCGCTGGCCGGGTAGACGCTCGAGGTACGCGCGCGCCTGCGCCTCGGCGGTGTACGGCCCCCAGGAGAACCACCGCGTCACGTCCGGGTCCGACGCCAGCGCGTAGAGCGCCGCGGCGTCGCCCGGCTCGGGGATCCGCAGCGTCAGGGTCGGCCCGCGGAGGATCAGGTGGTCGGCCGTCGTCACGGCGCGGGATGCTATGCCCATGCTCGGCCTCCTCTACGACGTGCACGGCAACGTGCGGGCCCTGGAAGCGGTGCTCGCCGACGCACGCACGCGCGGGGTGACGTCCTTCCTGATCGGCGGCGACGTCGCGCTGTTCGGGCCCCATCCAGTCGCCGCCGTCGAGGCGCTGCGCGCGCTCCCGAGCGCCGTGTGGATCCGCGGCAACGGAGAGCGGTGGACCGCCGCGCCCAGCGAGGCGCCGGACGCCCTCCCCGTCCCCCAGGCGATCACCGCGGCCCGCGCGGCGCTCGGCGACGAGCTCGTGAGCGAGCTCACCGTGCTGCCCGAGAGCGCGCCGATCGGCGACCGCGCCCGGGCGTGGCACGGCTCACCCGTCGGCGACCTGCGCTCCTTCCTCCCCACGCCCGCGCCCGACGAGGCCGAGCTGCTCGAGGGCGTCACCGAGGCCCGGCTCGTCTTCGGCCACACCCACCTGCCGTTCCGGCGGATCTCGGCGCACGGCGGGATCGAGCTCATCAACCCCGGCAGCGTCGGGATGCCCTTCGACGGCGACGTCCGCGCGGCCTACGCGACGATCGCACCGGACGGCACCGTCACGCACCACCGCGTCACCTACGACCACACCGAGCCGGCCACGGACCTGCGCGCCGCGTACCCGGGTGCCGATTGGGCCGACCTGGTCGCCCGGCGGATCGAGCAGGCCCGCGTCGATCCGGAGCCCGCCTGATGCTGCACAGCCGGGAGGAGTCCGAGCTCGAGTTCGGGCGCGTCCTGGCGTTCAGCGATGGCGTCTTCGCGATCGCGATCACGCTGCTCGTGTTGTCGATCGACGTCCCGAGCCTGTCCGGCCCGCGCCTGGATCCGGCCCTGCCCGACGAGCTGTGGGACCTCCGTTACCAGGTGCTCGCCTACTTCATCTCGTTCGGTGTCGTGGGCCTGTACTGGGTCCGCCACCACCGCCTGCTGGGGAACCTGAGCGCCTTCGACGGCCCGCTCATGGCCCTGAACCTGTTCGTGCTCTGCTTCATCGCGCTGCTCCCGGTCCCCACGGAGCTGTTGGGCGAGCACAGCGACCAGGCCTGGGGAATCTGGCCCTACGCGCTGTGCATGGCGCTGGTGTCGATCGGGATGAGCGTGCTCTACCACTACGCGCGCCGTGAGGGTCTGCTCCGCGATCCACCCGAGACCGCGATCGAACGGCGGCGCGAGAGCGTCCGGATCACCTTCCCTGCGGTCGTCTTCCTGCTGTCGATCCCGATCGCGTTCGTCTCCCCCGCGCTCGCGGTGTGCACGTGGGTGGGCGGGCCGATCGTGCGGGCCGTGCTGCAGCGGCGGCCAGCCTCGTCCTAATGTGAGCGCCGTGTCACCCGTCGAGACGAACCGCACCATCGCCCTGGCCCGTGAGCTGCTGCACCGCACCGGTGCGCTCCAGGTCAGCATCCTGCAGGACCCCGGCGAGGACGGCGGCGATCCGGCCGCGGTCCGCGCGGTCCGCCTCGGCGGCATCCAGGTGGTCGACGCGGACGGGAACGAGCACGAGCTCCCCCACAGCGCGGCGAGCGACGTCGTGCTCCCGCCCCTGCCCGAGATGAAGCAGCTGCCGACGATGGACGTCGACGCCGTGGCGGGGCAGGTCACCGGCACGATCGGCGGGCTGCACATGCTCGCCGACGCGGTGACGGGCGTCGCGGTCCTCGTCGGCGGGCGCAGCGTCGTCGCCGCCGACTTCGAGACCTCCGATCCCGAGCGCCCCCTCGGCCTCGCCGCCCGCTCGGGCGAGCCGGTCGTGGTGCTCCTGGGAGACGACGAGTTCCTTCTCGATCAGTGAGGATCAGCCCATGGCTGACCTGACGACGTACGCCCTCGCCGACGGCATCGCGGCGATCACGATGGACGACGGCAAGGTGAACGCCCTGTCGCCCGCGATGCTCGGCGAGCTCTCCGCCGCTTTCGACCGCGCGCGGGACGACGAGGCCGTCGTGCTCCTGACCGGCCGCGCAACGACGCTGTCGGCCGGTTTCGACCTGCGCGCCCCCGCCGAGGAGTGGCAGGGCATGGTCGGCGCGGGTGCGCGCCTCGCCGAGAAGATCCTGTCCCACCCCCTCCCCGTCGTCGCGGCCTGCAACGGCAACGCGATCGCGATGGGCGCGTTCCTGCTGCTCTCCTGCGACTACCGCGTCGGCGCGGCCGGCCAGTTCGGGATCGGGCTGAACGAGGCTGTGATCGGCATGACGCTGCCGTGGTTCGGGATCGAGCTGGCCCGGCACCGGCTCACGCCGCCGTACTTCGACCGCTGCACGATCACCGGCGTCATCCTCGACCCGGCCGAGGCGCAGGCGCAGGGTTCCTCGACCGCGTGGTCGCGCCCGACGAGGTCGCGGGCGCCGCGCGCGAGGCCGCCCAGACGCTGACCGGCGTGAACGCCGACGCGCACCGCGACACGAAGCTGCGGGTGCGCGAGCGGGTTCTCGCCGGCGTGCGCGACGGCGCGGTCCGGCTCGAGACCGGCCAGCCCGCCGACTGGTAGGAGCTACCCCGCGGCGGCGCCGGGGGCGACCTCGGCGCCGATCAGCGCCTTCGAGTCGCTCGTCCGGATCAGCGTCGCCGCGGTCACGATGCCGAGCGCCGCGAAGCCCGCGCCCGTCAGGAACGCCGCCTGGAAGCCGTCGGTCAGCGCCTCGACCGAACCGGGCGCACCCGGGATCACGGAGCCCGTCACCCCTGCCGCGACGGCCGTGAGGATCGCCAGGCCCAGCGCACCGCCGACCTGCTGCGACGTGTTGATGAGGCCGGACGCCAGGCCCGCGTCGGTCTGGTCGGTGCCGTGGGTCGCGGCGATCGTGACCGGGACGAACGACGCGCCGAGGCCCGCGCCCGCGAGGATCATCGGGAAGAGCAGGTCGCTGACATAGCTGCCGCCCACCGAGACCTGGCTGAACCACAGCAGCGCGACGAGGACGAGCGTCATCCCGCCGATGAGCACGGGCTTGAAGCCGATCTTCGTCACGAGCGCGGAGGCGGCCCCCGCGACCACGATGATCGTCAGCGCCAGCGGCAGGTACGCAAGGCCGGCCTTCAGCGCGTCGTAGCCGAGCGTCTGCTGCATGTAGAGCGAGATGTAGAAGAACATCGAGAACAGCGACGCGCCGACGAGCAGCGCCGTGACGTTCGCGCCGGTCAGCGTGCGGTTCTCGAAGATCCGGAACGGCACCAGCGGGTGGCGCGAGCGCCGCTCGATGACCACGAACGCGCCGATGAGCGCCGCCGAGATCGCCAACAAGCTGAGCGTCTGGCCCGAACCCCACCCGGCGCTGTTGGCGTCGACCAGCGCGTAGACGAGCAGCGAGAGACCGGCCGTGATGGAGATCGCGCCGAGCACGTCGAAGTGCTTCGTGTCGGACTCCTGGCGGCTCTCCTCGATCAGTGACGGAGCCAGCAGCGCAGCGCCGACGCCGATCGGCACGTTGACCCACAGCACCCACTCCCAGCTCAGCCACTCGGTCAGCATGCCGCCGAGCAGCACGCCCGCCGCGCCGCCGGAGCCGGCGACCGCGCCCCAGACACCCATCGCCTTGTTGCGCTCCGGACCCTCCGCGAACGTCACGGTGATGATCGACAGCGCGGCCGGCGAGACGATCGCCGCGCCGAGGCCCTGGAACGCACGCGCGGCGATCAGCATCTCCTCTGAGGTCGAGAAGCCGCCGACCAGCGACGCGGCGCTGAAGAGCAACAGGCCGGAGATGAACATCCGCCGCCGCCCCACGAGGTCGGCGATCCGACCACCGAGCAGCAGGAAGCCGCCGAAGACCAGCGTGTAGCCGTTGACGATCCACGCGAGGTTCTCCTGGGAGATCTCGAGGTCCTTGCCGATCGACGGCAGGGCGACATTGGTGATGGAGGCGTCGAGGACGACGACGAACTGGGCGATCGCGAGGAGCGCGAGGGCGAGGCCCTTCCGGCGCTCCGCCATGGCGTGATCGGGTGACATGAGGAGAGGCTCCAGGTAAAGTGGAAGGAGAAGTCCGTTTCGGGTTCGGCGGGTACCCTAGCGGAACTTTTATTCCGTTTCCACGCCCAGAGCCGCTACGAGGACACTTCGTGACCGCTACTCCGCACCTCCCCGGACCGATCGCCGCCCGCCCGCTGCGCGCCGACGCCCGGCGCAACCGCGAGAAGGTCCTCGAGGCCGCGCGCGCCGAGTTCGCCGCCGAGGGACAAGGTGCCCAGATGCCGGACATCGCACGCCGCGCGGGCGTCGGCGTCGGGACCGTCTATCGCCACTTCCCCACGAAGGAGGCGCTGGTCGAGGCCCTCGCCGCCGATCACTTCTCGCGGCTCGCCGACGACGCGGAGCGCGCGGTCGCCCACCAGGGGGACGATCCGTGGGAGGACTTCATGACGCTCGTCGAGCGCTGCGGGTCCCGATGCGCCGACGACCGCGGCCTCGCCGCGGCGATCTCCGGCTCGCGAGAGATCCTCGCCGACGCCGCCGAGCAGGAGACCCGGCTGCGTGCCGCCACCACAATCTTGCTCGAGCGGGCGCGGGACGCAGGACAGGTGCGGGCGGACGCAACCGTGAATGATGTCGCCATGATCATGTGTTCACTGGCGTACATCGCCGATATGGAGAACGAGGGCCGCGGAGACTTCACGTGGCGGCGCTACATGCAGGTTGCGTTCGACGGGATGCGCGCGCGATGAGCTCCGACCGCAGCGCCAAGCACGGCGGCCGCATCTTCATCTTCGCCGGGCTGATGCACTTCATCAATCCGAAGATGTACGAGCGGATCATGCCGAAGTACCTGCCCGCCCACCGCGAGCTCGTCTACGCCAGCGGCGTGACCGAGGCGCTCGGCGGCCTGCTCGTCCTGAGCCCCAAGACCCGGGTCCTCGGCGGCTGGATCCTGCTGCTGACGATCATCGGCGTCTACCCGGCCAACGTCCACATGGCGCTCAACCCGGACGATTACCCCGAGGTCCCCAAGCCCGCCCTGTGGATCCGCCTCCCGCTGCAGTTCCCGATGGCCCTGTGGGCCTGGCGGATGATCAAGCCGAAGGCCTAGCGCGTGATGCGGTAGACGGGCCCGGACAGGGACGCGACGTACGCGCGTCCCTGTCCGTCCGTCCCGAAGCCGGAGATCTGGCCGACGTTGCGCGAGACGAGCGCCCGATCGTTCGTCGCCCGGCCGGGCCGCAGCTTCGCGACGCGCACCTGGCCCTTGCAGAAGTCGCCGTAGACGTAGCGGCCCTGCAGCGCCGAGCCCAGCGCCTTGTCGCGCAGGAAGACCCCGCCGGTGATCGAGCACCACCCGTCGGAGTGGAGCTTCTGGATGACCGGGAAGACGGCACCGGGCGCGGATTCGCCGGACGCGTAGCGCTGGCGTCCCTCCCAGGGCCGCCACCCGTAGTTCGTGCCCCTCGCCTTGCCCTTCCGCGCGAAGTTGATCTCCTCGACCTCGTTCTGCCCGACGTCCGCGATGGCGAGATCGCCGGTCGCGGGATCGAACGCCATCCGCCATGGGTTGCGCAGGCCGTACGAGTAGATCTCGGGCGCCGCCCCCGACCGCTTGGCGAACGGATTGCCGGCCGGGATCGAGTAGGGCTTCGAGCCGCTCTGCCGCGGATCGATCCGCAGGATCTTGCCGAGCTTCGTGCTCAGCGACTGGCCGTTGCCGCGCGAGCCGTGCTGGTCTCCCCCGCCGCCACCGTCGCCCAGGCCGATGTACAGCAGCCCGTCGGGACCGAAGCGCAGCGGTCCCCCGTTGTGGTTGGACTCGGGCTGGTCCTGGCGCATGACGAGCCGCGCCGAGCCGGCGTCGGCGACGTCCGGATTCGACGACACCCGGTACTCGACGATCCGCGTCCCGCCGTCCTCCTGAGCGCTGTAGTGCACATAGAAGCGCCCGCTGTCGGCGTAGTCGGGGGCGAACGCGAGACCGAGGAGGCCCTGCTCGCCGCCCGCCGTGAGCTTGTCGGAGACGTCGAGGAACGGCGTGCCGAGCTTCTGCCCGCCCTTCACGATCCGGATGGTTCCGCCCTGCTCGACGACGAAGATCCGCGAGCGATCGCCGGGAGGCGCGTCGACGTGCAGCGGCGCCTCGAAGTCGCCGATCGACTGCAGGCGCACGGCGGCGGTCTGCGCGGCGGGCGCCGGCTCGGGCGCGGTGGTGCCGCTGGCCGCGGCGATCGCGGTGAGGACAGGACCCAGGAGGCTCAGCACGCCTCCAAGGCTAGGTAACGCAGAGCGCGGGGCGCGCCGGGCCGGGGGGACACCCGGCGCGCCCGTGGCGATCAGTCAGGCGATCTGCGTGTGAGCGGGCGCAGGCTCGAGGGCGATCTCGAGCACCTCACCCACGGTCATCACCGGGTGGAACGTCATGGCCTCGCGGACGTCCTCGGGGACGTCGTCGAGGTCGGCCCGGTTGCGCTCGGGCAGGATCACGTCGGTGAGCCCCGCGGCGTGCGCGGCGAGCACCTTCTGCTTGAGCCCGCCGATGGGCAGCACACGGCCCTGCAGCGTGACCTCGCCGGTCATGCCGACCGTGTGCTTGATCGGGCGGCCCGTGAGCAGCGACGTGATCGCCGTCGTCATCGTGACGCCCGCGCTCGGCCCATCCTTCGGGATCGCGCCCGCCGGCACGTGGACGTGCAGGTCGCGCTCCTTGAAGACGTCGGGGTCGATGCCCAGGTCCTCGGCGTGCGCGTGCACGTACGTCTGGGCGATCTTGGCCGACTCCTTCATGACGTCACCGAGCTGGCCGGTCAGCGTGAGCTTCCCGGACCCGTTGGTGGCGTTCGCCTCGATGAAGAGGACGTCGCCGCCGACGCTCGTGACCGACAGGCCGGTTGCCACGCCCGGCAGGGCCGTGCGAGCCGCGGCCTCCTGGAACACCTTCTGGCGGCCCAGCGCGTCACGGACGAGATCCAGGTCGATGGTCACCGGAGCCTGCACCTGCTCGGAGGCGATCTTCGTCGCCGTCTTGCGCAGGATCGTGCCGAGCTCGCGCTCGAGGTTGCGGACGCCCGCCTCGCGGGTGTACTCGCTGACCACGGTGCGCAGGATCTCCTCGGAGACCTCCACCTCGTCGGCGTGCAGCCCGTTGCGCTCCCGCTGGCGCGGCCACAGGTAGTCGCGGGCGATCGCCGTCTTCTCGGCCACGGTGTAGCCGTCGAAGCGGATGACCTCCATGCGGTCCAGCAGCGGGCCGGGGATCGTGTCGAACTGGTTGGCCGTCGCGATGAACATCACGTTGGACAGGTCCAGCTCGACGTCGAGGTAGTGGTCGCGGAAGCTGTGGTTCTGCGCGGGGTCCAGGACCTCGAGCAGCGCCGCGGAGGGGTCCCCGCGCCAGTCCGCGCCGACCTTGTCGACCTCGTCGAGCAGGATCACCGGGTTCATCGTCTTGGCGTCGCGCAGCGCGCGCACCAGCCGCCCAGGGAGGGCGCCGATGTACGTGCGGCGGTGGCCGCGGATCTCGGCCTCGTCGCGGACGCCGCCCAGGCTGATCCGGACGAACTCCCTACCTGTGGCACGCGCAATCGACTCGCCGATCGAGGTCTTGCCGGTGCCGGGGGGCCCGATCAGCGTGAGGATCGCTCCCGCCTTGCGGTCGGCCGTGATGCCGCGCTCCTCGCGCAGCTTCTTCACCGCGATGTACTCGACGATGCGGTCCTTGACGTCCTTCAGGCCGGCGTGGTCCGCGTCGAGCGTCTCACGCGCGGCGACGGGGTCGAGGATCTCGTCCGAGCGCTTGCTCCACGGCACATCGACCATCCAGTCGAGGTACGTGCGGATCGTCGAGGCCTCGCCGCTCGCCTCGCCGGCGCGCTCCAGGCGCACCAGCTCCTTCTCGGCCTGCTCGCGCGCCGCCTCGGGCATGCCCGCGGCCTCGATCTTGGCCCGGTACTCCTCGACGATGTCGGCCTCGTCCTCGCCCAGCTCGCGGCGGATCGAGTCCATCTGCTTGCGCAGGAAGTACTCGCGCTGCTGCTGCTGCGCGCCGTCCTCGACGTCGTCGCGGATGCGCTTGCGCACCTGCAGCTCGGCCAGACGGGCCCGCTGCAGCTCGACCGAGATGGCGAGCCGGTCGGTGACGTCGACCTCCTCGAGGACCCGGATCTTCTCCTCGTAGGAGATGTCGGGCGCGTAGCCGACCGTGTCGGCCAGGGCACCCGGCTCACGGATCGAGCGCAGGAAGTCGTTGACGCGGGAGTCGACGCCGCGCAGCTCGAGGATCTCCTCGACGACGGCGCGGTACTCGCGCTCCAGGTCACGGGTGCGGCCGTCGACCGGAACGTTGTCGACGTGCTCCTCCACCGCCACGCGGAGCTGACCGGTCAGGTTGTCGGTCTGGGCGGCGCCGATGACGCCGCGGGCCTCACCCTCGAGGCTCGCGCCGCGCGCGCCCCCGGGAAGGCGGACGGTGTCGGTCACCTTCGCGACCGTGCCGACCTTTGCGTATTCGCCCTCGTGCCGGGGCACCAGCAGGACGCGCTCCTCGCCGGCCACGTCGACCGGGAGCGTCACGTCCATCGTCGGGAAGACGACGGTGTCATCGAGAGGGATCAGGAGAAGCGTGCTCACAGAGAAATCCTTTGCCACGGAGAGTGGTTGCTTACGCAACTATAGCGCGAGCCAGAGCGCTGTGTCAATAGATCTCAGTGTAGAAGACGCAGATCATCGCAGCCGGGGCGTGAAGCCAGGGCCCGTACATCCGTCCACAACCACTGAAGTTCCCAGGCATCCCGTGACGACAATGGCCCCAGATACCGGTCCATCGCGGTCAGGGACGACCGTCGCCCAAGGAGGGGCACGATGCGAATCACGGGTTCGGAAGTGGCGCTCAACGCCAACCACCAGAAGCTTCAGTACGACCAGGCCGCGACGCAGGTCAAGGTGTGGCACGAGCGCCGGCAGCAGCAGCCCGAGCCGAGCGCGGGCGCCCAGTGGCAGCCGCACGACCCGCCGGCCGAACCGCCGAAGGTCTCCAAGGAGGACGAGGCCTTCCAGGTGCGCCGTCAGCTGTGGGCCTCGGACCCGCTGCTCGCGCGCTACATCGACGTGCTCGAGCGGATGTTCGGCGTGCACGTCGAGATCCTCGATCCCAACGACCTGACCGCCAGCGGCTCGAGCGAGGTCTTCGTGGCCGCGGCGCAGGAGAGCCCGCCGCCGCCCACGCGCGCCAGCCTCGCGATCACCGTCGACCTCAGCCGCACCCGGTACGAAGCGGAGGAGGTCCAGTTCCAGGCCGCCGGCAAGGTGACGACCGACGACGGGCGCACGATCGACCTCGCACTCCAGTCGAAGGTCAGCCGCGAGTTCCTCGAGCACTCCGAGACGCACCTCGCGTTCGGCGCCGCCGTGCAGAAGCAGGATCCGATCGTGCTGAACCTGTCAGGACTGCCGGCGCAGCTCACCGACGCGAAGATCGAGTTCGACCTCAACGCCGACGGGCAGCTCGACCGCTTCCACGTCCTCGGCGAGGGGTCCGCCTACCTGATCTGGGACCGCAACCAGGACGGCGTCGCCAACGACGGCACCGAGCTGTTCGGCCCGACGACGGGCGACGGCTTCGGCGAGCTCGCCGCCCACGACCAGGACCAGAACGGCTGGATCGACGAGGGTGACCAGATCTACACGCAGCTCGCCCTGTGGGGACAGACGAGCGGCACCACGCAATCGCTGTCCAAGGCGCAGGTCGGCGCGATCTACCTCGGCAGCGTCGCGACCCCCTTCACGCTGACGCCCGGCGCTTCCGAGCAGGCCCGCGGCGAGGTCCGCGAGACGGGCATCTTCCTGCGCGAGGACGGCAGCGCGGGCACCGTGCAGCAGCTGGACCTGATGGCCTGAGAGGACCGGGCGCGCCTGGACTCTGGACGGTCGCATCGAACGGCCGTCCAGGTCCATACGCGGGGTCCGTACCTTTGCGAATCACAGCACGCCGCCGTGCGGGAGCGGACGGCGAGCCCCATAGGCCGGGGTCTCGGGAAGACTGAAACAGGCTCCGTCATCCGAGGCCCCGGCCACCCCCCCTCTGACAAGATCGTCGCGATGAGCCTGCGGCGTTCCATGCACCGGGCCGACGTCTGGCTCTACGCCGAGGTCGCGCGACTGCACACGCCCTTCGTCGACCGCGAGCTGCGACACCTGACGCACTCGGCCGACCACGGCCGGCTGTGGTTCGCAGCCGCGGCGGTCCTCGGCCTCTGCGGTGGCGCCTGCGGGCGGCGCGCGGGGCGCGACGGTCTCCTCGCGCTCGGGGTCGCGTCCGCCGTGACCAACATCGCCCTGAAGCCGCTGGGCGGCCGCCGGCGCCCTGATCGCGACGCCCACGACGTCCCGGCCGCCCGCCACGTGCGGATGCCCGGGAGCACCTCGTTCCCGTCCGGGCACAGCGCATCGGCCATCGCCTTCAGCGTCGCCGCCGCACACGGCCTTCCGCGGTCTGGGGGAATCCCCATCCGCGCGCTCGGCCTGCTCGTCGCGTACACACGCGTGCACGCGGGCGTCCACTACCCCGGCGACGTCCTCGCCGGGGGAGCGGTGGGCTGGATCGCCGCCCGGGTGATTACGCGGAGGCGGGCTGGCCGCTGACGAACGCGGCGCGGTCGATCTCGCGCTTGAGGATCTTGCCGGTGGGGCCCTTCGGCAGCTCGCCGATGACCTGGATGACGCGCGGGTACTTGTACGCCGCGACCTTCTCCTTGACGAACGCCTGGAGCTCGCCGGGATCGATCGTCTGCCCCGGCTTGGCGACCACGGCACAGGCGATCTCCTCGCCGAACTCGTCGTGCGGGACTCCGAAGATCGCCGCCTCGAGCACGGCGGGGTGCTCGTAGACGACCTCCTCGATCTCGCGCGGGTACACGTTGTAGCCGCCGCGGATGATCATGTCCTTCTTGCGGTCGACGATGAAGTAGTAGCCGTCCTCGTCCCGAGTGGCCATGTCGCCGGTCTTGAACCAGCCGTGCTCGGTGATGGCGTCCTTCGTCGCGTCGGGCCGGCCCCAGTAGCCGGCCATGACGTTGTGGCCGCGGATGACGATCTCGCCGACCTCGCCGGTGGGGACCGCGTTGCCGTCCTCGTCCCACACGTCCATCTCGACGCCCCAGATCGGCGTGCCGATCGAGCCGGCCTTGCTCTCCTGGTCGGGCTGGTTGAACGATGCGACCGGGCTGGTCTCGCTCAGCCCGTATCCCTCCAGGATCCGCGCCATCTTCTCGCCGACCGTGTTCAGCACCTCGACCGGGATCGCCGCACCGCCGGAGATGCACAGCCGCAGTGACGACGTGTCGGTCTCCGCAAGCTTGGGCGTGTTCAGGAACGCGACGTACATCGTCGGCACGCCCGCGAACAGGGTCACCTTCTGGGTCTCGATGATGTCCAGCGCCTCGTTGGGATCGAACCGCGGCAGGAGGATGAGCGTCGCGCCCGCGCGGAGCATGCCGTTCATCGTCACGGTCTGGCCGAAGCTGTGGAACAGCGGGAGCGCCCCGAGCGCGACGTCATCGGCGGTTGCCTGGAACATCTTCGAGTTGACCTCGGTGTTCCACAGCAGGTTCGAGTGGGTGAGGGTCGCGCCCTTCGGCTTCCCGGTGGTGCCCGACGTGTAGAGCAGGACGGCTGGGTCCTCGGGCGACGTCTGGTGGATCCCCTCGAGCGGCTCGATGGAGCCGATGATGCCCTCGACCCGCTCGACACCCTCCGGCGGATCGTCGGGGCCGGCGCCGAGCATCGGCACGCCCGCCTCGGTGGCGCCGGCCAGCGCGTCCGCGCCGAAGCCGTTCCACGCAACCAGCAGCTTCGCGCCCGAGTCCTGGAGGTAGAAGGCGATCTCGCGCCCCTTCAGCAGCACGTTCATCGGCACGACGACGCAGCCGGCACGCAGCGCCCCGTAGTAGGCGATCGGGAAGTGCGGGACGTTCGGCAGCATCAGCGCCACCCGGTCCCCGGGCTCGATCCCGCGGTCCTTCAGCACGGCGGCGAAGCGCTTCGTCTGCTCGTCGAGCAAGGCGTACGAGATGGCCAGCTCGCCGAGGCGCAAGGCGATGGCATCGGGTGAGCGGCGTGCGCTCTGGTCGAGCAGAGTGGCGAGGTTGAGGCCCACGGCGTCGGTCTCCCCTTCGGGTCTGGGATGGCTCGGCTGAGGCTACGCCTTCGGCGGCCCCGGCGTCGGGGATAACTTACAGAACCGTAGGTTGTCGGCGCTGCACCGGTACGCTCCCGGGATGCCCGAGCCCCACACACTGGTGCTGTTCTTCCTCGCCGCGCTTGTGCTCGTGCTGATCCCCGGGCCAGGAGTGCTCTACATCGTCGCGCGGAGCATCGACCAGGGCCGGCGCGCCGGTCTGCTGTCGGTGCTCGGGGTCGCGGGAGGAAATCTCGTCCAGGTGTTCTTCGCAGCCGTCGGGATCTCCGCGCTCGTCGCGTCGTCCGCTCTGCTCTTCGACGTCGTGCGCTACGCCGGCGCCGCGTACCTGGTCTGGCTCGGCATCCAGCGGCTGCGCGGCGACGACGATCCCGGCGATGACATGGCCGCATCGGAGCGGGTTCGCAAGCGGCGGATCGTCGGGCAGGGCATCGTCGTCGCGACCCTGAACCCGAAGACGGCGATGTTCTTCGTGGCGTTCCTGCCGCAGTTCGTCGATCCCGCGCTCGGCTCGGTTGCGATGCAGGCCCTGATCTTCGGCTCGATCTTCGTCGTGCTCGCGATGTGCACCGACGCGATGTACGCCCTGGCCAGCGGCACGGTCGCCCACCGGCTTCGCGGGCGCGCGCGCACGCGGGTCGCGCGCGCCTCCCGCTACGGCGCCGCCGCGGTCTACTTCGCGCTCGGCGCGGCGACGGCGGCGACGGGCGTCAAGCGGTCCTGATCACAGCTTGACGAGCATCTTGCCGGTGTTCTTGCCGGCCAGCAGGCCGAGGAACGCGTCCGGCGCGTTCTCGAGACCCTCGACGACGGTCTCGCGGAAGACGATGTCGCCGCTGCGGACCCACGCGCCGACCTCACGCTCGAAGTCGGCCTGACGGTCGGCGTGGTCGGTCACGATGAAGCCGCGGATCGTGATGCGGCGGCCGACCACCTGCATCATGTTGTTCGGGCCGGGCGGGAGCTCGGTCGCGTTGTACATCGAGATCAGGCCGCACAGCGCGATCCGGCCGTGCACGCGCATGTGCCCAATCGCGGCCTCGAGATGGTCGCCGCCGACGTTGTCGAAGTAAACGTCGATGCCCCTCGGCGCCGCCTCGCGCAGCTGCCCCGGCAGGTCGCCCTTGCGGTAGTCGATCGCGGCATCGAAGCCGAGATCGTCGACGACGTGGGCGACCTTCTCCGGCCCGCCCGCGCTGCCGATCACCGTGTGCCCGCGGAGCTTCGCGATCTGGCCGACGAGCGAGCCGACCGCGCCCGCCGCACCGGAGACGAACACGACGTCGCCCTCCTTCAGCTCGGCGACGTCGAGCAGACCGACATAGGCGGTGAGACCCGGCATGCCGAGCACGCCGAGGTAGGCGGACGCCAGGTCGGCGGGGATCTTCCGGCAGCCCTTGCCGTGGACCACGGCGTATTCGCGCCAGCCCGACATGTGCACGACGCTGTCCCCTACCGCGATCTGGTCGTCGTTCGACGCGATGACCTCACCGACCGCGCCGCCCTGCATCGCCTCGTCGAGCTGGAAGGGCGGGACGTAGGACTTCACGTCATTCATGCGCCCGCGCATGTACGGGTCGACGGACATGAACGTGTTGTGGACGAGGATCTCGCCCGGGCCAGGATCGGGGAGCTCGACCTCGGCGAGACGGAAGTCCGTCGGCTTGGGCTCGCCGACGGGACGGGCGGCGAGCTGGATCTCACGACTGGTCTGAGGCACGGGCTGGCTCCTGCTTCGAAATGAACGCGACCTGCGAAAGTCGAGGGCGATGGCCGTCGATCCACCACCTCCCGCCGCGCGCCTGGCCGCGGTCGCATCATCGCCTGTCCGCGAGATCCTCGCGCTGACCGCGCAGGGCGGCGTCATCTCGCTCGCCGGCGGCCTGCCCTCACCGGACACCTTTCCCACCGACGCGCTCCGCGACGCGTTCGCCGAGGCGCTCTCCGGAGACGGCGCCCGGCGCGCGCTGCAGTACTCGACCACCGAGGGCCACCCCGAGCTGCGCGCGCGGCACGCCGCCCGGCTGACGACCCGCGGCCTGCCGACCGCGGGCGAGCAGCTGCTGGTCTGCACGGGTTCGCAGCAGGCGCTCGGACTGGTGTGCGACGTGCTGCTCGAGCCCGGCGACGTCGTGCTCGTCGAGGACCCGACCTACCTCGCTGCGCTCCAGCGGTTCGCGATGGCGGGCGCGCGTGTGGTCGGCGTCGAGTGCGACGACGGCGGGCTCGTGCCCGAGGCGGTCGACGCCGCCGTCCGTGAGCACCGGCCCAAGCTCCTCTACACGATGCCGAACTTCCAGAACCCGTCGGGCCGCACCTTGGACGCGTCTCGGCGGGCCGCGATCGCGCGGATTGCCGGCGACCTCGGCCTCTGGATCCTCGAGGACGACCCGTATGGCGAGTTGCAGTACGAGGCCACGATTCCCCCGCCGATCGCCGCGCTCGACGACGCGGCCGACCGGACGATCCACATCTCGTCGCTCTCGAAGGTCCTCGCCCCCGGCCTGCGGCTCGGCTACGCGCGGATGCCCAACGCGCTGCGTGCCGCGCTGATCGTCGCCAAGCAGGCCGCCGATCTGCACACCTCGACGATCGACCAGGAAGCCGCGGCCGGCGCGATGGCGCGCATCGACCTCGACGCGCACCTCCACGCGGTCCGTGCGCTCTACGGCGAGCGGCGGGACGCGCTCATCGCGGGACTGCCCGGCGCGCTGCCCGAGGGCTCGACCTGGAACCGTCCGGCCGGCGGCATGTTCGTCTGGGCCCGCCTGCCCGAGGGCTGGGACGCGACGGCGCTCCTGCGCGATGCGATCGAGCAGGGCATCGCGTTCGTGCCCGGGGCGCCGTTCCACCCCGGGCCCGACCCGGACCCGCGGACGCTGCGGTTCTCGTTCGTCACGCACACGCCGGACGAGATCGCCGAGGGCCTGCGGCGCCTCGGCGTCGCGGTCCGGCGCTGACGTCTGCCTTCAGCTCGGGAGGTCGATCGCGCCGGTGCGCTCGAGGTGCTCGAACATGAGGCGGGTCGCCTCGGCGGCGTCCCTGCGGTCGATCGCGGCGACGATCGCCTCGTGATCGGACAGCGAGCGGGGTGGCTGGCCCGGGCGCCCGATCGACGCGGCGGCGATCTGCCGGCTCGGGCCCGTGAGGTTCGCGAGCGTGTCCTGGAGCACCTGGTTGTGGGCCGCCTGGACCACGGCTCCGTGGAAGGCGAAGTCCGCCTCGGCGCAGTCGACGTCCTCGTCGATGGCCGCCTGCAGCTCGCCGATCGCCGCTCGCATCCGGGCGAGGTCGTCGTCGGTCCGGCGTAACGCCGCGAGCCGCGCGGCCTGCGCCTCGAGTCCGTTGCGCACCTCGCCCAGCGCCGGCAGGTCGGGATTCGACAGCACGACCTCCGCGGAGATCGGCGGGACGACGTCGCCGACCCGACGCGCAAGGTGGATGCCGTGGCCGTGACGGACCTCGATGAGTCCGGTGACGCGCAGGAGCGTCAGCCCCTGCCGCACCGAGGTCCGGCTCACGCCGAGCTGCTGTGCGAGGTCGCGCTCGGGCGGGAGCCGGTCGCCGGGCTCGAGCTTCTGCGCGATCACGTACTCACGGATGCGCTCGGCGACGCCCTCGTACAGCGGGGCGCGCTTCAGGGGCTCGATCGGCGTGGGCTCGGACACTGCCCGGAAGCGTAGCGTGTGGTCTAGTGGACCATTGGTCTAGCCAATTGGCAGCGAGTTTCGACACCAGGTCCATTGGTGGTTGGACCAATGCACCACAGACTGCCGGTCCCAGCCAAGCCACGCTTCACCACCTGCCACGGAGGACCCTGATGAACCGACCCCTGCCGCATCCCACCCGTGCCTTCGCCGCCACGGCGTTGGCCGCGGTGTGCGCTGCCGGCGCGCTCGCCGCGTGCGGCTCCGATGACGAGTCCGGCTCGGCCGCCGGCACGAGCACCTCCGCCGAATCCGCCAAGCCGCTGACCGTCGGCGTGCTCATCCCGGGCTTCAAGAACGACGGCGGCTACATGCAGTCGGCGTACGAGGGCCTCCAGCGGGCCGAGAAGGAGCACGGCGACAAGATCAAGATCTCGATGATCGAGAACGTCGCGAGCGCCGACATGCCGCAGGCGCTGCAGAACCTCGCGTCGCAGAACAAGGTCGTCATCTCCGTCGGTGGCCAGACCGACGAGGCGCTGAAGACGGTCGTCCCGAGCTTCCCCGACGTGACCTTCTCCGAGCTCGGCGGCCCGAACGACAGCAGCGAGAACAAGTCCTCGTACGACCCCAAGCAGGCCGAGATCGCCTACGTCGCGGGCGTCGCGGCCGCGCTCTCCTCGAAGACCGGGAAGATCCAGTTCGTCGCCGGCCTCGAGGCCCCGCCGATCGTCAACACCGCCACGGAGTTCGCCAACGGCGCCAAGCACGCCAAGCCGGACATCAAGGTCCTCCCGCCGGCCTACACGGGCGACTTCGAGGACGTCGCAAAGTCCAAGGAGGCCGCCCTCGCCGGCATCGCGCAGGGCGCCGACGTCCAGTACCAGATCCTCAACACCGGCCTGAAGGGCCTGGCGCAGGCGGCCAAGGAGAAGGGCACCCTGATCATTGGCGGGCCGTTGCCCAAGGAGTGCAAGGAGGGCGACGGCTACCTGGGCCACACGCGGTCGGACATCGGCGTCTCGCTCGAGTACACGATCGACTCCGTGCTCGACGGCACCTGGAAGGGCGTCGACAAGCCGTTCGGGCTGAACTCCGACACCGGCGCAGCGGACTTCACGCTGTGCAGCGGCGACCCGAAGGTGCAGGCGAAGATCGACGAGACGATCGCCGACATCAAGTCGGGCAAGATCAAGACGATCTGAGCCGCGCGGGGCATGACCGGCAGCGAACCCTCCTCCGCGATCGCAGGCACAGCGGTCTCGCCCCCGGCGTCTTCGGACGCCGGGGGCGGGGCCGCCGCCCCGCCCGCGCTCCAGCTCGTCGACCTGACGAAGCGCTTCGGCGACCTGGTCGCCATGGACTCCGTGAGCCTCAGCGTCATGCCGGGCACGGTGCACTGCCTGCTCGGCGAGAACGGCGCCGGCAAGTCCACCCTCTGCAACGTCGTGTTCGGCGTGTACCGCGCGGACGGCGGCGAGATGGCGATCGGCGGCGAGCCGTTCGCGCCGCGCGAGCCCGCAGATTCCCTGAAGCACGGCATCGCGATGGTGCACCAGCACTTCAGCCTCGTCCCCACCCTCGGTGTGGCCGAGAACCTCTTGCTCGGACCGCTGCGATGGAAGCTGCCGCTGTCCGGCGCGCGGCGCCGCGCGACCGAGCTCGCCGAGCGCTACGGCTTCACCATCGACGTCGACACCCCGGTGGGCGAGCTGTCGGTCGGCGAACGCCAGCGCGCGGAGATCATCAAGTGCCTGGCGCGCGATCCCAAGCTCCTCGTCCTCGACGAGCCGAGCGCGGTCCTCGCGCCGGCCGAGATCGAGGGCCTCCTCACCCTCTGCCGCCGCATCGCCGCCGAAGGCCACGCGGTCCTGCTCGTCACCCACAAGCTCGCGGAGGTGCGCCACGCCGGCGACCACGCCACCGTGCTCCGCCACGGCAAGGTCGCCGCCTCCCTGCCCATGGCCGATGCGACGTCCGCGCAACTCGTCGAGCTCATGGTCGGGCGCAGCGCGGACTCCCTCGACCCGGCACTCGCCGCGGCGCTCGGCATCGGCTGGGCCGCCGAGGCCGAGGCCGGCGGCACCGCCGCACCCACTGCGCCCGCGCGCACCCGTCACCACAACCCGGCCGGAACGTCCGCCGGTCCCGCCCTCGAGATCCGCGGCGTGACCGTGCGCACGCCCGGGGACGACGCGCCGCGTCTGGACGACGTCACGCTGCACGTCGAGGAGGGCGAGATCGTCGGTCTCGCGGGCGTCGAGGGCAATGGCCAGAGCGAACTTGCGCGGGTCCTCGCGGGTGTCGTCCGTCCCGACGGCGGCACCGTCCGCCTGAGTGGCGAGGACGTCACCGCCGTCGACGCGATCTCCCGGGCGCAGCGAGGGCTCGCGGTCATCCCGGAGGATCGCCGCGCCGAGGGCGTGATCGAGGGCATGTCGGTGGCCGAGAACCTCGCGCTCGGCGACCTCCGCGCGTTCCGCCGGCTGGGCATCGTCCGCCGCGGGCCCCGCAAGCGGCGGGCGCAGGACCTGATGCAGGAGTTCGACATCCGCGCCACCGGCCCGGACACGGACGTCGCGACGCTCTCCGGCGGCAACCAACAGAAGGTCGTCGTCGCGCGCGAGCTGTCGCGCGATCCGCTGCGCTTCGTCCTCGCCGTGCAGCCGACCCGCGGGCTGGACGTCGGCGCGGTCAACGCCGTCGTCGATCGCCTGCGGGACGCCGCGGACGAGGGCGTCGGCGTCCTGATCGTCTCCAGCGAGCTCCCTGAGCTGATCGCGGTCTGCGACCGGATCGCCGTCATCTACCGCGGTGCGATCAACGGCGAGGTCGCGCCCGACGACCCCGACGCGGTCGTGAAGATCGGCGCGCTGATGGCCGGGGAAACGACATGAGCACGCTCCCCACCAGCCTGCGGACCGTGCGGGTTCCGCCCGGGGCCGCGGGCTTCGCCCTGACGGTCGCCGCGACCATCGTGGCGCTGCTGCTCGCGCTCGTGCTCGTGCTGAGCACCGGCGCGACGGTCGACGCCACCCTCGACGCCGTCTGGAACGGCACGTTCGCGACGCCGTTCTCCAGCGGGACCACGACGAGCCGGATCGTCGTGCTCGCGCTGGTCGGAGGCGGCTACGTCATCGCCGCGCGCAGCGGCCTGGTCAACGTCGGCGGCGAGGGCCAGATCGCGGTCGGCGGCGTCGCGGCCGCCGCGGTCGCCCTGAAAGTCGGGCCTTCGCTGCCGGGACCGCTCGCCCTCGCCGCGCCGCTGGTCGCGGGTGCGCTCGCCGGCGCGTTCTGGGCCGCCATCGCCGGCGTGCTCAAGGCGCGCCGCGGCACCAACGAGGTCATCTCGACCCTGTTGCTGAACTTCGTCGGCCTCGGGCTGGTCTCGCTCGTCGTCCACGAGACCACGCTGCTGCGGCGGCCGAAGACCGGCGCCGAGACCCTCCCGATCACGCCGCCCATGCCGGAGCCGTCGCAGATCCCGCTCCTCGGGTTCCAGCCGGGCTCCCCGGCGAATGCAGGAGTCCTGCTCGCCGCGGCGCTGCTGTTCGCCGCCTGGGTGATGCTCAAGTGGGGCACGCTGGGCGTCCGCCTGCGGGCCGTCGGCCTCAGCGCCGGCACGGCGCTGCGCGCCGGGATCTCGGCGGCGAAGACGCACACGCTCGCACTGTCCCTGTCCGGGGCGCTCGGCGGCATCGCGGGCGCGCTCCTCGTGGTCGCCACGCCGTTCGTCCTGCAGGAGGGCTTCTCCGCCGGCTACGGCTTCGATGGCTTGATCGTCGGGCTGCTCGCGCGCTCGTCGATCCTCGGCGCGGTCGCCGGCGCCGTCCTCTTCGGAAGCCTGCGCTCGGGCGGAGTGGCGCTCGAGGTCGGGGTCGGCGTCCCCTCCGAGACGGTGCTCATGGTCGGCTCGCTGCTGGCGATCATCCTCGCCGGCGCATCCCGGTTCCTCGACCGCCAGCCGGGAGGCTCCGCATGAACCTCAACGACCCCGAGCTCCTCGCGTTCCTCGCCGGGTCGGTGCGCCTGGCCCTGCCCATCGCGTTCGCGGCGGTCGGCGAGCTCGTCTCCGAACGCGCCGGCGTGCTGAACGTCGGCCTCGAGGGAACGATGCTCACCGGCGCCTTCGCCGGCGCCCTCGGCGCGGACGCCACGGGCAGCCCGGTCGCCGGGCTGATCTGCGGCCTGCTCGCCGCGGTGCTGTTCGCCGCCTTCCAGGGCGGGTTCATGATCACCCTCGGCGCGAACCAGCTGGTGCTCGGCATCGCCGCGAGCACCTTCGCCCTCGGCCTGACGACCTTCCTGAGCCGGGAGTTCCTGCCGCAGGACAAGACGGGCACGTTGCCGAGCTTCGGCGTCGTCGAGATCCCGCTCCTGCACGACATCCCGCTGATCGGCCCGGCGCTGTTCGAGCAGAGCGCACTGGCGTACATCGGGCTCGGCCTCGTCGCCCTCACGCTCTGGGTGCTCACCCGCACCGGCTGGGGCCTCGCCATCCGGGCGGCCGGCGACGACGCGCGCTCGGCCGACCGCGCCGGCAGCCCCGTCTCGCTCGTGCGGTGGATCGCCGTGCTGTGGGCGGGGCTCATGGCGGGGCTCGGCGGCGTGTTCCTCGCGCTCGCCGACATCCACGGCTTCACCGAGAACATGACCGCCGGCCGGGGCTACCTCGCGCTCGGCGCCGTGATCGCCGGGAGCTGGATCGGGTGGCGCGTGGTCGTCGCGTGCCTGGTCTTCGGCGCGGCGATCGCACTGCAGTTTCAGGCCGCGGGGCTCGGGTTGGAGATGCCGGTCGCCCTGCTCGTCATGGCGCCCTACGTGATCGCCGTCATCGCGGTCGCCAGCCTCGCGGGCCGATCACGCATGCCCGCGGATCTCACTGTCCCCTTCTCCCGAGGTCGCTGACGTGTCGGACTCCGCCGTTTCATACGCGCCCGCGCAGCTGGCGCGCAGCGCCGAGCGCCTGGCCGCGGGCATCGCGACGCTCAGCGTCCCGCCGTTCACGGATGCCAGCGACGCGATCTGCCGCTACGCATGGAGCCCGGGCTACCAGGCGACCCTCGCCTGGTTCGACCGGCAGTTCACCGAGCTGGGATTCACCTGCACGCTCGATCCGATCGGCAACTTCGTCGCCCGGAACCGCCCGCCCGGCGAGCCGGCGATGGGGCTCGGCTCGCACTGCGACTCCAACCGGCAGGGCGGACCGTACGACGGCACGCTCGGTGTGCTCGCCGCGCTGGAGGCGTGCCGGCTGAACGCCGAGCACGGCCTCGACCTCCCGCTCCAGGTCACCGCCTTCCTCGAAGAGGAGGCGTCCGGGTTCGGCGTCCTCCTGCTCGGCAGCCGGGTCGTGGCGGGGCAGCTGACGGCCGACGATCTCGCGACCGGCGTGGTGGCGCTGGACGACGGGCGCAGCTTCGCCGAGCACGCACGGGAGGCTGGACTGGCCCCCGAGCGCGCGGCCGAGGCGCGACACATGCTCGATGGACTCGTGGGCTGGATCGAGCCGCACATCGAGCAGGGACGGGTCCTGCAGGACGCAGGCGACACCCTCGGGCTGGTCCACTCGATCTGCGGCTACGAGCACGGCGACCTGTTCCTCGGCGGGCGCGCCGACCACGCGGGTGCGACGCCGATGATCCAGCGCCGCGATGCGGCGATCGTCGCCGCATGGTGCGTCGGCCGGCTCGAGGAACTCACGCTGGCCATCGGCGGAGACACCGTGGGCACCGTCGGCGAGTTCGACGTGACCCCCGGGATCATCAACGTCATCCCGGGCGCCGTGCGCATCTCCTACGACGTCCGCGGCACGGACGACACCCGGGTCGACGCCGTGGTCGCAGCCCTCATGAGCGAGACGCGCGCCGTCGCCGAGGCGCGCGGCATCTCGTTCGCCCACGAGCGGCGCCAGCGCGTCCCCGCCCAGGCGTTGGACGCGAGCCTCGGCGACGTCCTCGAGCGCGCCGCCCGCAGCTCCGGCGCGCCGTGGCGTTCCATGCCGTCGGGAGCCGCGCACGACACGATGGCGATCGCCCCGCTCGTGCCCAGCGCGATGCTCTTCATCCCGTGCCGCGACGGCATCTCCCACCATCCCTCCGAGCACGCCGACATGCACCACGCCGCCATCGCCACCCATGTGATGCTCGACGCCGCGCGCGCCTGGCTGGAGGCCGTGCGTGCCTGAGCTCCCAGACGCCACGACCATCGCGCAGGAGGTGCGGGCGCGCCGGATGTCCGCGCGTGAGGTGACCGAAGCCGCGATCGCGCGGATGGAGGAGACCGAGCCCGCGCTGCACGCGTTCTGCACCCCGGCGCCCGATCTCGCGCGGGCGCGCGCCGACGAGGTCGACCGCGAGCTCGCGGCCGGCGGAGACCCGGGGCCGCTCGCGGGCGTGCCCGTCGCGATCAAGGACCTGATCTGCACGAAGGACCTCCCGACCGTGTCGGGCTCGTGGGCGTACGAGGGGTTCGTCCCGGAGGACGACGACATCGTGGTCGCCCGGCTGCGCGACGCCGGCGCGGTCATCCTCGGCAAGACGAACGCCACCGAGTTCGGCTACAGCGGCGCGAGCTTCAACCCGGTCTTCCCCGAGACGAGGAACCCGTGGGACCTGACGAAGACGTCCGGCGGCTCGAGCGCGGGTTCGGCGGCGGCGGTTGCGGCCGGCGTCGTCCCGTTCGCGGTCGGCAGCGACGGCGGTGGTTCGATTCGCACGCCCGCGAGCATGTGCGGCCTCGTCGGGATCAAGGCGTCGATGGGCCGCGTGCCGCTGTGGCCCGGGACCAAGGATCCGCGGCACCCCGGGGTCTCGAGCTGGGAATCGCTCGAGCACATCGGGCCGATGAGCCGGACGGTCGCCGACAGCGCGCTGATGCTCTCGGTGATCGCAGGGCCCGATCCGCGCGACCGCATGTCGCTGCCGCCCGCGGGCTTCGACTGGATGGACGCGCTGCAGGGTGAGCTGCGCGGCCTGCGCGTCGCCTACAGCGCGGACTGGGGATTCGCGACCGTCGACCCCGAGGTCCGCGCGATCGTCGGCGCCGCGGCACGCGTCTTCGCCGACGACCTCGGGTGCGACGTCGTCGAAGTCGACCCGGGCTTCGGCGACGAGTTCGCCGCCTTCCAGGGCGTCATCGCCGCCGATACCGACCTGCGCGGGATGCGCGCGATGGCCGCGGAGCTCGGCGAGCGCATGAGCCCGCACCTCCGGGACTTCCTCGCGCGCGAGTGGACTGCAGAGGATCTGACCGACGCGCTGATGGGCCGCAAGCGGGTCTGCGAGGCCCTTGCCCGGCTCATGGCCGACCACGACCTGCTGTTGACCCCCACGGCGGGAACGCCGGCCTTCGACCTCGGCATCCTCGGGCCGGAGGTCATCGATGGCCGCGAGGTCCACCCCGCGCACTGGGGCGCCTTCTCGTTCCCGCTGAACTTCTCCGGCCAGCCCGCGGCCAGCGTGCCGGCGGGCTGGACCGAGGCCGGACTCCCCGTCGGGCTCCAGATCGCGGGCCGGCACCTCGACGACGCGCTCGTGCTGCGTGCGTGCGCGGCGTTCGAAGCGGCGGCCCCGTGGGCCCACCGCCTCCCGCCGATGTGATCAGACGTTCGCGTGCCAGGCGGCGATCGGCTCGATCTCGCCGTCGAGGAGCTGCTGGCGGCACAGCCGGCGCTGCACCTTGCCGCTCGTCGTCTTCGGGACCGCGCCGACCGGCACGAGCGCGACGCCCTGGAGCTTTAGCTCCAGCTCGCGGGAGACCTGCACGCGGATCGCGGCGATGATCTCGTCGAGGTCGTCGTCCTCGGACGGCGGGTCGATCTCCAGCGCCATCGAGACGTGGCTCGGATCGTCGAGCGATACCGGGAACGCCGCGCTGCAGTGCGGGCGCAGCAGCGTGTGCGCCGCCTCGGCGGCCTCCTCGACGTCGTGCGGATGGATGTTGCGCCCGCGGACGATGAGCAGGTCCTTCGAGCGGCCGACGATGAAGAGCTCGCCCTCGACGATCACCCCGAGGTCGCCCGAGCGCAGCCAGCCCTTCCCGTCGCTCTCAGCGAGCGACGCGCCGAACAGGTCGGCGCTCTCCTCCTCCCGGCGCCAGTAGCCGGCGGCGACCGACGGGCCGTTGATCCACACCTCGCCGATCTGCCCGTCGGGCAGCTCGGTGCGGGTGGCGGAGTCGACGATCTTGACCTCGTGCAGGTCATCGGTCACACCCGAGCTGACGAGCGGCATCGAGCGCTCGCTGTCCTCGAGCACCACCGCGCGGCCTGCCTCGAGGCAGGCGGCGTCGAACTCGACGATCTTCGGCTCCTGGGCGTGGTGCTTGCCCGTGATGATCAGCGTCCCCTCGGCCAGGCCGTAACACGGCAGGTGCGCCTTGGGCTTGAAGCCGTA
>JAEMSV010000120.1 GCA_016462625.1 Solirubrobacteraceae bacterium | reverse complement strand
CACTAGTGTGGCAGCGTGCTCGAACCGCGTTTCTATCGCGTCGGGCTGCTGCCGGTGGCGCTGGTGCTCATCGTCGTGGCGTTCTCTATCCAGGAGCGGCCGCGGGCAGTCCGGACCACCCTGGCAGCGGACGCCTTCAACGGGCCGCGGGCGATGACGACGCTCGACCGGCTGGCCGACGCCTTCCCGGTCCGGCGGCCCGGCGATGTCGCGGACTTCCAGCTGGCCGATCGGGTCGCGGGTGACCTGCGCGCCAATGGGTTCGCGGTCGAGGCCACCGACCATGCCGGGCAGACGATCGACGGAGAGCGCGACCTGCGGCTCGTGGTCGGAGAGCGGTCGGGCTCGTCGAGCCAGCGGATCGTGGTTGTCGCCCACCGTGATGCCGCGGAGCCCGGCTCACGCGCTGAGCTGAGCGGGACCGCGGCGCTCCTGGAGCTCGCGCGCGTCGTCGGTGCGCCGCGGCGCACCTCGCACACGCTGACGCTCGTCTCCACGAGTGGTGGCAGCGGCGGCGCGGCGGGTGCGATCGAGATGGCCAAGCGGTTGAAGGGCCAGGACGTCGCGGCCGTGCTCGTCCTCGGCTCCCTGGCGTCCGAGGAGCTGCGGCGACCGCTGGTCGTCCCGTGGTCGAACGACGTCGCGATCAGCCCGCTGCAGCTGCGCCGCACCGTCGAGGTCGCACTGCGCGGAGAGAGCGGACTGGACGCGGGCGAGCCCCGGGCGCTCAGCCAGACCGGCCGCTACGCCGTCCCCGGGACGCTCGGCGAGCAGGGCCCGTTCCTCGACCAGGGCCTGCCTGCGGTGCTGCTGTCGGCCAGCGGTGAGGCGCCGCCCGCCGGCGACGCGGCGCTGTCCCCTGCGCGCATGCAGACCTTCGGCCGCGCGACGCTGCGCGCGATCACCGCGCTCGACAACGGACCGACCGTCGCGGCGGATCTCCGCCCCAGCATCGTCGTGCAGGACAAGGTGATGCCCGCCTGGGCCCCACGCCTGCTCATCGGCGTGCTGTTGCTTCCCTCGCTACTCGCGCTGGTCGACGCGTTCGCCCGAACCCGTCGCAGCCGGGTGCACCTCGGTCCGTGGTTCACCTGGACGCTGCTCGCGGGCGTGCCCTTCCTGATCGCCGCCGCGTTCGCGCGGTTCCTCGGACTCGTCGGCCTGCTGCCGGTCGCCCCGGCCGCGCCCGCGCCCATCGGGACGATGCCCGTCTCGGTTGCGGCGCTCGTGGCGATCGGGCTGGTCGGGCTCCTGGCGTGGTTCGGCGTCCGGCCGCTCCGTGCGCGGGTGGTCGCCGCCGAGGGCGGCGACCCGGCGGCCCACGGTGCCGCGATCGCGGTCCTGATGGTTCTGTGGGTCCTGACGCTGGCGCTGTGGCTCGGCAATCCGTACAGCGCGGCGCTGCTGGTCCCCGCGCTGCACGTCTGGCTGTTCGCCCTCATGCCCGAATACCGCCCGCCCCGCGCGTGGGGCCTCGTCATCTGCGGGGTGCTCGCGGTGCCGGCGTTCGCGCTCGGCGTGTGGGTCGCCGCCACGTTCGGGCTGGATCCCGCGCAGCTCGTGTGGGTTGCGCTGCTCAGCGTCGCCGGTGGCCACACGTCCCCCATCGCCTGGATCCTCTGGAGCCTTGCGGCCGGCGCGGTGCTCGCGGGCATCCGCGTCGCATGGCGGGGCCGCACGCGGGCGGGCGACGACGACATGGACATCACGATGCGCGGGCCCGTCTCCTACGCCGGCCCGGGCTCGCTGGGCGGCGTCGAGTCCGCTCTGCACCGATGACCCGTCGCCAGATGTTCCACCAGCTGGGGACGGTGCTCGTCGTCGCCGGCGCGCTGCTGCTCGCCGACGCCGTCGCGACCATCGTCTGGCAGGAGCCGATCTCGGCGATCTACACCGGGGTGACGCAGGACGCGCTCGCCGGCGATCTCGCGGAGCTCGAGCAGGCCAAGCCGACGGTGGTCGAGTCCAAGGCGCTCGACAACCTGGTCAGCACACAGCGCCGGATCGCGTTCCTCGGCCGGTCCCTGCGGCGGTCGGCCGACCCCGGCGAGGCGATCGGGCGGATCAAGGCGAAGAAGGCGTCGATCGACAACGTGATCGTCGACGGCACCGACCCGGCCGATCTGCGCAAGGGCCCCGGCTTGTACGAGTCAACGGCGTATCCGGGGGTCGGCGGAACCACGGGCATTGCGGGTCACCGCACGACCTACGGCGCGCCGTTTCGCCACATCGATCGCCTGAATCCGGGCGACACGATCACCGTGGAGATGCCGTACGGCAAGTTCACCTACCGGGTGCAGCAGCGCAAGATCGTGCCGCCCACGGCGGTCGATGTGGTCAAGGACGTCGGCTACGACCGGATCGTCCTCACGGCGTGCCATCCGCTGTACAGCGCCGAGAAGCGGATGGTCGTCTTCGCCCGCCAGATCGACGCACAGCCCCGCGGTGCGGCCCGTGGCGGGAAGGTCGCTGACCTCCAGGGTGGTCAGCAGGCGCGCACGCTCGGCGGGTCCGGGCTGAAGTCCAGCCCGCCGCGGTAGCTCGCAGACTCGGGCAGTCCCTGCGCGCTCGAGGTCACGTCGCGCCGTCGACTCGGGCTCCCCTGTCCGGTCACCCGGGGAGGTAGGTGGACATTGATCACTAAAGATGTATAGAGTGATCAAAAGGCTTGCCGGTGTATCGACGGGCCGTCGTCCCCGTCTCGCCGATCAAGGACTCGAACGTTCATGTTCCGCACCCCGCTGTCCCCGCGCCGTCATCCCGCGACGGCCTTGCGCCTGGTCCTTCGCGGCGCGGCGCTGTCCGTCCTGGTCGCCGTGCTGGGTGTGGTCGGCGTGGTGTCGGGCGGCGCGGCCGCCGACGAGCGCGGAAGTGCGTCCGCGCGGCTTGGTGCTCCGGCGTTGCTGGCGCTGCCGGGTGCGTCGCCTTCGGCAGGAGCGGGCGTCGGCCTGAAGCTCGAGAAGGGGTCCCGGCTGTTCGCGCCGCCACGGCGTGCGGGGCAGAACCGCCCGCAGAAGGTGGACCCCAGGCTCGTCAAGCAGATGCAGCGCCGAGTCGCCGCCCAGGAACGGCAGTTCAAGCGGTTCCTCCGCTCGAAGACGGCGGTCCGGCAGCGTCAGCGGTCCAAGACGGCGTTCCGGAACCTTCGCGGGTTCGGCGCCGTGCGTCTCGCCCAGCGGGAGTTCCCGGCCTTCGCGCGGCGCCCGGCCTGGTCGCCGCCGTCGCTCGGCAAGGGCGAGCGGATCACGTCCTATCCGGCGCAGAACACCATGCGCATTGAGCGCGACCCGGTCGACGATCGTGATCCCTCGAAGGACCGGCGCGTGCATTCGACGGAGTCGCGGCCGCGCGCAGCGCTGGTGGAGTCGTCGCTCCCGCTCGTGGCGTCGAATGGGCCCGGCGGCAAGCGTGCCCCGATCGACCTCGAGCTGGTGGAGACAGCGCAGGGCATGCGTCCGCGCAACGCGGCCGAGGTCGTCACGATCCCCAAGGCGCTGACCGAACCGGTGCGCTTCGGTGAGCGCGGGCTGGCGGTCCGGCTGCCGGGCCATGGCCGCAGCGTCCAGGGCGTCTCGGAGAGCGACAAGGTCTTCTACGCCGATGCGCTGACGGACACCGACGTGTTCACCGAAGCGCTTCCGACCGGCTTTGCGCTCCGCGCGCAGCTGCGCTCTCCGCAGGCACCTGACGTCTTGCCCATCGGGCACGAATTGCCCGGCGGCTGGAAGGTGGAGGTCCGCCCGGATGGTTCCGCAGCCGTCGTCGACCACGAAGGCAAGCTGCGGGCGTCGATCTCGGCTCCGGTGTCAGTCGACGCCCAGGGCGTCTCGGTCCCGTCGAAGTTCCGGCTCGAGGGTGGGACCCTGGCCATCGACGTCGATCACCACGGGCGTGACCTGGCCTATCCGATTCTCGTTGACCCGACCTGGTCGTACGTCGACGGGTTCGATGGTCACGAGCAGTGGTTCCCGGCCGGCGCCTACGACGGCAATACCAGTGGGCAGCAGTCCTACGTCCTTTCGCGCACCGGCAACCTCGCCGTCACCGGCAAGCACAACAACCCGCCGACCGACGGCCAGTGGGCGGCGTGGTACTACCCGTCCCCCGGATACGGGTCGGCGTACATCTTCCGGACGCAGTTCCTGACGATGAACCACCGGCACGGCAACACGTGTCTCTTCGCCGGCCAGACCGATCCGGGCTTCAACTGGCAGTCGCAGTACGCCGACTTCTACCCGACGGGTGGATCGCCCAGCTTCGGCAACGGCCCGTTCGGCAACTGCGTGAACTCGATCAGCACCGACATGGCCGAGGGCAACTCCACGGTCTGCGTCCAGGGCGATTGCAGTTGGAGCGCCCCCGCGAACAACCAGGCGGTCTTCGACCTGTGGGCGATGATGACCGGAGGCGGCCACAACCGCCAGTACGAGGGCCCGCAGGCGAAGGTCAACGTCGTCAACATCCGCACGACGGACAACGACAATCCGGTCATCAGCATCGCGGACAACCCGGCGGGTCAGTGGTTCGCGCCAGGGACCTACGCCGCCTATCCGACCATCACCGACTCGGGCCTCGGCCTCCGTCGCGCCTGGTCCGAGGCCAACCCGCGCTGGTTGCCGGACGCCAACCCGGCCTCCTACCACCAGACCTTCGAGCCCGCCGGCTGCTGGGGCCTGCGGCAGAGCCCCTGCTACTACGGGGGCCAGCTTGGTGCCAGCCTCACCTACGGGGCCAGCTACCCGTCCGGCATCTGGGAGGCGAAGTTCTACGCCGACGACATCGTCGGTCACCAGACCGTCCGCCGCGTCGCGGTGCCGATCGACGGCGTCGCCCCGGAGGTCACCTTCTCCGGCCCGCTCGCGGCGCGCGACACCCGCATCGTCGGGGAGAAGACGAACCTCAAGCTGACCATCAACGACGGAAACAACGCCGCCGGTGATCAGTACGCGCAGTCGGGCGTCGACTTCGTCAACGCCACCGTCTACAAGACGCCGCCTGGCCAAGCCCAGACGGTCGACAGGCAGCTGTGGAACGCCGCGGCCACGTCGACGGTGGGCCAGCAGGGTCCGAACACCAAGACGATGCCGGCGGTCGCCCCCGCGACCAGCGGATGGACGATCGACCCGGCGGACTACCCGGCGGGCACCAAGATCGAAGTGCGCGTCCAGGCCAAGGACGAGATCGGCAACACGACGAACAAGTCGCTGAACTTCGAGATCGGCGCCGGCCTGACCACCTCGGTGATCGAAGGCCAGCGCACGTCCCGGTACATCGCGCTCCAGGCGCTGGGCAAGCGCGCGGGCCACACGACCACCACGCAGGTCAAGTTCCTCTACCGCCGCCCGAACGGCAACCAGCAGGTTCCGTGGACCGAGATCCCGGCGGGTGCGGTCAAGCGCCTGTCCGATCTCAAGCTGATCACGGACTCGACGATCGGCGGCTGGGCGGGCATCAAGCTCGGCAGCGACAAGCGCACGCCCAAGCTGGTCTGGGACCTTGCCGACGACGACATGGGCACCTTCGCCGAAGGCGGCCTCGAGGTGGTCGCGCAGTTCCTCGGCACCGACGCCGGCTACAGCGACGACGTCCGGATGGAGTACGAGCAGTCCGGCCTCGGAACCCCCGACGGGCAGCAGGAGATCGGGCCGGGTTCGGTGGACCTCGTCACGGGCAACCTCGGCGTCTCGGCTGCAGATGTCGCGATCGACGCGTTCCCTGACGATCTGACGCTGTCGCGCAGCTACAACTCGCGTGACTGGAAGCGCTCGGGCCAGCAGTCGTC
Source organism: Solirubrobacteraceae bacterium (assembly GCA_016462625.1). Next base: position 5,061 of record JAEMSV010000120.1, on the reverse strand, counting down.
GGTGTTCGGCGTGGAGTGGTCGAACACCCTGCCGACTCCCGGCGATGCGCCGGACATCATGAAGCTCAGCTACGAGCCGCCGACCTCGCAGTACATCGAGGTCGAGGACGAGGACCCCGAAGAGGTCGTCGAGCCGGGCTACGCCATCGCGACGCGCACGAGCGGCGCGACGGTCGCCTTCGACGAGTACGAGGACGACTCCGGCGACTTCTGGTCCGAGTCCGGATACGAGGACCTGGACCTCAAGCGCGTCGGACCGGCGGCGAAGCCGGACCGATTCGAGCTGCGAGACGCCGCCAGTCAGCAGTTGCTCGTGTACAGCTCGAAGGGCGATCCGAAGGTGTACGAGCTCGTGTCGGTCACCGATCTGAGCAACCCGACCACGAAGTTCCTGTACGAGTGGGCGCAGATCAAGCCCGGCAGCGCGTACCGGCTGACGCGGATGGTGATTCCGCCGCCGAAGGGCATGACGACCTGCGAGCCGACGGCCGCGACAGGGAACAAGCCGCCGCGGGGCTGCCGCTGGCTGGACCTCAGCTACGGCACGAACGCGGGTGCGAGCTCCTACGACCGGCTGGTCGGTGTGAACCTCGGCGCGTGGGATCCCGCGCAGAGCACGGCGCAGAGCTATCCGCTGGTCGAGTACCGCTACGACGGTGCGGCGGGACAGGGACGCCTGCTTCGGGTGATCGACAAGAAGGCGAACACCTCGACGGACTACAGCTACTGGGCTGCGGGTGAGAACCAGCACACGGGTCTGCTGAAGTCGGTCACCGACAAGATTCCCGTCGACGCCGGCGGCACCGCAACCGGCTCGGGTGATCGCCCGTGGACGGTCTCCTACGGCCGGCAGACCGTCGACCGCAGCAATGGCCGGGTGGACAAGATCAGCCGGTCCGTGCCGACCAGCTCGGGCGACCAGACGGCGGACACCAACCTGCGGTGGTTCATCGGCCGCACGACCGCCGAGGGTGGCCCGTACGACCTTAACTGGACCGACACCAAGCAACAGGATCTGCCCGTCGAGGGCACCGCCATCGTCCCTCCGGGGGCGCAGACGTGGGAGCTGGCGAAGGGCTCGGTGCACTACTACAACCCCTCCGGACGGATCGTGAACGTCGCCGCTCCTGGCGGGAGGGTCTCGACGAGCGAGTACGACGTGCGCGGCAACGTCGTGCGCACGCTCTCGGCCGCCAATCGGGCCAAGGCCCTGGCCAAACCGACCACCGCTGAGCGCCAGAGCGCGGCGATGCGCTGGAGTGCGATCAAGCAGTGGTGCACCAGAGGCGCCGGCTCACGTCTCGAGGCCGAGTGGGGCCCGGAGCGGATCGTCAAGCTCCCGACGGGCGTGGACAAGGCTGCTCGTGCGGAGAAGACGTACAAGTACGACACCGCGTACAACAACGGCAACTGCCTGCTCGAAGGCGACCCCGTCCCAGACGACGACAACGTCGTCAAGCGCTTCAGCCTGCAGACCGAGGTCAAGGCGACGGCGAGGGTGACGGAAGGCCTGACCAATGGCGGCGCCGAGGCGATCCCCGGCTCGGAGCCGGGCCTGTGGCGGCTGCAGAGCGGCATCACCGGCTCGGACAGTCAGCGCACCACCACGACCTACGACAGCAAGTGGCTGGCGCCGGCGACGACGACCGTCGATGCAGACGGTCTGGCGTTGACGTCACGCACGGTCTACGACGCGGACACCGGATCGGTGATCGAGCAGAAGATGCCGCGGTCGAACACCACGGCAACGCCGAGCACGCGCATCACCCGCTACTACAGCGCCACCGGCAGTCCGGCCACGCAGGAGAACTGTGTCCAGCCCGATTGGGCCGGCCTCGTGTGTGAGGTCGCGCAGGGCGGGGTCGCGTCGGATCACAAGCTCCCGGCGACCCGCTACCAGTACGACGCGTACGGTCGCGTCACGGTTGCGAAGGAGTACACGTACCCCGAGACGCCGTCGACGCCGGCGGCTACGACGAGGACGACGACGACGTCGTACGAAGCCGACGGGCAGGTGGACAAGCAGAACGTCGACACCCCTGGCGTCAGCGGTGACACCGACATCCCAGAGGTCGACAACAACTACGACGTCAAGCGCCGGTTGACGACGACGTCGGCGACGCTCGGCGGAAGCACGAAGACGATCACCCGTGCATACGACGCGATCGGGCGGCCTACGTCCTACACGGACGCCAGCGGGGCGCAGACGACGTCGGCGTTCGACCTGCGCGGTCGAGTCACGACGACGACGGAGACCGTGCCCGGTGGGTCCGCGAAGACCCGGACGCAGACCTTCGATGCCAACACCGGTGACGTCGTGCAGGTCGCAGACACGGACCTGGGGACGATCGACACCGTGTTCGATGCCGACGGCCTGCTGACGGCCCAGACGTTCAACGCGGCTGGTGTCGTATTGACCACGAACTACGACGAAGCCGGCGCGCCGGTCAAGCGGGAGTACAAGAAGGGCACCACGACGTGGCACAGCTCGACGGCGAAGTACTCGATCTACGGCCAGCAGGTCCAGATCGACGGCCAGACGGCGAGCCAGACGGCGTCGACGCAGAAGTACAAGTACGACAACGCCGGCCGTCTCACGCAGACCGAGGACACGGCGGACAGCCAGTGCCGTCAGTACGGCTACAGCTCGGGCACGGCTGCGACGGATCCGAGGCCGGACGGTGCCAACGGCAACCGCACGAGCGTGACGACGTATCCCCTGACGACGGGTGGCGCGTGCAACACGGCTGGCACGGCCAGCACGACCAGCTACGCCTATGACGCAGCGGATCGTCTGCTGCGGACCACCCGGGGCTCCACGTCGACGCCGGACTATCAGTACGACAAGCTCGGCCGCACGATCGCGAACAGCGCGACGGGCGCGCCGTCGGTGCCGGCGGCGGACGCCGGGGGGTCCGGGCTGACGCTGACGTACTACGAGAACGACCTGGTCAACACGATGACGCAGGCCGGGAACACCACGACGATCGCGCTCGACCCAGCGTTGCGGCCGCTCTCGCGGACGACGACGAGTCCTGTGCAGACCACGACATCGTTCTACGGCGGTGATGACGACGAGCCGATGGCGACGAAGGTCGGCAGCACGATCACCCGCGAGATCGAGGGTGCCGATGGCGATCTGGCCGCGACGAAGGCCGGAACCAACGCCGTGAGTCTGCAGGTCAGCAACCTGCACGGCGACGTCGTCAGCGAGGCGCCTGTGACGGCGACCACGCTGTCTACGGCCTGGGGGACCAACGAGTTCGGCGTGCCCCGTCAGACCGGGAGCGGGAGTGGGACACCGGGGACGATCACGAAGGTCGGCACGTCCACCAAGGCTGGGCGGACGACGAACGGCACCACCCTGGACATCGCCAAGCCCACCGGGGTGCAGACGGGCGACCTGCTCGTCGCGGGGCTGGGCGTCAACAGCGGGTCGACGGTGACGACACCCGCGGGGTGGACCGCTGTGCCCGGTGGCGAGGTCGTGCCGAGCACGACCAAGTACAAGCTGTTCTACAAGTACGCCACGTCGACGGAAGGCACGACCTACACGTTCACGATGAGCGGTAGCGACAAGCACATCGGCGGGATCACGGCGCTGCGCAACACCGCGACGTCCGATCCGGTCAACGCGGTCGCCACCACGATCGGGTTCGGGACGAACATCCTCGCCCCGTCCGTGACTCCGACGCAGAGCAATTCGGCCATCGAAGTGCTCTTCGGCTCGCTGACTGGAGACAGCAACGGGGGCGAATCCTGGAGTGTGGCCAGCCCGCTCGGTCTGGACTGGAGCGGCGCGACCGGTGCGAGCGCCGCCAACCGCAACGCCGGCATGGCGCTGCGCGTGCTCACCGGCGGTGCAAACACCGCTACCGGCACGTCGACCATCACCAACCTGACGGGGAACACCGCCAACGTGTCGCACGGAGCGATCACCGCGGCGATCAGTCCGTCTGGGGTGGGCGGGCCGACCTACCAGTCGCTGCCGAAGTACGCGTACCTCGGTGCGAAGCAGCGCAGCACGACGCTGCCTACGGGTGTGATCGAGATGGGCGCGAGGGTCTACGTCCCGCACCTCGGGCGGTTCCTGCAGAGCGATCCGGTTTACGGCGGCTCCGCCAACGCGTACGACTACACCAGCCAGGACCCGATCAATCACATGGATCTCGACGGGCGCTGGCGCAAGAAGTTCAGCTGGGGACCGGGCATCGTGTTGTCCCGAGCTGAGACGAGTGCGTTGTACAGGTGGTGGAATCAGGGAGGTGCCGAGGCGGTGGCGGGAGGTGTCTCGCTGTGCGGCGTGATGTCGGCAGCTGCGAGCGCGTTCGGATTCGGAATTCCGGCCGGCGTGGTGTGCGGACTCACGGGCGTGAGTGTCGCGACGTTCGCCTACGCGCTGAAGCAGGCGAACAAGAAGCACGGCTGCCTGTGGTGGCGTTCGACGACGAACGGCATCCTGCCGTGGCAGAAGCGCACAGCGTTCGCCGTCTACGACGATCGCACGCGTATCGGGAAACGGAAGCCGATCGAGAAGCCCAACAACGATTGCCGGGCGCGGTAGAATTTCGCGTGGCCATGGTGCTCAGTCGGACAGACGTGATCCTGCGCTTCGCAGTCTTCGGACTCGTTGCCGTGTGGGCAACAGTCATGGCGCTTTGCTTCCGCGGAGAAGTCGGGCCGATGGCAGGCATCCTCGCCAGTACCGCGTTCTGCTTCAGCCTGCCGCTCCTCGTGGAGGTCACGAGGAGGCGGCACGGCCAAGAACTCGGACGTGGCTCGCGAGGGGCCATGCCCGACCGACGGGAGCCCGTGCTCTGGTGGGTCCTGGGAGCGCTCGGCGCCGGCATTCTCGCCGGCCTGCTTCTCGGGCTCCTCGTCTGAGGGCCTCTCCCTCGGGTCCTCGCCCTAGTCCGAACGTCGAGATCCGGGGAGTGGCGCATGGACACTCGGCCGAGCGGGAAGCATTCCCGTCAATGGACGACCTGGTGACGTCGATAGGCACCTCACCAAGGTTGGGATGCGGGATCTCGACCGAAGGCAGGGAAGACCACATGACTG
>JAEMSV010000279.1 GCA_016462625.1 Solirubrobacteraceae bacterium | reverse complement strand
GTCGACCTGGCCCGAGAGCGGATCGCTCGTGCAGGAGAACGGCGCGATCGCCTCGTCCCCGTTGATCGCGGCGACGGCCATGATCGACGGGCAGTTGGCCGGGTGGCCGACCGGTGCGACCTCCCCTGGCCGATTCGACTCGTTGCCGGCCGCGGCGACGATCAGCGTCCCGCGGTCGAGCGCACGGCGGGCGACGGTCTCGTAGACGTCGGAGTGCGCCGTGCCGAACGGCAGGCCCGCCCCGAGCGACATCGAGACGACGTCGCAGCCGTTGGAGATGGCCCAGTCGATCCCCGCGAGGATCCCCTGGTCACCGCCGCTTCCCTCGTTGCTCAGCACCTTGCCGCAGAACAGGTTCGCGTCGGGCGCCACGCCGTAGCGCGGCCCCTCGAACACCGTCAGGCTTCCGCACGACGTGCCTGCGCAGTGCGTGCCGTGACCGTTGCCGTCCCGGGCCTCCTGGCCTGCGACGAACGACCGCATCTGCGGATCGCGCGTGGCGAAGTCCGGGTGGCGCTCATCGATGCCCGTGTCGAGGATCGCGACGGCGATCCCCGCGCCGGTGGCGTGCGTGCGCATCGCCCCGACGGCGTGCAGACCCCAGGTCGCGTCGTCCGTGTCTCTCCACGGCGCGGCGGTCGGCGCGGCCTCGGCGGCCTCGGCCTCGGGATGCTGGGTGGTCTCGATCGCGTAGACCACGCGCTCGGCCTCGACGGCGAGGACCGGCTCGGGCCCGGCAGCGGCCTTCTCCAGCGCCTTGATCTGGTCCGGGTCGGCGTCGACGACGGCGACGCCCACCTCCTGGTACATGACCCCGTCCGCGCTCATCTCCTCGATGGCGACGGGCTTCTCGCCGACCTCGGGTGCCGCGAGCGCGGATATCCCCGCGGTCTTCTGCAGCATGTCGGTCGCCTTCGGCGTGGCGTCACGGCTAAACAGGACGAGCGTCTTCCCCGTGTACTCCATGCCACGGGTCGCGCCCTGGGATGCGTCCTTCATCACGGCTCCTCTCGTCAGCGGGGCGTATGGGTGTCCGGCCCGGGACGAATGGCGCTCCGCATCGAAGCTAGACCCGGTGTCCCGGGCTGTCAATGCCGCGGACCGGTGCTTCGATGGTCCGTCTGGCGGTCTACCGCCGGCGCGCAGCCGGCAGGGTGACCGGGAGGCGGACGGTCGCCGCGCACGCCCGGCCGCGCGGGCAGAACTGCAGCCCGATGCGCGCGCCGTGGAGACGCGTGACCGATCGCCATGACGAGCGGCTGAGCCGCACGACGCGGCGGACCGTCCGTCCCCCGCGCAGGACGATCGTCAAGCGGTGGCGCGTGGCACCGGCGATGCGCACGCGCATAGTGCCCCGACACCGCTCGGGGGGCGCGGCGACACAGGCCACGCGGACCTCGAGCCGCCGGCCGCCCAGCAGGCGCAGGCGCTTGCCGGCCGGGCGCAGGACCGGGGAGGACCCGCCGCCGGGGCCGATGCCCTCCGGGGTGTCCGGTGTGGCGCCCTCCGGCTGGGTCTTCCTCCGGCCGACCTGGGCGGCGACCACGTCGTACGACGGCCGGGGACGGCCCTCGTAGTCCAGGAGCCCCGAGTCGAATCCGTTCGTCGGCGTGCCCTGCCACTGGTACATGTACATGCGCGAGAGCCGGGGCCGTGTGTCGGCCAGGGCGTACGCCCACTCCACCGACCTCCCCGCGCGCTGCTCGTCGAACGGGAGTGCACCGAAGGTGACCAGGCCGCCCGTCTCGGTCAGCCAGACGTCGCCCGAGACCGCGCCGAGCATGTGGTCGATCCCACGGCTCTCGAAGTATGTGGTGTCCCAGTAGCTGTGGAGCCCCCAGACCTGCGGCGCCCGGGTCAGCGCCCGTTTGTAGCGCTCGAGATACGCGGGCATCGACGGGTCGTCGAGCAGGTTCCCGGCGACGACGACGCACGACGGGCACACGTCACGTGCGGCCTCGTGGAAGGCCGCAGCCGCCTCGGGCCGGCCGGCGGTCGGCTGCGCGCCGTGGTTCGGCTCGTTCCACGCGACGACCTCGCGGATCTGCCGATGCTTCGCGAGCAGCGCCGCAAGCGACGCGCGATAGGCGCTCAGCGACGGAAGCGCGCAGGGCGCCGACGGGCACGCGCTGCGCTCGTCGTGCTGCAGGGCGACCATGATGTCCGCGCGGTCGTATCCCGCCCGCATCAGCCAGCCGTCCCAGGGCCCGTCCCGGAGGCCGGCGTCCCAGGGCAGAACGAGGCGGACCGTGGTGAGGTCGAGCGCGCGGTAGTACGGCGAGTCGAAGAAGTCCCGCCCGCCGTCGGAGATGCCGGTCACGGGCCCGGCGGCCGCGCTCGCGGGGAGCGCGGCGACGATCCCCGCCGCCACGATGCCCGCGACCAGCGGGCGCCAGCCTCGCATCAGGGCCGCTTGAGCCGAACCACCACGCTCATCGCGCCGACCGTCTTGCCCGCCGCGTCGAGCGCCTCGACCTTCACGATGACCCGAAGCCCGCGACGGCCCGCGCGCCGCACGGCGCGGCGACCGGACGAGCTCAGCGCCACCTTCACGACCGCTTGGCCCTTCACAAGCTTCGCGGTCTGGCGACCGAGGCGCGTGCGGCTCCCCTTCCCTGCCGGCGTGATCGTGATCCGGCAGGACCGCGCCGAGCCCACCGTGCTCATCCGGCACGGCACGCTGACGGCGCCCTTGCGGCTGAGCTTCAGCAGCCGCGGGACGAAGCTCTGCGCGAAGGCGAACGGCTTGGGGCCTGGGACCGGTGTGGCCGCGGGCGGCCCGGCCGGGCCGACGGGCGCGGGGTCGCCGGCAGGCGGGGTCTCCTGCGGCTTCGGTGTGGTGCCGCCATCGGGGTAGGGATAGCCCGGGTA
>JAEMSV010000278.1 GCA_016462625.1 Solirubrobacteraceae bacterium | reverse complement strand
CGAGGCGATCGCGCCGTTCTCCTGCACGAGCGATCCGCTCTCGGGCCAGGTCGACATCGCGGGCCCCGGCGTGAAGGTGCGGTCCAGCTGGCCGCTGCCCGATCGCTACAACACGATCAGCGGGACGAGCATGGCGACGCCGCACGTCGCGGGGATCGCCGCCCTGCTCGCCGAGCAGCACCGCGCGCGCGGCCTCGACCTCTGGGCGGCGCTCATGCAGAACGCGCGGCGCATGCCGCTGTCCTCGCTGGACGTGGGAGTCGGGTTGGTGCAGGCTCCGTAGGCATGCCCACGGACAGCGACGACCTCGATCTCGTCATCACCATCGACGTCGCGGAAGATGCCGCGGCGTCGGTGGTCGCCGGACTGCAGGACGCCGGACTGGCGGTGAAGGACACCCTGGCGTCGGCGGGCGTCGTCACCGGGTCGGCGCCGCCCGCCGCCGTGCCCGCGCTGCGCGAGGTGCCCGGCGTGCAGGCCGTCGAAGCCTCGCGCGACGTGGGGATTCCCGAGGACTCCTAGACCTTCTCGCGGAGCCCGACACGCGCCTCGACGTCGCGGACCATCTGCCGCACGCGCTGATCGCCCGCGAAGAGGTGGTCGGCGAGAGGGTCGACGACACCGCGCAGGAGCCACCAGCCGCGCCAGACCCGCGGGGCCATCGTGCGGGGCGCCCGGCCGGCGATTCCGTCGACGATGACCTTGCCGGCGTCCGACGGGGTGATCTCCTTCTGGAACGCCGTCATCGGCCACTTCATCGTCTCGAGCATCACGCGGCCCATCGGGTCGTCCTGGAACATCGAGCGCGCCATCTGGGTGTCGACGATGCCGAAGTACGCCACGCCGGCCGACGCGCCGTGGGCCGCGAGCTCGATCCGCAGCGCGCGGCCGAGCTGCTCGACCGCGGCCTTCGTCGCCATGTAGGACGAGCCGAGCGGACCGGGCACGAACGCGGCGCACGACGCCACGAGGACGACGTGACCCTGCCGCGCGACGATCTCGTCGAGGGCGGGGTGGACCGTGTTGAAGACGCCCCGGAGGTTGATGTCGACGAGCCGGTCGAAGTCGTCGGGGTCCATGGTGCGGATCGACGCGGGCTCGGGAGAGACGCCGGCGTTGGCCACGACGACGTCCAGGCCGCCGAACCGCGCGACGACCTCGGCGACCACGTCCGTCATCCGGTCGCGGTCGCGCACGTCACCGGCCAGGGCGACGGCGCGGTCGCTCTCGAGCCGGTCGGCGGCCTGCTGCGCGCGCTCGCCGTTGACGTCGAGCAGGACCACCTTCGCGCCGCGGGCGTGCAGCTCCGACGCGACGGCGTAGCCGATGCCCTGCGCGGCGCCTGTGACCAGTGCGACCTTGTCCCGGACGTCAAAGGTGGGGCTCATGGCTGAACCGTACCTGTCCGTCCGGGACGCTCGGGATCAGTGGGCGAGGATGACCGGCGCGGCCTCGATCGGCCGGCCGTTCTCGTCGAGCTCCGGCGGGGCCGGCGTGATCTTCCTACGCGGGAGCAGCAGCGCCGGGAGCAGCGCGAGCATCGCAATGCCGAGCGCCTTGCCGAACGTGCTGGCGTAGGCCTCGGCCATGAGGTCGAGCGCCTTCGCAACGACTGCGGGCGGCAGGTCGGCGAGCGACTCCGCGCCGCCCTCGATCCCGCCATCGCCGGGCATGGCGCTGGTGAGCAGGACGGCCATCGTGGCGGTGCCGACGGATGCGCCGACCTGCTGGATGACGTTCAGCGTCGTGCTGGCGCGGGCGACGGCGGCGCTGCGCAGCGTCGCCATCGCGCCGGTCATCACGGGCATCATCGTCATGCCCATGCCCATGCCCATCAGGAACAGCTCGCCGCCGAGGACCCAGTAGGAGGTGTCCGCGGTGAGCTGCGTGAGCCCGAGCAGGCTGAGGAAGACGAGCGGCAGGCCGGTGAGCACGATCTTGCCCGGACCGATGCGGTCGGTGAGCAGGCCGGCGATCGGCATGGTGAGCAGCGCACCGATGCCCTGCGGGGCGAGCAGCAGGCCGCTCGTCAGCGCGGACTCGCCGCGGACGGTCTGGAGGTAGAGCGGCAGGAGCAGCATCGCCCCGAAGACGGCGATGGCGAACAGCACGAGCGTCCCGGAGGCTGCGCTGAACGTGCGGTTCGTAAACAGCCGCATGTCGACGAGCGGCTCGTCGGTCCGCAGCGCGTGGCGCACGAACAGGGCAATGAGGACCAGGCCTGCGACGATCGGGCCGAACACGTCAGGCGCGGTGAAGCCGCCCGCGGACGCCGAGTTCGAGAGGCCGTAGACGAGCGCGGCGAGACCGGGGGAGACGAGCAGGAGCCCGCGGAGGTCGAGCGTGTGCTGATGGGCCGGCACGTCACGCGGCAGGATGCGCGCCGCCATGAAGAGGGCGAGCAGGCCGATCGGGACGTTGATGAAGAAGATCCAATGCCAGCTGACGTCGTCGACGAGCCAACCGCCGAGGATCGGGCCGATGATCGGCCCGAGCAGCATCGGGATACCGACGATGCTCATGACGCGGCCGAGGCGCTCCGGGCCCGCGGCGCGCGTCAGGATCGTCATGCCGGCGGGCATGATCATGCCGCCGCCGAAGCCCTGCAGGACGCGGAAGGCGATGAGCGATTCGGCCGACCAGGCGAGGCCGGCGGCGACGGAGCCGAGCATGAAGAGCCCGAGCGACAGCATGTACAGCCGCTTCGTGCCGAAGCGATCAGCCGCCCAGCCGGTGATCGGGATGACGGTGGCGAGCGCGAGCGTGTAGCCCGTCGCAACCCACTGGATCGTGGACAGCGGTGAATCGAAGTCCTCGGAGAGGACCCGCAGCGCGACGTTCACGACGGTGACGTCGAGGATGGACATGATCGCGCCGAGCACCAC
>JAEMSV010000119.1 GCA_016462625.1 Solirubrobacteraceae bacterium | reverse complement strand
GGAGGAGATGCAGGCGATCACCTTCGACACGATCCTCGCGATCGTCTTCGGCATGGAGGACGCGGCCCGCCAGGACGCCCTGCGCGAGGTGGTCGTCGGCCTCACCAAGCGCGCGACGAGCAGTCCGCGCTCCGTGCTCGACCTCGTGCTCGCCCAGCGCAAGAAGATGACCGGTCCGATGGAGAAGCTGCGCCAGGCGATGGACGAGGTCGTCTACGCCGAGATCGCCGACCACCGCAAGCTGACCGACCTCGACGAGCGCAGCGACATGATGTCGATGCTCATGCTCGCCCAGGACGAGGACGGGTCGCAGATGACCGACGACGAGCTGCGCGATGAGCTCGTGACGCTCCTGCTCGTCGGCCACGAGACGACCGCGACGTCCCTCGCCTGGGGCGCGGAGCGCCTGCTGCGCACGCCCGACGCGCTGCAGAAGCTCAAGCACGAGCTCGCGCACGGCGAGAACGGTGGCGACGCGTACATCGACGCGACCGTCAACGAGATCCTCCGCGACCGCCCCGTGGTTCCGATCGTCGGCCGCGAACTGAAGAAGCCGCTCACGCTCGACGGATACGAGATCCCGGCTGGCTGGACGGTCAACGTGAACATCTGGCTGGCCAACCACCGGGCGGCCACCTACGAGGAGCCCTTCCGCTTCAACCCGGACCGGTTCCTCGGCAAGCGCCCCGAGACCTACGGGTGGATCCCGTTCGGCGGCGGCATCCGGCGGTGCCTGGGCGCCTCGTTCGCCGAGCTGGAGATGAAGTACGTGATCCGCGCGCTCTACAGCCGGGTGGAGATGAGCACCATCGACCCCGCCCCCGAGCGTCCCGTGCTTCGCGCGGTCACCCTGGCGCCTCAGCACGGCACGCGTGTACGGATCGAGTCGGTCGCCGAGCGGCCCGACCCGGTCGTCACGGCCGAGCCGGCCGCGGCCGCTTAGCCTTCGGGCGGTTCGATCACGCGGCCGAACAGCAGGTCGCGTCCGTCCGCGCTCTTCGACCGATTGCTGAAGCCGTGGCGCTCGTACAGCGCGACGGCCGCGGTGTTGTTCTCGTAGGCGTCCAGCTCGATCCGCCGGCAACCGCGCTCAGCCGCCCGCTCGATCGCGAGCGCGACCAGCGCGTCACCGAGCCCGTGGCGGCGCGCCTCGGGGAGGACGTAGAGGTCCTCGAGCCAGGCATCCGTCGCGGCCTTCCAGATGCCGAAGCGGAAGCGCAGCTGCAGGACGCCTGTCGGGGGCGAGTCGTCGTCGATCGACGCGAGCAGGAACTCGGTGTTCGGGTCCTCGATCAGCTTGTCGACGCCCGCGAAGAACGCGTTGTCCGAGGGCCAGTCCGCGCCCACGTGGTTGCGGAATGCCACCAGCAGGGCGGAGACCGCCTCCGCCTCGTGATGCTCGGCGCGCCAGACGCGCACCGGCATTACTCGGCCGCCGGGCTCTTGATGACGGCGATCGTGTCGCCGGCGCTGACGGACTGGCCCGGCTCGATGGGGAGCTCCTCGACCACGCCCGCCTTGTGGGCGGTGATCTCGTTCTCCATCTTCATCGCCTCGATGATGGCGATGATCGCGCCCTCTTCGACGGTGGCGCCCTTCTCGACGTTCACCTTGAAGACCGTGCCCTGGAGCGGCGAGGCGAGGGTGTCGCCACCGCCGCCGCCACCGCCGGACTTGCGCTCGCGCTTGGGCTTCTTCGTGCCGTTCGCGGCACCGCCGGCGACCGCGACACCCGCGATGGGCGGCGGGCCGACGACCTTGACGTCGAAGCGGCGGCCGCCGACCTCGACGAGGTAGTCCTGCGTGACCTTCTCCTCTTCGTCCTCGTCCTTCTCGACGGGGACGACGGGGACCTCGGGAGCGGTGGACTTCAGCCACTCCTTGTCCTCGAGGAGGTCGTGGCAGGTGCTGCCCTTCGCCCAGTCCTCGGTCGCCAGGATCGTCTGGTGGAACGGGATGAGGGTCGTCAGGCCCTCGATCTCGTACTCGCTCAGGGCGCGCAGCATGCGGGCCGTCGCCTTCTCGCGGTCCACGTCCCAGACGATCAGCTTGGAGACCATCGGGTCGTACATCGGGGAGACGGTGCCGTTCTCGCCGACGCCGGAGTCGACGCGCACGCCGGGGCCGCTCGGCTCGCGGTACTTGCCGATGTCGCCCGGGGCCGGCGCGAAGTTCTTCGCCGCGTTCTCGGCGTTGATGCGGCACTCGATCGCGTGGCCGCGGAGGACGACGTCCTCCTGCTTGATCGAGAGCGGCTCGCCGGCGGCGGCCATGATGCCCTCGCGCACGATGTCGATGCCGGTCACCATCTCGGTGACGCAGTGCTCGACCTGCACGCGGGTGTTCATCTCGAGGAAGAAGTACTCGCCGTCCTCGGCCAGCATGCCCTCGATGGTGCCGGCGCCGACGTAGTCGACGGCCTTGGCCGCTTCGACGCCGATCTTGCCGATCCGCGCGCGCAGCTCCTCGTCGACGACCCACGGCGGCGCGGGCGCCTCCTCGATGACCTTCTGGTGACGGCGCTGGATCGAGCAGTCGCGCTCGCCCAGGTGAATGACGTTGCCGTGCGTGTCGGCGAGGATCTGGACCTCGACGTGGCGCGGGTTCGGCAGGTAGCGCTCGAGGTAGACCGTGCCGTCGCTGAAGAACTTCTCGCCCTCGCGGGAGGCGCCCTCGAAGGCCTCCTCCAGCTTGTCCTCGGTCAGCGCGACGCGGAAGCCCTTGCCGCCGCCGCCCGACGCCGCCTTGACGGCGACCGGGAAGCCGATCTCGTCGGCGATGATCTTGCGCGCGTCCTCGACGGTCGCGACGGGCTCGGTGGTGCCCGGGACGATGGGGACGCCGGCCTTCTTCATCAGGTCGCGGGCGCTGGTCTTCGAGCCCATGGCGTCGATGGCCGAGGCGGGCGGGCCGATGAACGTGACGCCGGCGTCTTCGAGCGCCTGGGCGAACGGGGCGTTCTCCGCGAGGAAGCCGTAGCCGGGGTGCACGGCCTCGGCGCCGGACTCCTTGATGACCTCGAGGAGGCGCTCGACGTTGAGGTAGCTCTCGGCCGCCGTGGGCCCGCCGAGCAGGTACGCCTCGTCGGCGCGCTGGACGTGGAGGGCGTCGCGATCGAGCTCCGAATACACCGCCACGGAGGCGATGCCGAGCTCTTCGAGAGCGCGGATGACGCGGATCGCGATCTCTCCGCGGTTGGCAACCAGAACCTTGGAAAACATGCGGCGCGGCAGTCTAGTTGACCTTCCGCGTTTCCCGCGTTCAGGGTCGCGGAAGCGAGACGATCAGCCGCCGGATACGGGCTCCGTCGAGCTCGTCGACCTCGAACGTGACGTGCGCCGCGGTGACCTGCTCGCCCTTGCGCGGCAGCCGGCCGAGCGCCGTGAACACGATGCCGGCGAGCGTGTGCGCATCCCCCTCGGGGAGCTTGGTGTCGAAGGCCTCGTTGAAGTCGTCGACGGTCAGCGTTCCGGCCACGCGCACCCGCCCATCGGGCAGCCGCTCGACCGACGCATCAGGCAGGTCGTACTCGTCCTCGATCTCGCCGACGAGCTCCTCGAGGATGTCCTCGACGGTGACGATGCCCAGCGTGCGGCCGTACTCGTCGGCGACGATCGCGAGCTGCTCGTGGCGCTGGCGCAGCTCGCGCAGCAGCGCGGCGAGGTCCTTCGTCGGCGGGATGACGTGCACCTCGCGGCCGAGCTGCTGCACCGGCGTCTGCTCGCCGGACTGCGCGGCGCGGGCGAGGTCGCGGAGGTGGATCACGCCGGTGATCCGGTCCAGCGAGCCGTCGCCGACGGGGAACCGGCTGTGGCCCGTGCGCAGCGCCTCGGCGAACGCCGCGTCGGGCAGGAGCGCGGCGTCCAGCCAGACGAGGTCGTCGGCGGGAACGAGGATGTCGCGGGCCTCCGCGCTGGCGAAGTCGAAGACGTTGTGGAGCAGCTCCTCCTGGGCGGTCTCGATGACTCCCGAGTCCTCGGCGTCGTCGACAAGCTGGCGCAGCTCCTCGGGCGTGGCGACGCCTCCGCCGGCGACGACCTCGCTGATGCCGAACGGCCGCAGCAGGACACCGGCCGAACGCTCGAACACGAGCACGACCGGCCGCACGACGACGGCCATGAGCGTGATCGACGGCGCGATGAGGACCGCGAGGGTCTCGGCCCGGTCGAGCGTCAGCGCCTTGGGCACCAGCTCGCCGAGCACGACCGACAGGTACGTCACGACGGAGAAGGCGATGACGAACGCGAGCCAGGTCGGGATCGCGTCGCCCAGGAGGCCGCGGACGAGCGGCTCGCCGAGCGCACCGATGAGGATGCCGACCGCGGTGATGCCGACCTGCACCGTGCTGATCACGCGCACCGGCTCGTCCATCAGCTTCAGTGCCGCGGCGGCGCCGCGGCTGCCCTCCTCGGCGCGTCGCATGAGGGGGCCGCGGCGGGCCGTCACGACCGCGTACTCGCCGATGACGAAGTACGCGTTGGCGGCGACCAGCGCCAGGACGGCGAGGATCTCGAGGGCGGCGGTCATCGAGGCCGCGTCAGGGGCCCAACCAGGCCAGCGCGAGCGAGGTGTGCTCGGCGCCGGAGTCCAGCTTCAGGGTGGACCCGCTGTTCTGCAGCACGGTCAGCGTGATCTGGTCCCCGGCCGCCAGGCGGCGGGTGGTCGCGACCGAGAGGATGGTCGGCGCGTTGTTCGCGCTCACGGGGCGGACAGCCTGCGATGCGATGTTGGTCGCGCCGTTGACGACGAGCGAGGCGTAGCGGCGCGAGCCGCCCGTGCTGCCGGAGATCCAGGCCCCGGCCGAGATCATGTAGACGCCGGCGATCGGCGCGGTCGTGACGGTGGGCGTCAGCGGACCGTGCAGATCCAGTGGGTCGTCGATCTCCCGGTCGAAGGGGACGGCCACCAGCGTGTCGTTCGGCAGGTCGAGCGCGCCCGTCCTGCCGAGCCGGACGGCCGGGATCGGGGCCTCGTGGGCGGGGGTTACCGAGCCGAGCGCGAGCTTGTCGCCGGTCACCGCCCCGGCACCGAGCACGGCCGCCGGCGCGGGAGTCGGCGCCGCAGCGCCCTGCGTCGCCGGGAGCGTGCCGCGCAGCCGGTCGACCGGGATCGAGCCACGGCGCAGATCGGCGCCGCTGATCGTGCCGTCGCGAACGTCGTCGCCGGTGATCGACTTGTTGCGGATGTCCTTGCCGCGCAGCGAGCTGTTGCGCACGTCGGCGCTCGTAATCGATCCGTCGACCACGTTGCGGCCCGTCACCTTCACGGCGGCATAGGACGTCCCGCCGAGCGCGATGATCAGCGCGAGAGTTGCCGTCACGTTCGCGTAGGACACATGACCGCCTAGTCGATGCAGCACCCGATGCACCATTGAAGAACCGTACAGGCCACCACGGGCGGCCTTGCACGTTTCTACCCGCTCACGTCGGAATTCAAGACGCTATGTCCCGACGGCCATGCCGGCCGCGACGGTGTCGTTCGTCGCTTCGTCGATGAGGATCAGTGCGCCGGTCGCGCGGTTGTCCTCGTACGCGTCGGCGACGATCGGACGGGAGACGCGCAGCCGGACGCGGCCGATGTCGTTCGCCGCCAGCTCCACCGGGGCGGGGTGGCGGTCGAGCGTGTGGACGTCGAGGACGTCGATGAGCTCGTCGACGACCACCCGCACGCTCTGCGTGCCGAGCTTCAGCGCGTACTTGCCGCGCGGGCGCAGCGGGGCGTCGGCCATCCAGCAGACGTCGGCCTCGAGCTCGCGGACCGGCTCGGGCGTCTCCTCGGCGCCGCACAGCATGTCGCCGCGGGCGACGTCCACGTCGTCGGTGAGCTTGACGGTCACCGACAGCGGGGCGAAGGCCTCATCGAGGGGGCCGTCGATGGTCCGGACCTCTGCGACGGTGGTCCGCACACCCCCGGGCAGGACGACGACCTCGTCGCCGGCCTTCAGCGTGCCGCCGGCGACCTGGCCCGCGTACTCGCGCTCGCCGGTCTCCGGATCGCGGATGACCCACTGCACGGGGAAGCGCGCGTGGCCGTCGTCGTGCTCGCCCGTGACCTCGACGGTCTCCAGGTGCTCGAGCAGCGGCAGGCCGCCGTACCAGGGGGTGTTCTCGCTGACGTGCACGACGTTGTCGCCGTGCTTGGCGCCGATCGGAATGTACGTCACCTCGCGCACGCCCTTCAGGCCGCGCGCGAACTCGCAGAAGTCGCGGGAGATCTCGTCGAAGCGCTCCTCGCTGAAGTCGACGAGGTCCATCTTGTTGACGGCCAGCACGAGGTGGCGGATGCCGAGCAGCGACGCGATGAACGCGTGCCGCCGCGTCTGCTCGACCACGCCGTGGCGCGCGTCGACGAGCACGATCGCCAGGTCGGCGGTCGATGCGCCCGTGAGCATGTTGCGCGTGTACTGCACGTGGCCTGGGCAGTCGGCCAGGATGAACCGGCGGCGGGCCGTGGCGAAGTAGCGGTACGCGACGTCGATCGTGATGCCTTGCTCACGCTCGGCGCGCAGGCCGTCGGTCAGCAGCGAGAGGTCGATCTCCCCGTTGGCGTTGCGGCGCTTGGAGGCCTCGGCGACCTGGTCCATCTGGTCCTGCAGGACGGACTTGGCGTCGTAGAGCAGGCGGCCGATGAGGGTGGACTTGCCGTCGTCGACAGAGCCCGCCGTGGCGAGGCGGAGGGTGGTGGCGGTGGCGGTGGCCATGGCTAGAAGTACCCGGCGACCTTTCGATCTTCCATGGCGGCCTCGGAGACGCGGTCGTCCGCGCGGGTCTCGCCGCGCTCGGTCACGCGTGTCGCCGCGATCTCGGCGACCACGTCAGGCAGCGTCGCCGCGTCCGAGCGCACCGCGCCGGTGCAGCTCATATCGCCCACGGTGCGGTACCGGACCGTGGCGAGGAACGGGTCCTCGTCGGGACGCCGGTCGATGAAGTCGGCGGTCGCGTAGAGCATGCCGTCGCGGGCGAACACCTCGCGCTCGTGCGCGAAGTAGATGTTCGGCAGCTCGAGTTCCTCGCGCTCGATGTAGCTCCACACGTCGAGCTCGGTCCAGTTCGAGAGCGGGAACACGCGGACGCTCTCACCGCGGCCCACCCGGCCGTTGTAGAGGTTCCACGGCTCGGGCCGCTGACGGCGCGGATCCCAGCCGCCGAAGTCGTCGCGGAAGCTGAAGATCCGCTCCTTCGCGCGGGCGCGCTCCTCGTCACGGCGGGCGCCGCCGAACGCCGCGTCGAAGCCGTGCTGCTCGATCGCGTCGAGCAGCGTCGTGGTCTGCAGCCGGTTGCGCGACGCGCCGACGCCGCTCTCCTCGGCCACGCGGCCCTGGTCGATCGACTCCTGCACGGACGCGACGATCAGGTGCTCGCCGAGCTCGGCGACGCGGCGGTCGCGGAACTCGATGACCTCGGGGAAGTTGTGGCCCGTGTCGACGTGCATCAGCGGGAACGGGAACTTCCCGGGGCGGAAAGCCTTCTCGGCGAGGCGGAGCAGGACGATGGAGTCCTTGCCGCCGCTGAACAGCAGCACGGGCTTCTCGAGCTCCGCGGCGACCTCGCGCATGACGTGGATCGCCTCGGATTCGAGCGCGTCCAGATGGGTCAGCGTCCTGCTCATGCGGTGGCCACCGCCTCTCGGGTGGTTGTGGGGGTCGGGCGAAGTCGGTGGATGACGAATGCCAGCGCGCCGGCGGCCAGCGGGGCGCCGATGATCACCGCGACGGGAACGTCGACGCCCGCCTTGTTCAACACGGCGAGCGCGGAGCCGAGCAGCACGCAGCCGAGGGCGGGGCGCAGGCCGTTGGCGGGGACGCGCTGCATGAAGTGGGTGCCGGCCCAGACGCCGGGGATCGAGCCGATGAGGATGTTCGCCGTCAGGACCCAGTCGACGTTCCCGCTGAACCAGTGGGCGAGACCGGCGGTCCACAGCAGGATCGCCGCGTGGAAGACGTCTGTGCCGACGACCCGGTGCGGCGTCATGCGGAAGATGAGGATCAGCGCGAGGCCGATGAGCGCGCCGCTGCCGACCGAGGTCATGCCGAGCAGGAAGCCGATGACGAGGCCAATGCTCACGGCGAGCGTCTTCGTCGTCCGGGTGAGCGTGACGGTCTCGCGCTCGCGCTCGGAGAGGCCCGGCAGGAACAGGACCCGGAAGAGGATCGCTCCCGCGACGACGAGCAGCATGATGGCCACCATCGTCAGCAGGACGGGATCGAAGTCGTCGCCGTAGGTGCGGTGCAGGTGGTTGAGCACGAAGACGCCGACGAGCGAGCCCGGCACGGAGCCGAATGCCAGCCACCGCGACAGGCCGAGGTCGACCGTGCCGGCCTTCAGGTGGCGCCAGCCGCCGACGGTCTTCGTGATCGCGCCGTACATGAGGTCGGTGCCGATCGCGACGACCGGGGACACGCCCGCGCCGAGGATCAGCAGCGGCGCCATGAGCGAGCCACCGCCGATGCCGGTCATGCCCACGAGCACGCCGACGCCCAGACCGAACAGGACGATCAGCGGGTCCATGGCGTCAGCCGATCTCCTGCACGTGGAGACCGCACTCCGTCTTGTCCTGGCCGGCCCAGCGGCCCTCGCGACCGGACCCCGGCTGGGTGCACGGCGCGCAGCCGATCGACTCGTAGTTCTGGTCGTGGAGCTCGTGGTAGGGCAGATCGCGCTCGGCGATGTGCTTCCACAGGTCCTTGTCGGTCCAGTCGGCGAGCGGGTTGTACTTCGGGATGCCGCGCTTGGCGTCCCACTCGAGCTTCTGCGTGTTCGCGCGGGTCGGGCCCTGCTCCCGGCGGATGCCGGTCACCCACGCGCTCGCGCCGCTCAGTGCGCGCTCCAGCGCGGCGACCTTCTCGGTGCCGCAGCAGTCCGCGGGGCCGGTCCAGGGATTGCCAGGGCGCGAGGCGTCTTCCACATCCACATGAACGCCGAAGCGCTGCTCGAACTCGCGCCACGCGGCCAGCGTCTCAGGAAAGAGCACACCGGTGTCGATGGTCACGATGCGCGTCTTCGGTGCGACCCGCGCCACGGCGTCGACCAGCACGCTCTCCTCCTTCTGGAAGGAGCAGAGCAGGACCAGGCCGGCGCCGTGCTGCTCGCCAGCGTGACGCAGCACGTCCTCGACCCCGAGCGCTTCGAGGTCCGGGAGGGTGGTGGGGCTTAGACCGCGCACTCGCCCTCGCCACGCTGGACGACGAACGGCACGTCGCGGTTCCAGTCGATGAACATCTGCATCGTGTCGACGGAGAAGTCAACGGGAAGCGCGACCTCGCGGACCGCGTCCTCGAAGTGCTTCGTGCCGACGCGCTCGGCGTACTGGTTGAACGTCTCCGTGTCGGAGGTGCGCTCGGCCTGGTACATCGTCAGCCACTTCTCGACGGCGTCCGGGATGCGCTTGGCGGGCAGGCGCACCTTCAGGCGGGCGCCGAAGACGACGTCGCCGCCCTCGAAGTTGCCGCCGATGTGGGCGATGTACGCCGGGATCGTGTGCTCGCCGACCTTGATCGACGCGCCGTAGAACCCGATGTTGCCGACGTGGTGCTGCGAGCACCCATTCGGGCAGCCGGACATCTTGATGTGGACGCCCTTGGTCAGGGGATCCGTGATGTTCATCTCCTCGACGCGCGCCTGGACCGCGCGGTTCAGGCCCATCGAGGACGTGATGCCCATCTTGCAGCTGTCGGTGCCGGGGCACGAGACGACGTCGGTGATCTCGTCCGCGCCGGCCTTCCCGAGATCGAGCTCCGACAGCGCCTTCCAGGCGTCGTAGACCGACTCGTCGCGGACCCAGCGCAGGACGATGTTCTGATGCATCGTCGTGCGGGCCCAGCCGGCGGAGTACTCGCGCATGATGTTCGCGAGGCGGCGCAGCTGGTCGGGCGTGAGGTCGCCGCGGTCGATCTTCAGGTGAACGGCGCTGAAGCCCTCCTGGCGCTGCTTGACGACGTTCGAGGCGCAGAACGCGTCGAACGCGGCCTGGTCCTCGGCGGTCGGCGCGCCGGGGTTCTCGGCGACGGCCGGGAGGTTCTCCTCCTCGTCGAGGACGAACAGCAGCGGCTGCGGGTCGAAGTTGCGCTCGGCGACCCAGTCGCCCTTGAGCTCCTCGGCGACCTGGCTCTGCAGCTCCTCGATGCCGTACTTGTCGACGAAGACCTTGATGCGGGCCCGCGCGCGGTTGACGCGCAGCCAGTCCTGGCGGTCGAAGATGCGGAAGACGGCCTCGGAGATCTTGAGGTACTCGCCGTCGTCGGCCGTCGCGAACTCCGTCAGCGTCGGCGCGATGCGCGGCATGATCGACGTGCCGCCGCCGACGCGGATCTCAAAGCCCTTGACGCCGTCGCGAATGCGCGGGATGAAGGCGATGTCGTGGATGCCGGTGATCGGACGATCGGAGTCCGACGCGGCGAACGCGGTCTTGACCTTGCGCGGCATGAGCTGCGTCGTGGGGTGACGCACGAAGTAGCGCACGTAGGCGCCCGCGTACGGGGTCGGATCGAAGGTCTCGTCGTGGGCGATGCCGGCCCACGGGTCGCCGGTGACGTTGCGGACCGTGTTGCCGCAGCCCTCACGCGAGGAGAGGCCCGACTCGGAGATCCGGGTCATGAGCGCCGTCATGTCCTTCAGCGGAATGTCGTGCATCTGGATGCACTGGCGCGTCGTGATGTGGACCTTGTTCTTCGGGACGAACTCCTCGGCGACGTCCGCGAACGCCTCGAGGTGCTCGGGCGTGACGCCGCCCCAGGGGAGCTTCACGCGGATCATCTGCACGCCCGGCTGGCGCTGCCCGTAGACCCCCTGCTTCAGGCGGAATCCGATGAACTCGTTCTCCGGCGTCTGGCCGTCGAGGAACTTGTCGGACTCGACTGAGAAGTCTTCGAACTCCTTGCGGAGGATCGGAATGATGTGCCCGGGGACGTTCTCGTAGACCTCCGGGGCATTGAGGGACCCACGGGGGCCGTGGGTCCCTCAATGCCCCGGAGGTC
>JAEMSV010000277.1 GCA_016462625.1 Solirubrobacteraceae bacterium | reverse complement strand
GCCAGCTCGTCGCGGGCCTCGCGCAGCGCGTCCTGGTCGGCGCCGCCGTGGCGGTAGACCAGCACGGCGCCCTGGGCGTTGCGGACGAACGGCACGGCGTCGGCGTCGACGACGGGCGGCGTGTCGATGAGGACGAGGTCGTGCTCGGCGTGCGCCTGCGCGATCAGGTCCTGGATGCCGTGGCCGCCGCGCAGGTGCGCGCCGCCGTTGCGCTCGCCCGGCGAGACGATGTTCACCGCGTGGCGGGCGTCGGCGGCGACGTGGTAGACGACCTCGTCGAGCCGGTTGCGGCCGGAGAGGATGTCCGAGACGCCCGCGGGGCGGCCTTCGCCGTTGTCCACCGCGCTGGGGCGGTCCGTGTCCGCCTCCATGAGCAGGACGCGGGCGCCGGCGGCCGCGGCCGTCGCGCTCAGGTACCAGCTGACGCTGCCGCTGGCCCCGTCGTCGTCGATCGACGCGATGACCAGCGTCTCGAGATGCTCGGCCCCGGTCGAGTTGCGCAGCTTGGCGAACAGCAGGCGGAACGGCTCGGCCTCCTTGCGGGTCAGACCGTCGAGGGGCAGGCGCTGCTTGAGCGTGCCCTTGCTGCGGATGGAGGCCAGCACCGGGGCGCCGACGATCCGCTCGAGCTGGCGGCGCGTGCGGATGCGCTTGTCGTTCTGCTCGCGGACCGCGATCAGCGCTCCGCCGAGGGCGGCGCCGATGATGAAGCCGAGGATGCCGATCGTCCACGGGGGGATCCCGGACGGGCCCTCGGGGAGCTTCGCGGGCTTGGCGACGACGACCGAGTCCGTGTTGATCTTCTCGGCCAGCGTCAGCCGCTCGATCTGGTCCTGGGTCTCCTGGATCGAGTCGACGGCGGCGGTGCCGGCTTCGCCGCGCCGTGCCTGCCGGCGCACGGCGGAGACGCGGGTGCGCTGCAGGCGCACGAGCTCGCGGCGGGCCGCCCGGAGGTTGGCCTGCGAGCGGGCACGGTTGATGTCCACGTAGGCGCGCGCCATCGAGTTCGCGATGCGCTGCGCCTCGCTCGGGGTCCGGCCCTTCGCGCAGACCGTGATCAGGCCGGAGTTCTGGTCGGGCTCGGCCTCGACGACCTTGAGGATCTGGTTCGCGTTGGCGAACGGCTTGAGCTGGAGGAACTCCACCGCGCGCTGGGCGACGCGGTATTGCTCGATCTCGGCTGCGGTCTCACCGATGATGTTGGTGATCGGCTTCTGCGCGGCGGGCAGGCCGAGGATCGCCTGGTCGACGGGTCCGCTGTTGACGCGGAGGTACGAGCACGTCTCGTACGTCTTGTCCCGGCTGTTGAGGATCAGGAACGCGAGGCCGCCGACGAGGATGCCGGACAACAAGGGGATCCAGGCGCGCCGAAGCAGCGTGCTGAAGAACCCCTGTCCGTCTCCCCCGCCGACCGAGACCGGAGTGGGCTGGTCAGTCATCGCACGGAATCCTGACACACGTGAGAGTTCAACACGAAACTCGGCTCATCGTCCACGGCAACGGGTGATCGGCCGTTGGTTGAGGTTCTGGAGCTGCGGGTCGGCTTCTGCACGGCGGAAGACGACGACGTTGGCATGCGTGTACCCCTCTCCCCCCTGGCCGTCATCACGACGGCAATCGCCCTGGCCGCCCCCGCGGTCGCTTCGGCTGAAGTCCGCCCCGCGAAGGGCTCCGGCGCCTTCGTGGACTCCATCGGCGTGAACATCCACAGCTCCTTCGGCAGCAACACGCCGTACTACGACCACCCGAAGGTTCTCAATGCGCTGAAGAGCGTGGGCATCCGTCATGTGCGGGACGGGCTCATGACGCCGAATGCGCCGGCGACGGTGCAGAACCGCCAGCGCCAGTTCCGCAGCGACCTCGCGGCCGCGGGCATCAAGTCGACCCTGCTCATGGGCGACCCGAACGCCGACGCGGTTGCCCACGTCGCGGCGATCAAGGACGAGGGCTCACGCACGATCGCGGGCCTCGAGGGCTCGAACGAATGGGACCTCCACGGCGGTGCCACCTGGGCCGCCGACGTCCGTGCGTACCAGCGCAAGCTGTTCGAGGCTGTGCGCGCGCAGCCGAGCCTGAACGACGTTCCGGTGCTCGGCCCGAGCATGGGTCACAGTGAGAACGCGGCCCAGCTCGGCAACGTCGGCGCCTACACGAACTTTGCGAACATGCACCTGTACCCCGGCGGGCGCGCCCCCGGCTCGTTCGACGACAAGGCGGCGCTGCTCGCCTACGTCGTCTCAGGCGGCCAGCCCGGGATCGTGACGGAGACCGGGTACCACAACGCGGTGAACCAGTGGACCGGCGGCCATGCGCCGACGTCCGAGCGTGCGACGGCGATCTACCTGCCGCGCCTGTTCCTGGACAACTTCCGCCGCGGGATCGCGCGGACGTTCTCCTACGAGCTGCTCAACACGTACAGCGACACGTCCAAGACCTACCTCGAGGCGCACTTCGGCCTCTTCCGCGGGGACTACTCGGAGAAGCCCGCCGCGGCCTCGCTGCGCAACCTCATCAAGCTCGCCGACGGTGGGGAGGCCTCCGATCCGGGCGGCAGCCTCGACTACACGCTCGCGGGCAACCTGAGCGGCGTGCAGCAGGTGCTGCTGCGCCGGAAGGACGGCTCGTACGCGCTCGCCCTGTGGCAGACCGCCTCGGTGTGGGACGCGACCTACAAGCGCGAGCTGTACCCGGCCGCCCGCCCGGTCAAGCTGACCCTCGCCGCTCCGGCGGACGTGAGCACCGGCCGGCCGGGCGTCGGCACCGCGCTCACCGCGGGCCCCGCCAACACGACCACCGCGGACCTCTCCGTCCCGGGCGATGACGTCCTGATGGTCGTCATCCGCCCGACGGGCGCTCCGGTCACGCCGGTCACCCCGCCCACCAGCGGCGGCGACTCGACGAC
>JAEMSV010000118.1 GCA_016462625.1 Solirubrobacteraceae bacterium | reverse complement strand
GCGAGCAGCGGCGCGACGATCGCGAGGTTGATCATCCCCACCGCGACACCCCGCGGCGCGGTTGCGATCCGCTTGAAGTCCGCGACCGTGAGCGTCGTCCCGAGCGCGAACATGATGCACGCGAGGCCGAGCGGCAGCACGACCGCCGAGAGCACCGATTCCTCCACCGGCACAGACCCTACGTATCAGTAGTTTTCGTTACAAGAGATCGACGAGCAGCGTCGACCAGCCGAAGTTCTTCGAGGCCAGCCCGCGCCCGGTGATCGGGTGGTAGTACTCGCGCAGGCCGTGCTCGGCCGCGGCGTTCGCGAGCCCCTCGACGATCGCCGCAGCGGGGGCGTCGTAGCCCAGCCGGCGCAGCGGGGGCACAAGCATCCAGGCGGTGTTCACCCACGATGGGCCACGCCATGTGCGCCAGCGATCGAACCCCGGGTTGAACATCGGCTCGTCCATCGCGACCGACGGGATGCCGACCGGTGCCCGGTAGCGCGCCGGGTTGAGGAGGTGCTCCTCGACGAGCCGACGGCGGACGTCCTCGGGGAGCGCCTCGAGCGCCAGCGGCGTCAGCGCCGACCAGGACGAGAACCGCACGGGCTCCTCGTCGGGTCCGTGCAGATCGAGGAACAGCCCGGTCTTGGGATCGAGGCACTTCTCCAGCAGCGACGACTCCGTGCGCTCAGCGCGTGCCGT
Organism: Solirubrobacteraceae bacterium; assembly: GCA_016462625.1. Next base: position 10,324 of record JAEMSV010000118.1, on the reverse strand, counting down.
CCAGGCCGCCTCGCCGCTCATTCGTCCCATCGCCCGCAGCGACAGCGCGTAGGCGACGTTGACGAGCACGTCCTCGACGTGGTGGTCGTACTTCTCGATGATCGTGTGCGAGTGCCACTCCAGCCGGCGCGAGCGCTCCATGAGCCAGAAGTAGCCGAGCCGGTCGTGCGCCAGGCGCCCGTAGACGCCGTCGTACTTCGGCGAGTCGTCGAGCCCGGACTCGTCGGGCGCGACGATCGTCAGCAGGCCGTCGCCATCGGGATCGCGATGGGTCGCCAGCCAGTCGAGATGTGTAGCCAGCGCCGGCAGTGCCTCGTCGCGGAAGCCCGGGTGATCGGACGAGGCGTCGGCGACGAGCTCCCAGGCGAACGGCAGCAGCGGCGGATTGATCGTCTCGGTGATCCGGCTGCCGACGACGCTGGCCGTGGCGTAGAACGGGGCCCGTCGCCAGCCCGCCGGCCAATGCCAGAACGCCGTGTGCGGCAGGAAGCCGTCCGGGCGCCCGGAGGCCAGGACCGTGCGGAGCTCGGCCCGGGCGCGGGCCGGGTCGATGCGCCGCCACGCGATCGCGTGGAAGCAGCTGTCCCAGTGCCACATGTGGCGGTATCGCGGAGGCGCCGGGCAGGTGAACGCGTAGGCGTGGCCGCTGCGCCGCCGGCGTCCCTCCCGCCAGTTGGCGCGCAGCGCACGTTCCGAGGCGACCCACAGACGCCGGTCGCGCGCAGACGCGCCGGGCGCTGGCCCGAGCCGCGCGGGCGACTCGACGTGGCGCGGCGGATCAGGCGGCGACGAGATCGTCGTACGTGACCGCGCTGCGTCGTCCAGCACGCTGCAGCACCGAGTCGAGGGCGAGCATGTGTCGGGGGTGGTCCAGGTCGGCGGGATGCAGGTCGAGCCGCAACAGCGGGCCACTGCTCGCCGCCATCGTGCGGATGAGCATCGGCGACAGCGCGCGCTTGAGCGGCGTCGCGGTGCCCAGCGTGAGGGCGGGGGCGACGGTCGCGCTCTTGCCACCGCGATGCAGGCGCAGGAGGTCGGCCCACCAGTCGAAGCGCTCGGCGAGTGCGGCGCGGAGCGCGGGCGTATAGGCGTATCCAGGGGCGACGAACCCGCGCGGCTCGATCCCCGCCAGCTTCAGCAGCCGGCGGCCCGACTCGATCGCGCGGCGCGTCTCCCCCTCGTCGAGCCCGACGAACTCGGCCGCGTCGGCCCCCTGCCAGCGGGCGAGCGCCTGGCGCAGCGGCGTCCCGTTGCGCGCCTGCCGGTGCTGGAGGCCGTGCTGGGCGACCGCGTCCCCGGCCGCGGCGCGCTCGCGTAGCCAGGCCGCGAGCTCGGGCCGGCGGTCCATGAACGGGTGGAGGTCCGGCGCGGGGATGACGAGCAGGGTCACGCGATGCACGCCGTGGTCGAACAGCCAGTCGCGGATGCGCGCGCACCGCTCGAACGTCGCGGGCTCGACGTCGTGGATCGCGACCGCCAGCCGCGACCCGCTGGTCGCGACCTCGGCGGGTCGCACCGAGGGCACGAGCCGGAGGTGCTGGGGCGGCGCCACGACGGTCATCGCACGAACTCCCTCAGGTCGGCCAGCTCCGCGTCGAGCGCGCGGTTCCAGGTCATGTGCCGGGCCAGCGACGCAGCCGCGCCTCGGTCAGGTTCGGCGCGGCGCGCCTCTTCGATCGCGGACAGCAGGCCGTCGACGTCGCCCGGCGCGAACGTCCGCATGAGCGGCCCGGCGATCCGAGCGCTCGGCGCCGTCTCGCACGCCACGGTTGCCGCGCCGCTCGCGGCCGCCTCGAAGCCGACGAGGCCGAACGTCTCGTGCTCGCCCGGCATGACCACGACCCGGGCCCGGCGGTACGTCTGGGCCAGCCGCTCGGGGTCGCGGATATAGGGGCGCAGCTGCAGCCGCTTGCCCATCTCCAGCTCCGCCGCCAGCGTGCGGACGCGGTCGAGCGCGGGGCCGGTGCCCACCAGGCGCAGCGGCCACGGCTCGGGGGCGCGAGCCGCGGCGCGGACCAGCTCGAAGACGCCCTTCTCGCGGGCGATCCGCCCGACGTACAGGACGTGATCGCCACGCGGCTCGGGCTCCGCCGGCGGCGTGAACGCCGGGTGCAGGCCGAAGCGCAGCGGGATGGAGACGTCGCGCCCGCTGTCCTCGCGGGGATCGACGGCCGACATGACGGCATCGACCTCGCGGTAGGCGTGGTGCATCCAGCGCCGGAAGCCCGCGCGCCACGGCGCGTCCGGGCCGGGCATGCCGGCGGCGTCGAGCGCGGACGAACCGTGATGGACGGCGACGACGCGGGCGCCCATCTCGTGCGACACCTGGCAGACGTTGAGAGGACCCCAGAACGGGTCGTGGAGCAGGACGACGTCGGGCCGCAGCGCGCGCAGCGTGTCGTTGAGCGCCCGGACCCCGAGCGGAAGCCGGTAGCCGTTCGCCGCCGCGATCCGCAACGACGGCAGCTCGTGGCGGCCGCCCTCGTGGACCCGGCGCGGCCCAGGGACGATCACGTGGTGCTCGATCCCAGACGTCGCGCTCGCCCACGCGATCTTGTTGTCGAGATAGGTCCGGATGCCGCCGCTGCGCTCGCCGTAGAACAACGCGACATCGACGACGCGCAACCGCGGCGCCCCCGAACGTGAACGTCGTTCCTCCGTCGCCCTGGCGACGGCAAAACGACGTTCACCTGTGGTGGGGCGGCGGAGGGTCTCAGGCGACACGGCGCACCTCGGCGCCCTCGGTGCGCACGGAGAGTGCCTGGTGGTACCCGTCTGCGAGGCGACGCAGCGCCGCGTCCCACGTCCGTTCGCGGACCGACGCGAGCCCGCCGATCGCCAGGCGCTCGCGGACGAGCGGCTGCGCGGCGAGCTCCACGACCGTGGCCGCGAGCGCTTCGGCGTCTGGCGGGCACAGTCGCCCGCTCACGCCGTCCTCGATGATCGAGGTCGGGCCGCCTTCCTTCACCGCGACGACCGCGAGACCGCTGGCCTGCGCTTCGAGCAGCACCTGCCCGAAGGTGTCGGTCCGGCTGGCGAAGAGGAAGAGGTCGGCGTTGGCGTAGGCGCGGGCGAGCTCGTCGCCCTCCTGCCAGCCCAGGAACGTCGCGTGCTCGCCGAGCCGGTCGCGGAGCTGGTCCTCCTCGGGGCCGCCGCCGGCCAGGACGAGGTGCAGCGCCGGGTTGATCTCGCGGGCCCGGAGGAAGCTGTCGGCCAGGAGGTCGGCGCCCTTCTCCTTGGTCAGCCGGCCCGCGTACAGGACGTCGAAGCGGTCGTCGTAGCGCTCCTCCCGCAGCTCGGGCCGGAAGCGCGCGATGTCGACGCCGCGGTCCCAGCGGCCGATCTTCTCGTCAGCGATGCCGAGCGCCCGGAGGACGTCGTCGCTCGCCGGGCTCGGCGAGAGGACGTGGTCGGCCTGGCCGTAGAAGGCGGCGAGCGCCATCCGCATGCCGTTCTCCAGGCGGTCGTCGCCCGAGCGCTGGCCCGCGTAGGCCGCCAGCTCGGTGTGGTAGCTGCCGAGCACCGGCAGGTCCATCATCTTCGCGATGACCGCCGCCGCCACGCCCGACGGCCCGGGCGAGCAGAGGTGGACGAGGTCGTAGCGGCCCTCGGCGAGCGTCTCGACGATCCCGGGGACGGACGGGACGCCGATCTTCAGGCCCGCATAGAAGGGGATGTCCACCTCGGCGACCGCGCTGAGCCGGCGGTCGGCGTTGTGGTCCGTGCCGACGATCTCGACCTCGAAGCCGGGCACGCCGCGCTCGCGGATCTCGTCGAGCGTGTGCGTGACGCCGTGCATGCCGCCGACGCCGTCGGCGACGAGCGCCACCCGGAGCGGCTCGCCTTCCCGGTGGACCAGCTTGCCCTTCTCCTTGCCGAGAAAGGCCGCGGCCGGGGCGTACGGGATCGCGCTGATGCAGGCGCCGAAGACCGACGCCGCGGCGGCGCCGTAGTCGCCGCCGGTCTCCGCCGTCTCGACGATCAGGTCGACGGACGCCGCGAGCTTGCGCTCGTGCGTGCGCCGCGCGCGGCGGAAGAGGTCGGCGTGCGTGAAGTCGTCGCCCTGGAGGTGGGCGATGAGCTCGCGCTCGCTCATGTCGAGGTCGACCGCATCGAGCCAGGCGCGGAGGATCGCGCGGGCGTCGTCCGGGCAGAGGTCCGCTCCGATCGCGCCGCGGCGCGCGTCGCCCTCGCTCATGACGCGCTGGACCATCGCGAGGACGGCCATCGGGTTCGGCGCCTCGGTGCTCTCGCCGCGACCCAGCGACCGGACGGCGAGCGCCATCGCGGCGTGCGCCCACTTCGCGGCGCTGCCCTGGTCCCCGCGCGCGACCGCACGGCCGCTGCGGATGTGGCCGAGGAACTCCTGCCACGTCGCCGCGGCCGGGGTCTCGGTGAACGTGCGGCCGATGTCGACGCCCGCGTGGTCGTCGGTCCCGCCGACGCCCGTCCCCCCGTGCGTCTCGATGTAGATCGCGGCCGGCGCGTTGAGCTCCTTCGCGCGGGAGCCGTTGCGGACCTCCCACACGGGGAAGAGCTGCGCGAGGCGGCGGCGGTGACGCGGGGTGAGCGGCGCCTCGACGGCGTAGAACGGGTGCGCCAGCGCGCAGGCGATCTCGCGCTCGCGAAGATACTCAGCTACCCGTTCGACGTCCTTGCTGTGCTCCTGCAGCCAGAAGTGGTCGTCCTCGGTGATGCCCATCACGAGGATGTGGACGGCCTGGGCCTCGCCCTTGAACCAGGCGGTCAGCTCCTCACTGACGAACGCGTCGTCGTACTTGGCCGTCAGCTCGAGCGCCCCGTCCACGGTGTCGTGGTCGGTGATCGTCACGAAGTCCATCCCGCGGCGCTTGGCCAGCTCGTACACCTCCTCCGGAGGCGTCGCGCACTCCGGGAGACCGAGGGCCCGCTGCACCCCGAGCTTGGAGACCGCAGAGGCGGTCGAGTGGACGTGCAGATCGACCCGGCTGGTCGAGTACGAGGCCATCGTTGCTCCCGTCGTCTCGTTCATATGCCTCGATATTTCCCTGCAGGGGCTGGCTTTCTGTGACGCCCTTGCAATCAGGCCGTGATGATTCGGTGAACACCCGCGGACCTGGCCCCGACCCCGGGAAGCTGTCTGTCGTGCTCCTCGAACGTGGTCCTTTGCGCGTGGAGATCAAGACGGCGCCGTTTCGCATCCACCTGCGCCGCGACGGCCGGCGTCTGGTTCGCCATCTCGGGGTCTGGTGTTGCGAGGGAGAGGTCAGGGACCGCTTCATCGGAGTGACGGAGGGCGTCATCGCGGACGAGGCCCGCGGCTTTCCCGAACACGGGATCGGGTTCGACGTCGTCGCCGCAGACGGGCACGCCGCCGAGCTGGCGGTCCGCTTCAACGGCGGGCGCACCGGGCGCCTGCACCTCGAGCTCACCGACGACGCGACCCTCGCCCTCGCGCTCACCGCCGAGGGCGAGCCGCTGCGCCTCGCGATCGCGTGGGACAGCCGCGCGGAGGAGCGCTTCGGCGGGCTCGGCGCGCACCACGCCCTGCGCGTCGACCACGCCGGACGCGACATCCAGCTCGGCGCCGACCGGCGCTACACCGGGCCCGCATGCCCGCCGGAGATGCTCGAGCTCGGCGGCGTCCCGCAGGGTGACTACGCGCCCGCGCCATGGCTGCAGTCCTCACGCGGGTATGCGGTGTGGCTGCGCGGCCACGGCAACGGCACGCGCTTCGACCTGGGCGACCGCACGACGATCAGCGCCCGCGCCGTCGCCGGGCCGCTGCGGGCGGAGATCTACTGCGACCCCTCCCCCGCCGCGCGGCTGCGCCGGTACCTGACGCGATCGGGGATGCCCGCGCTGCTGCCCGAGTGGGGCTACGGCTTCTGGAAGAGCCGCGACGTCTACGAGCACCAGGACGACGTGATGGAGGACGTCCACGGCTGCCGCTGGCACGGCATCCCGCTCGACGCCGTCGTCCTCGACTCCCCCTGGGAGACGCAATACAACACGTGGGAGTTCAACCCGTACCAGTTCCCCGACGCGCCGGGCATGGTCCGCTCGCTGCGCGCGGGCGGCGTCCGCACCGTCGTCTGGGTCACGCCCTGGGTGAACACCGACAGCTTCGACGGGCAGGTCCCGCCCGATCCCGGCTCGCAGCGGCTGCACCGCGCGCCCGCATCGAACTACGAGGAGGGCCACCGCGCCGGGCACTTCCTGCACGACGCCGACGGCGACACCTACGTCGCGCGCTGGTGGATGGGTACGGGATCGCCCGTCGACTTCACCAACCCGATCGCCGAGACCTGGTGGCGCGAGCAGGCCAAGACCGCGCTGCGCCTCGGCGTCACGGGGATCAAGGCCGACGACGGCGAGGGCTACTACCTCCCCGACGACCTCCAGCTGGCCGACGGTCGCCGCGGCGCCGAGCACGCGTGGGAGTACGGGCAGCGCTACCGCGAGTCGATGCAGCGCGCGCTCGACGAGGTCCACCCCGGCGACGGCGTCCTGTTCGGGCGCAGCGGATGGAGTGGGCAGCAGCGCACCGGAATGCTCTGGGCGGGCGACCAGATCTCCGACCTGTGGTCGCTCCGCGCGCTCGTCGCGTGCACGATCAGCGCGGCATCGAGCGGCTTCTCGAACTGGTCGCACGACGTTGGCGGCTACCTCGGCCACGCGCTCGTCGACCGCTGCCCGAAGGAGACGCTCCTGCGCTGGGTCCAGCTGGGCTGCTTCACCCCACTCATGCAGGCGCATGGGCGCCTGCAGCAGGAGCCCTGGACCTACGACCCGCACACGCTCGACGTCTACCGCGGGTACGTCCTCCTGCACGAGCGGCTCGTCCCCTACATCCGCGCGGCGGCCGCGACCGCCGCCCGCTGCGGCCTCCCGATCACCCGCCCGCTCCCGCTGCTCGACCCGCTCGACGACCGCGGATGGGGCGTCGCCGACGCGTTCGGCTTCGGACCGGCCCTGTGGGTCGCGCCGATCCTCGAGGAGGGCGCGACCGCACGTGAGGTCCCGCTGCCGCGCGGGAACTGGATCGAGGCGTGGAGCGGCCGGCGCGTGCGGGGCGGCGGCGAGGAGATCGAGGCCGAGGTCGGCCTCGACGGCATCCCCGTCTACGTCCGCGAGGGCTCCATCGTCGTCACGTACCCCGCCGACCACGTCGCGAGCGGACTCGGAGACACACCCGAGGACGAACGCCCGGTGGAGGCCACGCTGTGGGGCGAGCCGCCGCTCGGCCACACGTCGGTGCGGATGGCCGACGGCACGCGGATCGGCTGGAAGCGCGGGACGTGGTCGTGCAGCGCCGACCGTCAGGTCACATTCACTTCACGCTGAACCGCGCGATCTGCCCTCGGCTCCAGTGCGGCTTCTTCTTCGGGTCGGGCAGCATGCAGACGAACGCGTAGCGCCCGGCCGACAGCTTCGCCTTCAGCGGTTTGCCCGTCTTGCCCGGCTTCGCGAACGTGAACCCCACGCCCTTGCCGGCCTTGCCCTCGAGGTCGGCGTCGAGGAACTCCTTCAGCGTGTGGCCCTCGTTGATCTTCACGAGGATCGCCTCGTGCGTGACCTTGCCGTCGTTGCGGAACGCGAACTCGGCCGCGCCCTTCGGCTGGGTCGCATCGACCCCGGCGAACGCGTACTCGGTCGCGACGATCTCCGGCGGGCTGTCGTCGTCCTGGGCGGCCGCTCCAGTCGCGGCGAGCAGGCCGGCACCGAGCAGGGACGTGATGATGAGAGGGAAGCGCATGCCGCCCATCCCACCGCGGCGACGCACCTCACGGATCGGCCGGACGGTGCGACCGCCCGCACCGTCAGGTGTCGGCGAGGCGGCGGAGCACCGGCGGCACGACCAGCGTGGTCAGGATCGACATCCCCACGATGACGGCGAACAGCTCCTCGTCGATCGCGCCCGTCGCCGCGCCGATCGACGCGACGATGATGCCGACCTCGCCCCGAGGCACCATGCCGACCCCGACGAACGCGGCGCTCTTCGACCCCAGCGACCGCGAGCCCAGCCAGGCGCCGGCGAACTTCGTGACGATCGCGACCACGGTCACCACGAGCAGCAGAAGATCCGTCTGGAGATCGGCAAGCGCCTCGAGGTCGACCTGCATGCCGATCACCACGAAGAAGAACGGCGGGAACAGCGCGTAGAGGGGCGCGACCTCCGCCTCGATCGCGGACTCGTCCTTCGTCTCGGCCACCATCATCCCCGCGAGGAACGCGCCGATGATCGCGGCCAGCCCGATCTCGGCCGCGAACGCCGCCAGGCCGAGGCAGAGAATCACGGCGGGCAGCAAGGGGGACGAGCTGAACTTCGGAGCTTCGAGCATCGCGGGGCGCGCCTCCAGGAGCTTCGTCCCACCGAACCCCACGAACCCGACGAACGCGACGGCGATCGCCAGCACCACGAGCGCGGTCAACGGATCGAACTCTCCACTCTCCGCGATGCCCGTGGCCACCCCGACGAGCACCAGCGCGAGGATGTCGTCCACGATCGCCGCACCGAGGATCACGCGGCTCTCCATCCGGTCCATCGCCTTCATCTCCAGCAGGACGGCCGACGTGATGCCCACGCTGGTCGCGACGAGGGCGGCGCCGAGGAACAGCGCCGTGCCGGTCTCCTCCCCCAGCCCGAAGCCGAGCGCGATGCCGCCCCCGAACGGAAGGATCACCCCGAGCACGCCGACGAGCCCGGCCACCTTGCCGACCTGCAGCAGATCGGACATCCGGGTCTCCAGGCCGACCCAGAACAGCAGGAATACGACCCCCAGCTCCGCGAAGACCTCCAGCGTCTCGCCCAGCTCCACGAGCCCGAACACGGCCGGCCCGACGAGGACCCCGGCGAGGATCTCACCAACGATCGCGGGCTGCCCGATGCGCTTGAACAGCTCGTCGCCGAGCTTCGCCGCGAGCAGCACGATGAAGAGGTCGAGCAGGACATCGGCGACCGCCGAGGCCGCAAGCGGCGCGACGAAGGTCACGTCTGCGACAGGAACTTCCCGGCGAGCGCCTCGAAGAAGTCGCTGCGCGTGATCGCCCCGACGACACGGTGGTCCGCGGTGACGGGCAGGAGGAGCACCCGGTGGTGGAGGAACGTCTCGGCGATCTGCGTGTCCGAGGCGTCCTCGGGAACGTCAACGTGCTCGGTGTTCATCCACTTCCGCACAGGCTCGGCCTTACACCCGGCACGCTTCTCCAGCGCATCGTCGAGCGAGCGGCGGACGAACCCCGCGTACCTGATCTGCTCCATGTAGCCCGGGAAGATCGCGCCGAAGAACTCGCGCTCTCCGAACAGGCCGACGAGCTTCTCGGCGGCGTCGACGACGGGCAGCGCGGGCAGGCCGCTGTCGCGGAGGGCCCGCACCGCAGCGCTGAGCGCGTCGTCGGCGCGCAGCACGGGCGTCTCACGGCGGACGGCCTGGGTCAGGTCGCTGGGGCTCATGCCGTCACAGATACCGCATGGAGACGTAGAGGGTGGCGACCAGCATCGAGATCAGCGTCGCAGGCACGCCGGCCTTCAGGAAGCGCAGAAAGCTGATCGGCGTCCCGGCGCGCTCGGCCATCCCCGCCGCCGCGACGTTCGCCGCCGCGGCGATCAGCGTCAGGTTGCCGCCAAAGCACGCGCCGAGGGAGAGGGCCCACCAGTACGCGTCGTCGCCGCCGCCCTCGGGCTGGAGCTGCTCGACGACCGGGATCATCGCGGCGGTGAAGGGGATGTTGTCCACGATCCCGGAGCCGATCGCCGACGCCCAGAGGATCCCGAGCAGCTCCGCCGAGCGGTTGCCGTCGGTCGCGTCCCCGATGGCGTTGGCGACCTCGTCGATCGCCCCGGTCTCCTCGAGCCCACCGACGACGACGAACAGCCCCATGAAGAAGAACAGCGTCGGCCAGTCGATCCCCGCCAGCGACTGCTCGACCGACTGCCGGCTCGTGAAGAGCATCACCGTCGCCCCGGCCAGCGCGACCGTCGCCGGCTCGAGATGCAGCACCTGGTGGGCGAAGAAGAACAGGATCGTGATCACCAGGACGGGAACGGTGCGCTTGAGCTCGTCCATGTCCTCGATGGACTTGTCCGCATCGAGGTCCATCACGCGCTGGCGCGCCTCGGGCTCGATGACGAAGGATCTCCGGTTGAGCAGGTAGAGCAGCCCCGTCGTCAGGACGAACGCGAAGATCGCCGCAGGTGCCAGGTTCACGATGAACGCGCCGAAGGACAGGTCCGTCGCCCCGGCGATGAGGATGTTCGGGGGGTCGCCGATCAGCGTTGCGGTGCCCCCGATGTTCGACGCGATGACCTCCATGATCACGAGCGGGATCGGGTCGATGTCCA
>JAEMSV010000117.1 GCA_016462625.1 Solirubrobacteraceae bacterium | reverse complement strand
GGCGATCGACCTCGTGAAGGTCGCGACGTACCTGCGGCGGACCGAGAACATCCTCCCGGCGCCGGTCCGCGACCAGATGTTCAGCGACCTGCTCGGCTGGAACCGCGGGTCGAACAACACGGACAACGGCTCGCTCGGCTTCTGGTGGCACGACGGCTGGGGTCACTGGACCAACGGCGGGAACGAGCGCCAGGTCTTCACCTGCGTGATGGCGCTCCGCCAGAACTACGAGGCGGCGCTGGTCATGAACTCGCTGCCCGGGAACACGTGCGGGACGCTCAAGGCTGCGTTCGAGGACGCCGCGTGAGCCGCATGTAGAGCACGTAGGCGACGAGCACGCCGGTCGCGTCGATCAGGACGTCGACCGGTGTGCCGTGCCGGCCCTCGGTGAACGACTGGTGCCATTCATCGCTCACGGCGTAGAGCACGGCGATCACGGCGGAGGCAACGGGCTGGCGCGGCATCGCCCACCAGAGCGCGAGGAACAGCGTGCCGAACACGGCCATGTGCCCGAGCTTGCGCAGGTAGAAGTCCCAGCCCTCGATCCCCGAGCTCAGGTCGGGCTGGGCCGAGAGATAGAAGATCAGGCCCATGAGAGCCAGGGCGGGAGCGAACCGTACGGCGCGTCGCATACGCTCCTGACGGTACCGCCGTGATCTCGATCACCTCCAAGAGCCCCTACGCCCTGCAGGCGCTGACCGAACTCGGCCTGGCCGGTGGCGACACGCCCGTGCCGCTCGGCGAGCTGGCCAAGCGCCGCGACATCCCAGTCCAGTTCCTCGAGCAGCTGTTCGCCACGTTGCGCCGGGCGGGCCTGCTGCGCAGCCAGCGCGGGGTCAAGGGCGGCTACGCGTTCGCGCGGCAGCCGGCGGAGATCACCGTCCTGGAGGTCGTCGAGCTCCTCGACGGACCGCTGGGCCGCGAGGCCACCGGCATCCTCGGTGACGCCGCCCGCGCGGCCCGCACCGTGCTCGAGACGACGACCTTGCAGGACGTCATCGAGCGCGAGCAGCAGGACGCCGGCTCGCCGATGTACTTCATCTGACCCGGATTTCCAGCGGTTCCGTCCGATCTGCCGGATTTGCTACACGCAAGTTCGCGTCGAACGACACGAGGAGAGCGCGATGGAGCGCAGCCGGATCGACGACACGGTGGGACGTCTCGTCTCTGCCGTCGAAGAGCAGCATGGAGACACCGCTGAGGTGCGGAGCGTGCTCGTCGCCTTCACGGTGGCCGCACCCGGAGGGCAGGAGGACACCGTGTTCTTCCAGGCCTCGCAGGGCTCGTCCGTCGTCGAGATCCTCGGGATGGCCGAGCTCGTCAAGAACCTGGTGATCGCGGACGCGGCCAGCAGCCGCTAGGTCGTCTCGGCGTCCTTGACCCGCTGGCGGCCGATGTTGCCGATCAGCAGGCCGACGACGGTCACGAGGTAGATCTGGCCGATGAGCATCTCCAGGACCGCGAGCGAGCGCCCGGCATCGGTCGCCGCGGTGTAGTCGCCGTATCCGGTGGTGGACATCGTCGTGAAGCTGAAGTAGACGAAGTCGTTGATGTTCGATGCGTCGCTGCCGCCGAAGAAGGGCGTGCCCTCGATGGCGCCGATGCCCGCGGCGCAGAAGGCGAAGATGAGCCCGACCTGCAGGTAGATCGCTAGGGCGCCGAACACCGCCTGGAGCACCACGCCGCGTTCGCGCAGCAGGCGCACGAGCCCGCGGATCATGACCAAGGGCGTCGCGAGGGCGATCGCCAGCGCGAACGGCACCCGCACGTCACCCGTGATCACCCCGAACCCGGACAGGACGCAGCAGACGAGCAGTACCACTCCCAGCGCGATGGCCGTTCCGCGGCGCAGACGCTCGTGATCCCGTGCCGCGACAATCGCGACGATCAGCGCGAGCCCCTGGATCGCGAGCATGATCGCGCGCGTGTCCTGTGTGTCCGGCACCGCGACAGCCACGAGCACTGCCGCGAGCGACAGAAGCATGACCAGCGCGTAGCGCTGGCGGGTGGTGCCTTCGGAGCTGGTCATCGGTCGGTTCCAGCGGAGCGGTCCGCCGGGCGCGACCCTACTCCGGCCGGCGGCGGGGGAGGTCCGCCAGCTCGGGTGCGTGATCGCAGCGAGGCCGGCTGATCCGCAGGTCCTCCGGGTCGACCGGGCCGAGAATCTTGCCGGTCGAGAAGTCGACGCGGAGCGTCACGCCGGGCGTGGCGCGGAGGTCGGGGAAGGTGCGGGTCTCAGGGTGCGGTTCGGGAGTGGCCATCGGTGGGTCTCCGGGAAGTGGGGTCCTCCGTCTCTTTCCGGCGGGAACGGCCCGAACCCGAAGGTGGGCACCCCGGTCCCGGACGATCATTCGACCTCGGGCGCGCCCGCCCTGCTGCAAAGCGTGCCTGCCGCCCCGCGTAGAGTGTGCGTCGCAATGGCCCGAATTCCGATCAACATCGCCGATCACGTCGGCGCGACCCCGATGGTCGAGCTCACGCGGATGGCACCCGAGGGCGTCCGGCTGTTCGGCAAGCTCGAGGCATCGAACCCCGGCGGTTCGGTCAAGGACCGCATCGGCGTCGCCATGATCGAGGCGGCCGAGCGCGAGGGCCGGATCGAGCCCGGGAAGACCACGATCGTCGAAGCGACGTCGGGGAACACCGGCATCGCGCTGGCGTTCGTCTGCGCTGCGAAGGGCTACGACCTCGTGCTCACGCTCCCACAGGGCATGAGCCGCGAGCGGGAGGGCCTGCTGCGCCTCTACGGCGCGCGCGTGGAGATCACCGAGTCGATGGGCGGGATGAGCGAGGCCGTCGCGGCAGCACGGGCCATGGCGACCCGCGACGATGTGTTCCTGCCCGATCAGTTCTCCAACCCGGCGAACCCCGCCGCCCACCGCGAGAAGACCGGACCCGAGATCTGGGACGCGCTCGACGGCGACGTCGACGTGCTCGTCGCGGGCGTCGGGACCGGCGGCACGATCACCGGGACCGGCGAGGCGCTGAAGGCCCGCAACCCGAAGCTGCGGGTCGTGGCGGTGGAGCCGAAGACCTCAGCCGTGTTGTCCGGTGGCGCTGCCGGGCCGCACAAGATCCAGGGCATCGGCGCCGGCTTCGTCCCGTCCGTCCTGAACCGGGACATCATCGACGAGGTCATCGCGATCGACGACGAGGACGCGATCGAGACCGCGCGGCTCGCGGCGCGCACCGAGGGTGTGCTGGCCGGGATCTCCTGTGGCGCGGCGCTGTTCGGCGCCATCGAGTACGGACGGCGCCCGGAGAACCAGGGGCAGCGGATCGTCGTGATCCTCCCGGACTCCGGCGAGCGCTACGTCTCGACGCCGTTCTTCGCGCCCGACTGATCGCGCGCGGCGAGCGCGTCGCGTCGCCCGAGGCACCAGTCGCGCATGGCGGGCCAGGGGCCGTAGCCCGCGTCGACGTTGATGTGGCCCTGCCCGGGAAGGAAGTCGAAGGGCAGCCCGAGCGGCTCCGCATAGGACGGGCCCGCGCCGGCCGGGCAGTACGGGTCGTCGTCGGAGCCCACCATGCGGGTGTGCCCCGCGGCCGCCGCGACGGCGTCGGGATCGAGCGGGACGGGAAAGAAGGTCGGCAGCTCGCGGAGTGGTCCCGGCGGCGCGTTGAGGACGACCCGGTCGACGGTCGGCGCTCCGGGCGATCGCGACGCGGTGTGATGCAGCCAGAGCATGCAGCCGAGGGAATGGCACACCACGATGCGCTCGCCCGGGCCGGCCGCGAGGGCCTCGAGCTCGGCGTCGAGCGTCGCGCGCCATGCGGAGAGGGTCGGGAGCGTCGCGTCGGGGAGCTCGGGGAACCGGACGTCGCAGCCGGCCGCGCGCAGTTCGGGGGCCAGCCAGCGCTGCCAGTGCGGGCCCGCCGACCCGTACCACCCATGGAGAATGAGAACCCGTCGCAGGATGCGGCGCAGGCTACCCTCTGATGATGCTCGGGCTCGGGACGTTGCGGCGCGTTGCAGGGGAAGTTCGTCGCGACGTGGCCGCCGCGCACGCACGCGACCCCGCGGCCCGCGGGACGGGCAGCATCGAGGTGCTGGCGACGTGGCCCGGGGTCCAGGCGGTCCTCGCACATCGCATCGCGCACGCGGCGCACAACGTCGGGACACCGCTGGTGCCGCGTGTGATCGCCCACGCGGCCCGCACGCTGACCGGCGTGGAGATCCATCCGGCCGCGCAGATCGGCGACGGCCTCTTCATCGATCACGGCGCCGGCGTCGTGATCGGCGAGACCGCGGAGATCGGCCGTGACGTGACGCTCTACCAGGGGGTCACGCTCGGCGGCACGGGATTCGCGACCGGCAAGCGCCATCCGACGGTGCAGGACAACGTCACGGTCGGTTCGGGCGCGAAGCTCCTGGGCCCGATCACGGTCGGGCACGGCGCGAAGATCGGGGCCAACACCGTGGTCATCCACGACGTCCCGCCGAACTCCACGGTCGTCGGAAACCCTGGCCATCCCGTGCGGGTGGACGGCAAGCGTCCAGAGGGTCCCGACGCTGACTGGATTCATCTGCCGGACCCCATCGCCGACGCGCTGAACGAGCTGTCGCGGCGCATCGGCGACCTCGAGCGACGCGTCGCAGAGCTAGGCGGGGCGGCGCCTGAGGCCACCGGCGAGGTGCATCACCTGCGTCGCCGCGGTCCGAACCCGGCCGGCGGCTGACCGACCGGTAAGGTTCCCCGCAAGGGGGACAGGACGACTCGGTAGGAACAGGGGCGTACCTTGCGCTTGTCAGGGAATCGGTCTATCCCTATTCTTCGGCGCCACCTTATGCCTATGAGCCCTCATTTGTTCAGAAATCCTGCGCATCGTGCTGCGCTTCTGGCCGTTGTCCTCGGGGGGCTCATCACCGCCGGCCCGGCGGGCGCTGCGACGACGACGCTGGCGATGACCGTCGACCCGGCGACCGCCACGAGCGCGACCACGGTCTCGCTGGAGAGCAACGTGAGCGGCTCGCCGCAGCCCGCGCTCCAGGTCCTCACCATCGCGATGCCGCGCGGCTTCACCTACCACGGGCACGAAGGCACCACGATCTGCAACCCCGCCGACCTGCAGGGCTTCGAGCCCCGCTGCGCGGAATCGTCGCTGCTCGGCACGGGCAGCGCGGTCGTCCAATTCAAGTCCGGGAACGTCTCCGGCACGGCGAAGGTCGATCCGGTGCGGATGTACAACGCCGGGCCCGACAACGTGCTGTTCCACATGAAGGCGCTCGCGCCGATCTCGCGCGGCGTCGTGATCCCGTCGACCGTGAAGTGGTCCGACGCCGACTTCGGCCCCGTCTTCCAGATCGGTCCGGCCACCGGGACCGACATCGGCACGCTGGCGCTGACCTCGTTCAAGTTCCAGACGAAGCCCGGCGTGCTGCAGACCGGCTCGTGCGAGACCGGCACGTGGCTGGCGGCCGGCCGGTACCTCTTCCTCGGCGGTGCGACCCAGGAGATCAACCCGCGCATCACGTGCGGGCAGCCCGGCGGTCCGTCGGGCCCGTCCACGGGCACCGCCAGCGCGCCGGCGCCCGCCGCGGCGCTCAGCGTCGCGGGGACGCCCGTCGGCTCCTCGGGAAAGACCTCGCTCGGTGCCGCGAAGGTGAAGGTCGTCTCGACGCGCCTGACCGCGAAGGGCGGCAAGGTCGCCGTTCGCCTGAAGTGCACCTCGAAGGCCCGGTGCCTCGGCACCCTGCGCCTGCACAACAAGCGGCCGCCCGGTGGCGTCGCGCGCTACGGCACCGCGCGCTTCTCGATCAAGGGCGGCACGTCGAAGACGATCTCGGTGAAGCTGAAGGCCAAGGCCAAGACGGCAGTGGCCCGCGGCAAGGTCGTCACGTGGGCGCGCGCGCACCTCGACGGTCGCCCACGCACGGCGGATTCCGTCAAGAAGCTGTCTCTGAAGCGCTGAGCGCTCAGTAGAAGACGCACCGGCTGCGGTGCCGCGGACGGGCCTTGTACGAGGCCTCCTGCCCGCGGTTCCACAGCAGGTGGTCGAGCTCGTGCGCGGTGGCGTCGAGCCGTGCCGCGAGCAGCTCGGCCGCATGCACGGCAGA
Source organism: Solirubrobacteraceae bacterium (assembly GCA_016462625.1). The sequence goes on along the minus strand of JAEMSV010000117.1, from coordinate 4,991 downwards.
GCCCCGGATCTCGCGCTCCTGCGGCCCGCCGAAGCGCAGTGGGCTCTCAGCGTCGATCAGCGCCGCGAGTCGCTCGTCGTAGACGAGCACGCCGTCGCAGCGCAGGACGTGCGGGACGAGGTTGTCGGCGAAGATCGTCAGGCGGTTGAGGTCCGAGAAGCTCGCGACTCCCGCCAAGGCGAGGTCGCTCGCGGCGATCTGCGCGCGCTTGTAGAAGCCCCGGTCGGCGTACATCGCCATCCCGTCGGCCAGCTGCTCGGCGAGACGCTCGGCGGAGTTGCCGGCGTCGGCGATCGCCGCGACGGTGCGGCGGGTGCCGAGCCAGTCCCCGAGCGCGCGGAGCGCCTGGGCGTAGAGGCCCATGAGCTCGTGGTCCCGCCGCTGGCCGAGGATGTCGGCGAGCGCGTCGGCGCGCGTGGTGCGGAGATCGGCGGCGGTCCACGGGCCTTCGGCGCGGAAGTGGTCGGCGAGCCCCGTGGCCATCGTGAAGTAGCCCGACATTCCCGGCTTCTTGCGGATCGTCGGCCACCAGCCCGAGCCGAAGTTGATCGAGTCGAGGCTCAGCAGGAACGTCGCGACGTGCTCGGGCTCGTCGTCGAGGTAGTTCGCGGTGGGATCGAGGGTCTGGGGCTCGACGCCGTCGTTCCCGAGCCGAGCAGCGAGGGTGTCCAGCGCGTCATGATCCACGCGCACGAACTGCGCATCCGCGGCGATCTGCGCGGCGGTGAATCGGACCTCGTCGGTGAGGGGCACGCGCGGCATCTTCGCAACCCCGGCGCCGCCGCTCGCGCACCTATGCTGGTGCCGTGAGTGAGACTGCCACAGACGCGCGCGTGCAGCAGCTGCTGGAGGGCCTGAATCCCGAGCAGGCGGCGGCCGTGACGCACCCCGGCGGGCCCCTGCTGATCCTGGCGGGCGCCGGCTCGGGCAAGACGCGCGTGCTCACCCACCGGATCGCCTGGCTGGTGCACACGGGCACGGCGCGCCACGGTGAGATCCTCGCGATCACCTTCACGAACAAGGCCGCGCAGGAGATGCGCGAGCGCGTCGAGCTGCTGCTCGGCGGCCGCACACGCGCGATGTGGGTGATGACGTTCCACTCGGCGTGCGCGCGGATGCTCCGCGCCGACGGCGACCGGCTCGGCTACACCCGCGGCTTCACGATCTACGACCAGGCCGACTCGCGGCGGATGGTCAAGCGCTGCCTCGACGAGCTCGGGGTCGACACCAAGCGCTTCACGCCGGGCGCCGTGCAGAACCAGATCAGCGCCGCGAAGAACCAGCTGCGTGATGCCGAGGGCTATCGCCAGCTCGTCGGGTCGTTCTTCGAGCAGACGGTCGCCGACGCGTACGAGATCTACGAGCGCGAGCTGCACCGCGCCAACGCGATGGACTTCGACGACCTGCTGTTCCGCACGGTCAACCTGCTCGAGCTCTTCCAGGAGGTGCGCGACCGCTATCAGGGCGCGTTCCGGCACATCCTCGTCGACGAGTACCAGGACACGAACCACGCGCAGTACCGGCTGCTGCAGCTCCTGACCGGCGAGGAGCGCAACCTCGCGGTGGTCGGCGACGACGACCAGTCGATCTACAGCTTCCGCAGTGCGGACATCCGCAACATCCTCGACTTCGAGGACGACTACCCCGACGCCGCGGTCGTGCGGCTCGAGCAGAACTACCGCTCGACGCAGACCATCCTGAACGCCGCCAACGCGGTGATCGCCAACAACCGCGGCCGCAAGGGCAAATCCCTGTGGACGGACCTGGGGGAGGGCGACCCCCTGAAGATCCGCGAACTCGAGGACGAGCACGCCGAGGCGCGGTTCGTCGTCGGCGAGATCGAGCGGTTGGTCGACGAGGGCGTCTCGCGCGCGGAGATCGCGTGCTTCTACCGGACCAACGCGCAGTCGCGGGTCCTGGAGGACACGCTCACGCGGCGGGAGATCGGCTACCAGGTCATCGGCGGGACGAAGTTCTACGAGCGCGCTGAGATCAAGGACGCGCTCTCCTACCTCCAGGTGATCGCCAACGAGCGCGACTCCGCGAGCTTCACGCGCGTTGTGAACTCCCCGAAGCGCGGCATCGGCCAGACCTCGGTCTCGCGCGTGCTCAACCACGCGCAGACGATGGACATCCCGGTGTGGGATGCCGCGGCCGACCCGTCCGCGGTCCCCGGGCTCGGGACGGCGGCGATCCGCTCGCTCGACCGCTTCATGGACACGATGGCGGGGCTGCGGGCCAAGGCCCAGGAGCAGATCCCGGTGGGCGACCTCCTCGAGGCGATCCTGCACGAGACCGGCTATCTCGAGGCGCTCGAGGCCGAGCGGACGATCGAGGCGCAGGGCCGGACGGAGAACCTCCAGGCGCTCGTCGAGGCGGCGCGCGAGTTCGACGCCGCAGAGCTTCCGGAGGATGCCGCAGACACCGCGCTGGAGACGTTCCTCCAGCAGGTCGCGCTCGTCGCCGACGCGGACGGCCGCGTGGACGACGAAGGGCTCGTCACGCTGATGACGCTGCACAACGCCAAGGGCCTCGAGTACCCGATCGTGTTCCTGATCGGGTGCGAGGAGGGCGTCTTCCCGCACCAGCGCGCGATCGACGAGGGCGGGCTCGAGGAGGAGCGCCGGCTGATGTACGTCGGCATCACCCGCGCCATGCGCGACCTCTACATCACGTACGCGCGGCGGCGGTCGGTCTTCGGCAACCCGATGTACGGCCTGCGGTCGCGCTTCCTCGACGAGATCCCGGCTGAGTACACCGACCGCGAGGACGAGCCGGTGTTCAAGCCCGGCCCGTCGCGCGGCGGCTTCCGCAGCGACACGCGGTGGGACGCGAGCCCCGCGACGCCGATCCGCACCGGCCGCGCCGCGGCGGCCACCCCGGCGATCGAGTTCCGCATGGGCGACGACGTCCAGCACGCGGCGTTCGGCCCGGGTGTCGTGACCGGCGTCGAGCAGGGCGGCATCGTCGTCGTCCGCTTCGCCAGCGACGGCAGCGAGCGCAAGCTCATGGCCGAGTACGCCCCGATCACGAAGGTCTGAACATGAGCGCATCGATCATCGACGGCAAGGCCTCGGCCGCCCGCCTCCGCACGGCGCTGGCCGCTGAGGTGGCGCAGTACACCGCCGAGCACGGCACTCCGCCCGGCCTGGCGACCATCCTGATCGGGGAGGACCCGGCCAGCGCGGTGTACGTCGGCGGCAAGCAGACGGCGTGCGTCGAGGTCGGCATCACGGGCTTCGACCACCGCCCGGCCGGTGACGTCTCGCGCGAGGAGATCCTTGCGCTGATCGACGAGCTGAACGCCGACCCGGCCGTCAGCGGGATCCTCTGCCAGCTGCCGGTGCCCGACCATCTCGACGGGGTCGAGCTGACGAACCGCATCGACGCGATGAAGGACGTCGACGGGCTCACCATCGCCAGCGCGGGTCGCCTCGCGCTCGGCATGGAAGGACTGCGCCCGTGTACGCCCGCCGGCGTGATGCTGCTGCTCGAGGAACAGGGCGTGGACCTGCAGGGCGCGGAGTGCGTCGTCGTCGGTCGCTCGAACCTGTTCGGCAAGCCGATGGCCCAGCTGCTGCTCGGCGCGAACGCGACGGTCACGATCTGCCACTCGCGGACGAAGGATCTCGGCGAGGTCTGCCGCCGCGCGGACGTCCTGATCGCGGCGGTCGGCGTGGCGCACCTCGTCAAGGGCGACTGGGTCAAGCCAGGCGCGACCGTGATCGACGTCGGCATGAACCGGCTCGAGAGCGGTCTCACGGGTGACGTGGACTTCGAGGCGGCCAAGGCGTCCGCCGCGGCGATCACGCCGGTCCCGGGCGGCGTTGGCCCCATGACGATCGCCCTGCTGCTGCGCAACACCCTGCAGGCCGCTCGCGCGCAGCGAAGCGCTACGTTGACCTCATGAGCCTTGCGCGTCTTCGCCCGGGGGAGATCCTCGCCGCCGTCGCCGCCATCGGCCTGCTCGTGGTGCTCGGCGCCGAGTGGTTCGAGCTGCACACGCGGGTCGCGGTCGTCGGCGTCTCGACGACGGGCTACGCGTCGCTCGGGTGGTTCGCCATCGCCCTGCTGATCTTCGGCGCGCTCTGCGCGCTCGGTCTCGCGGTCGCCACGGTGTTCGAGCGCTCGCCGCGGATCCCGGTCGCGATGCAGACCCTCACGGTCTTCTCGAGCTTCGTCGCGCTGATCTGCGTCTCGCTGCGGCTGATCTTCCAGCCAGGCCTCGGCGTCGGCGCCGACGACACGAGCGTGGACCTCCTGCCGGGTGCGTACCTCGGCTTCGCCTTCACGCTGCTGATGTTCGTCGGCGCGTGGATCTCGATCGCAGATGAGCGCACCGGGAGCCGGTTTTCCCGCGAGCAGACCGAGCGCGTCCTGAGTCTTCCGGGCGTCGAACGCCCCGTTCCGCTGGCCGATGGGGAGGGTCGATGATCGATCGTGAGCAGGTGCTCCACGTCGCGCGTCTCGCGCGGCTGGAGCTGAGCGAGGATGAGGTCGAGCACATGACCGGCGAGCTGTCGAAGGTGCTGGAGCACATCGAGACGATCGCCGAGCTGGACCTCACCGACGTCCCGCCGACGTCGCACGTCGTCGAGGTCGAGAACGCGCTGCGCGCCGACGAGCCCGAGCCGTCGCTGCCGCGGGATGTCGTCCTCGCCAATGCCCCGGCCGTCTCCGACGACGGCTTCCTCGTCCCGAGCCCGCAAGCTTCATGAGCGACCCGACCGATCTGACCGCGGTCCAGGCCGCGGAGGCCGTCCGCGCGGGCGAGCTGAGCGCCACCGAGCTGTTCGAGGCCTACCGGGAGCGCGCGGCCGCCGACGAGCTGAACGCGTACACGTGGGTCGCCGACGGCGCGCCCGATGTCGCCGCCGACGCTCCGCTGGGCGGCGTACCGGTCGCCATCAAGGATCTCTTCTGCACCGAGGGCGTGCCGAGCCAGGCCGGCTCGCGCTACCTCGAGGACTACCGCCCGCCGTACACCGCGA
>JAEMSV010000276.1 GCA_016462625.1 Solirubrobacteraceae bacterium | reverse complement strand
GTCACACCCCGATCAGCCGGCCAGACCGAGCCGCTGCGCCCGCTGGACCGCCTCGGCCCGGTTGCGGACGCCGAGCTTCCGGTACAGCGCGCTGGTGTGCTCCTTGATCGTGTGCGGCGAGAGGTGCAGCGTCACCGCGATCTCGCGGTTCGTCTTGCCCATGCCGATCAGCTCGAGCACCTCGCGCTCGCGAGAGCTCAGCCCCGCAGCGCCGGCGGGCTGCTCGGCCTGCGGCGGGAAGACGGTGTGGCCGAGGCCGACCATCCTCACCGCTCGCGCGATGTCCGCCGCCGGGAGGTCCTTCGACACGAACCCGGAGGCGCCCGCCGCGCGCGCCGCGCTCGGGCTGATGCGCCCGGCGCCGGAGACAAGGAGGATCCGCACCCCACCCCACGCGTCGCGGAGCCGGTCGCAGATCTCCGCGCCGGACTCCTCGCCGAGGAACAGGTCGACGACCGCCACGTCGGGCTCGTAGCGCCGCGTGTGCTCCAGCGCCTCGGCGGCGCTGCGCGCGCTCAGGCAGCGCTCGACCCACGGCTGCTGGCCGAGCATCAGGCGGAAGCCCCAGTGGACGACGTCGTGGTCGTCGACGACCAGGACGACGAGGCGGCGGTCGTCAGCCATTGGTGAGCGGCACCACGAGCCGCACCTGCCATCGGTCGTCGCCGCGCGGGCCGAACTCCAGGACCCCGCCGTGCTGCAGCGCCTCGAACGCGGTGAGCCGCAGGCCGACGCCGGGCGGCCCCGGCGCGCGCTGCTCGGCGACGCCGTCGTTCTCGATCTCGAGGAAGAACGCACCGTCGTGCTGGCGGGTCCGGACGCTCACGCCGGTCGGCATCGCGTGCTTGCGCGCGTTGCGCACCGTCTCGGCGAGGACGTGCTGGGAGAGCGACTCGAACTCGGCCGGGACGTCGGCAGCCGTCCCTTCCTCCTGACGCAGATGGATGTCGGCGTGGGCTGCCGCGAGCCGCTCGAGCTCCGCGCCGAATCCCGATTGCGCCGCTGGGAGCGTGGCGCCGAGCGGCCGCTGCAGCGCCGTGCGGAGATCGGCGAGCGCCTCCTGGACCTCGCTCGCGCAGCGGCCGCGCTCCTCCTCGGCGAGCGGCCCCTCGGAGGCCGAGAGCGCGAGCGAGACGCCGAACAGCCGCTGGATCACACCGTCGTGGATCTCCCGCGCGAGGTCGATCCGCTGCTGCAGCTGACGGGCCCACTCGGCCTCGCGGGTCGCGGCGCGCGCGGTGGCGGCCAGGGCGATCGCCTTGCCCAGCGTCCACAGGAGCTCGAGGTTCTCGTCGTCGACCGGCGACGCGCCGATCTCGCGATCGATGATCATCGCGCCGACCCAGCTGCCGGGGACCGAGACCGGCACGCACAGCGTCCAGCGGTCGTGAAGCAGATGGCGGAACGCCTCCGGCATCTCGTTGACCAGCGTGTTGCCCTCGACCTGGACGACGCGGTCCTCGAAGAGCGCGCGGCGCGCGATGGGAATGGTGTTCGCGTGGACGTAGACGTCGCGGAACTCGGTCGTGTCGACCTTGTACGAGCCGACCGCGCGCACCCGGCGGAGGTCGGAGTCGTAGAGGAACATCACTGCGCGGTCGAGCGATGCGAGCTCGCACGTGCTGCGGCAGAGGTTGCCGTAGAAGGCCGAGGTCGGCGCTTCGTGATCGATCTGTCCGAGGACCTGCGCGAACAGCTCGATCGCTTCGATGTGGCTGGGACCCGACTGCGGCACGGCGAGGGATGCTCTCAGACGAGGTCGATGAGGTCCGCGATCGACTCCGCGATCCGCGTGGGCCGGAACGGGAAGCGCTCGGCCTGCTCGGGCGTCTGGGTGACGCCGGTGAGCACGAGCACGGTCTCCAGCCCGGCCTCCAGGCCGCTGATGACGTCGGTGTCCATGCGGTCGCCGACCATCGCGGTCGTCTCGGAGTGCGCGTCGATCTTGTTCAGGGCCGAGCGCATCATCAACGGGTTGGGCTTGCCGACGAAGTACGGTTCGGCGCCCGTCGCGCGGCTGATGAGCGCGGCCACCGAGCCCGTCGCGGGGATCGAGCCCTCGGTCGACGGACCGGTCGGATCGGGGTTCGTGGCGATGAACCGGGCACCGCGCTCGATGAGCCGGATCGCGCGGGTGATCGCCTCGAAGGAGTAGGTGCGGGTCTCGCCGAGGACAACGTAGTCGGGATCGCGCTCGGTCAACGTGTAGCCGGCCTGGTGCAGCGCGGTCGTGAGGCCTGCCTCCCCGACGACGTAGGCCGTGCCGTTCGGCCGCTGGTCGGCGATGAACCCGGCGGTCGCCAGGGCGCTCGTCCAGATCCGGTCCTCGGGGATCGCGAGCCCGCTGGTGGCGAGCCGCGCCGCGAGATCGCGCCGGGTGTAGATCGAGTTGTTCGTGAGGACGAGGTACGGGATCTCGCGCGCGGTCAGGCGCTCGATGAACTCGCGCGCCCCCGGGATGGCGTGCTCCTCGTGGACCAGGACGCCGTCCATGTCCATCAGCCAGGAACGGATCTCGCGCGTCACGGACGAGAGGCTAGACCTCTCTAGACCTTGGGCTTGCCGCTCGACTTCCGCTTCGCCGCGCACGTCTTGTACGTGCGCTTGCCCTTCAGGGTGCGGCCGTCGCTCGTCGTCACGACGATCTCGACGGAGAACGAGCCCTTCGGCAGGCCCTTGAGGTCGACCTGGACCTTCCACCGCTTCCCAGCCTTCTTCGGCTTCAGGGTCTTGAGGATCGTCTTCTTGCCCGCCTTCAGCGTGACCTTCGCCGAGACGTACGTGACGCCCGCGGACTGGCCGAGCGTGATGACGAAGTCGCGGCGGCTGACGCACTTGGCCTTGCCGGGCTTGGGCAGCTGCAGCAGGGATGCGGGCAGGACCGGGAGCGAGGGTGGCGGAGTCGATGCGCCGGGCGTCGTGATGGCCGGCGGGGTCTCGGGCG
>JAEMSV010000275.1 GCA_016462625.1 Solirubrobacteraceae bacterium | reverse complement strand
CCCACCTCGCCGAGAACCGGGCGCTCAAGCAGATCATCTCCGGCGAGCTGCGCACGACCGAGCGCCAGAACCGGATGCGCGCCGAGCTCTACCCGGTGATGGCGCAGCTGGTCGCCCGCGCGCAGGCCTCAGGCGACCTGCGGCCCGACTTCGTCACGACCGACGTGCCACTGCTGAACGTCGCGCTGGCCGCGTCGCTGCAGGCGAGCGAGCCGGTGGTCCCCGGCTACTGGCGCCGCCAGCTGGCCTTCGTCCTCGATGGGCTGCGCACCAGGCGCGACGGCCCGAGCCCGCTTCCCGTCCCCGGCCTGGACCGTGACCAGACCGAGACGATCATGACCGCGCCGAACGCGCTGCGGCCCTAGCCGGTTCGCGGCGCGTAGCGCGAGTGCAGCATGAAGAGGTTCCCGTCCGGGTCCTCGAAGAACGCCATGTGGCAGACGCCCGTGTCGAAGGTGTCGCCGAGGAACTCGACGCCGCGCTCGGCGAGCGTCTCACGCGCCGAGGGCATGTCATCGACGTGGAGCGCGATGTGGTTGCGGTTCGGCGTGAAGTCGCCGATCCCCATCTTCTCCGGGTTCATGACGCTCAGCGTGAGGTTGCCGGTCTCGAACTCGGCGAAGTTGCGCTCGGGCATGTAGACCGATCTCGGGAGCCCCAGCACGTCACCGTAGAAGGCGACGGCGGTCTCGAGGTCGCGGGTCGGGACGGACGCGAAGTCGGTGCCGGTGATGATCGGGGCGCTCATGCGAGCGAGGATCGCAGCCGCGCGATGCCCGCGTCCAGCGCGGACAGCAGCTGCGCGTGGAGCGCCGCGTTCGCGCTGGCGAGGACGTCCATCTGGAAGTCGTGGCCCGAGCCGAGCAGCGGCCGGTCGTCGAGGCTCTCGCCATTGCAATTCGTCACCACGGCGCCGCCCTCGCGCAGGCAGATGACGGCCGCGGCGACGTCGTAGGGCGAGTTGTTGAGCACCGCGCCGTCGCCGATCCGCTCGAACGCGGCGCGCACGCCGGGCACCTCGCGGATCATCCGCGGGCCGGGGTCGACGTAGGCGTCGAGCTGGCCGGTGAGCACGACCATCGAGTTGAAGCACGCCGAGCCGAGGTCGAAGTAGCCGCCGCCGACCGACGACGCGTCGATGAGCTCGGCGAGCACCTCGGTCGTCTCGCGCGCCGGGCGGCCGCGGAGGCCCGAGGTCCAGAACAGCCGGGACAGATCGGCGTTCGGGCTCAGCGCCACCGGGTCGGTGCTCTCCAGGCCGCCGCCCTTCGTGGCGACGTACTCGCGGCCGGACTTGATCTCGATGATCACGCCGACGCTGACGTCGCCCATCGTCGGATTGCCGTCGCCCAGCGGGGCAGCGGCGACGGAGACGCAGGCGGCCTCGAAGCCGGCGATCGCCGGGCGGGTGCCGTCGATCGGGTCGACGATCAGCACCGTGTCGGCGCCCTCCGGCGAGACCAGGCCCTGATCCTCCGAGTACCACGCAAGCTGCGGCGCCCGGTCGCGCAGGAACGTGGCGAGCTCCTCTTCGGCGCCCTCGTCGATGCGGAACGTCACGTCGCCGCCCGCGCCGATCTGGCCGTGGCCGCGGCCGGCGTGCGCGCCGAGCTCCGGCCGCACCCGCGCGGCAAGGGCGCGCGCGAGGTCGACGCACAACTCGCGCAGCGCGGGGTCGCTCACCGGTTCTCCGCCGGTCGTTCGCCGGCGGTGACCGTCAGCGCGACGCGCTTGCCGTCGCGGATCACGACCAGCGGGACCCTGTCCCCGGGGCCGAACCGCGCCAGCGCCTGACCGAGCTCGTCCGGGCTGCCGACCGGGCTGCCGCCGAGCCGGATCACGACGTCCCCGCCGTCGCGGTACGAGGCCGCCTGGAAGCGCACGCGCTCGTCGCCCGCGCGCAGGCCGGACTCGTCCGAAGGCCCGTCCGGGGTCACGCGCTGGACCCAGGCCCCGGTCCTCGTCCCGAGGCCGAAGCGCTCCGCGAGCTGCGGGTACACGGGGGAGGTCTCGACGCCGAGATACGCGTACTCGACCTTGCCGTCGCGCCGCAGGTCGGCGACCGACCGCCGGACCACGTCGACCGGCACGGCGAAGCCGACGCCCTCGCCGCCGCCGCCTGTCGAGCGGATCTGTGAGTTCACGCCGAGCACCCGCCCGCGCGCGTCGACGAGCGGGCCGCCGGAGTTGCCGCGGTTGATCGCGGCGTCGGTCTGGACGACGCCGGAGATCGAGAAGCCGGTGAGGGACTCGATCGTCCGATCGACGCCGCTGATGATGCCCACCGAGAGCGACTGCGGCTCGCCGTACGGCGAACCGATCGCCGCGACGGGCGCCCCGACTGCCACCTCGCTGGAGCTGCCCAGGCGCAGCGGGCGCAGCGTCAGTCCGCCGCGCCGCACGCGCAGCAGCGCGACGTCCGCGTTGGGGTCCGTGCCGACGATCGTCGCCGGGACCTGGTTGTCATCGGCGAACTGCACGAAGACCTGGTCGGCGTTCTTCAGCTTCTTGCCCTCGCCGTCGGTCACGACGTGCGCGTTCGTGATGATCTCGCCCGACTCGGAGACCACGAAGCCGGAGCCGACGCCCTCCTCGTCGGGATCCGAACCGGACTGCTCGAACACGCTGAAGACGGTGACCACGCCGGGGCCGACGCGCTCGTAGACGCGCTGCGGGTCGAAGTTCACGACCCCGGCGCTCGGGGCGTCCTGCACGACCTCCACGCGCGTGGTGCGCTCGACCGTGGTCGGGTCGGGGTTCGCGCCGTTCTCGTCCCCGTCGTCGAGCGAGCAGCCGGCGAGCCCGATGGCCGCGGCGGCGATGACCAGGAGCGACCTCACGCGGGCAGCTCGAGGGAGAAGGTCGTGCGGCCGGGGATCGACTCGACGGCCAGGCGCCCGCGCATGCGCTCGGCGAGCTCGCGGGCGATCGCGAGGCCGAGGCCGGAGCCCT
>JAEMSV010000274.1 GCA_016462625.1 Solirubrobacteraceae bacterium | reverse complement strand
TACATGACGAAGCTCCACAGGATCAGCGCGACGCCGACGAACCACAGGCTGCGCAGCGTCGTCTCGATCGTGTCCTGGAACGCGAGGCCGACGATGCCGATCGGGATGGAGCCGATGATCACGGCCCAGCCGAACTGGTAGTCCTGGTTCTTCTCACCGCCGGCGACCATCGCCTTGACCCAGGCCGTGCCGATCCGCCAGAAGTCTTGCCGGAAGTACAGGAGCGTCGCGAAGACCGCGCCCACCTGGATGATCGCGGTGAACGCGGTGATGTCCGCATCGTCGACGGAATAGCCGAGCGCGGACTCGAGAATCGTGAGGTGACCGGTGCTCGAGACCGGGAGGAACTCCGTGAACCCCTCGACGAAGCCGAGGAGGATGGCCTCGAGGTAGGTCAACGAGTCTGCAGGCGGGCGCGCGTCACGAGCGCCGCACTGTATCTACACGCGCTGGTCGAACAGCGTGCCCTGCGTCTCCAGCTGGGTCTGGAGGGCGCGGGCGTTGGCGCCATAGGCGTGCCGCGCGGTGGTCAGCTCGGTCATCTCCTCGGCGAGGGAGACGTTCGAGGACGTGCCGTCCTCGGACGAGGCGCTGTCGTCGACCGGCTTTGTGATCGCCTGGATCTCGACGCCCTGCTTGGTGTCGCCGAACTCGGTCCGCTTCTGGCGGTACCCGCCGGTGTTCGCGTTCGCGATGTCGTTCGCGGCGACGTCGAACTTTGTGTTCGCCGCGAGCAGGCCGCTGAGGGAAGCGCCGATGTTCACCCTCTGGGTGGTCGGCGCGCTCCGGCAGAAGGTTTAGTGCGCGACCTCGTGGGTGGCCGCTTGTTCGCTGCGACCGCGAGGCTCGGTCCCGAACACCCGGTCCCACACGGGGCTCGACACACCGAATCCGCGCGTGTCGTCCTGGAAGTGGTGGCGCATGTGGTGCTCGCGCAGGCGCTTGCCCAGGACGGAGGTCGGCACCCGGTGGTGCAGGTAGAAGTGCGTCATGTCGTAGACGAGATACCCCGCCAGGAACCCGGAGCCGAACGCCATCGCGCGCCCGCTCCCGAGCACGATCAGGAACGACCCGTAGAACGCGAGCGCCAGCGGGACGCTGACGGACGGCGGCATGACCAAGCGCATCGGATCGTTCGGATGGTCGTGATGAACGCCGTGGATGATCCAGTGCAGCTTCGCCCCGAGGCCCTTCTCGGGCTCCCAGTGGAAGACGATGCGGTGCAGCCAGTACTCGAGCAGCGTCCAGAAGACGTAGCCCGCGGCGGCCCACGCCACGGCGACCAGACCGAGGCGGTCGACGCCGAGCACGAACAGGATGGCGATCGCGGGCAGGAAGAGGACGACCGGGACCGCGGGATGCACGCGCGAGAGCTTGTCGAGGACGTCGTTCTCGAACATGCGGGGTGACGCCTTGAGCGTCTCACTGCGGCGCTGTGAAGAAGGGGTCATGATCCGGTCTTCGGTGATCCTAATGCCCGCGAACCCGCGTGGGTACCACGTACGTGCCGAGGCTACAGCCGGGTCCTGACGGCGCCGATGAGGGGTGCGATGACCATCACCGCGAGCGTGCTGAACGACTTCTGGGACGACCAGATCGCAGAGAACGGACGACAGGGGATCTTCCTGCTCCTGGTGGCCTTCCTGTGCTCGTTCCTGTTCATCCGCACGAGCGCCCGGCTGGGCCGCAGCACCACCTGGTGGCCCGGCAGCGTGGTGACCGACGGCGGCGTCCACCTCCACCACCTCGTGTGGGGGATCTGCACGATGATGGCCGCCGGGGTCCTGGCGTTCACGCTGCGCGACGAGACCCCGTGGTTCGAGCTCTGCGCCGTCGCGTTCGGCATCGGGATGGGCCTGACGATCGACGAGTTCGCCCTGTGGGTCTACCTCAGCGACGTCTACTGGGCCCAGCAGGGACGCGCGTCGATCGACGCCGCGCTGTACGCGGCAGCGCTCATGGTCCTGCTCGTTCTGGGCTTCGATCCCTTCGACTACGACAGCGGCGCGTGGGCGATCATCGGCACCGCCGTCGCCATCCTCGCGCTGAGCCTTGTCTGCTTCGCGAAGGAGCGCGTGACCCACGGGCTCGTTGGCCTGATCGTCCCGCTCGTCTCCCTGTACGCCGCGGTGCGGCTGGCCAAGCCGACGTCCCTGTGGGCCCGGCGCTTCTACGGCGAGCGCCGGCCGCGCAAGCAGGAGCGCGCCGAGGCGCGGTACGCCGCGACCCGCTCGGACCGGATCAAGGACCGGGTGCGCGACGCCGTCGGAGGGAAGACGAACGCCGAGCTCGTCGCGGAAGGGCGGGGCCCGAAGCGGGTCTCGGAGTCGGAGCTCGCGTCGTCCGACGCGCAGCTCGCCGCCGCCGACGAGATCCGCGCCCGCGCCGACCGCCTGAGTGACGAACAGCCCTAGTCGAGCTGCTGGTCGATGATCGAGCGCGCGCGCTTGATCTCGATGTCCGCGGGGTCCTGGCCCTGCTGGAGCCGCTCGGAGAACCGGCGGACCGGCTCGATCGACCCGTAGCGCGACGCGGCGAGCGCATTCGACGCCTCGTCCGCGAGCACGACCAGCCCGGCGATCAGCGCAGCCTGGTCCTGGACGAGGTCCTCGGGGGGCGTCACGGCCCGGAGCCGGTCGGCGTGGCGGCGGGCGGCGTCGCGGACCTTGATCGCGAAGTCGCGCTGCAGCGCGAGGGAGCCGGTGGACTGCGCCACCTCGGTGGCGGTCTCCATCTCGGAGTCGAAGGCCTCGTTGCTGGTGGTCCACGTCGCCTGGTACGCGGCGCGGTCGTCGTTGCCGTCCAGCGCCACGACGGCCGCGACGGCGAGCAGCGCGACGATCGCCAGCGCCGCAGCGAGAACCATGGGGCGCCGGCGACGTGACTTCTCCGGGGCCGCGCCACGCCGGCCGTGGTCGGACGGCGGGGCGGGGGCGGGCATCCCCTGGTCGCCGTGG
>JAEMSV010000273.1 GCA_016462625.1 Solirubrobacteraceae bacterium | reverse complement strand
CCTCGGCACGCCGAGCAAGCGCGAGGTCGAGCTGCGCCGTGTGCGCACCCAGCTCCGCCGCGAGCTCAACAAGGTCGAGCGTCGGGGCGGCAGCGCCCGCAAGCGCGCCCTCCAGCGTGCCAAGCGCACCCGTACCCAGGTCGAGCGCGTCGTCAAAAAGCGCCGCACCCAGGTCGAGCGCGATCTGAAGGCCCGGCGTCGTGACGCCGAGTCGACGCTCAAGTCCGGCCGCTCGGACGCCGAGAAGCGCGTCCGCGAGGTCAGCGAGCGGGTTCGTTCGCTGGTCTAGGACCACTTAGCCCGGGTGCCTTGGAGAGGACCACCCGGAGAAATCTGCCCGCCTCATAAATCGCGGGTAGACCGGGGGCCGACTAGTTCGACCCCCACCTCTCCTCCCCGACACAGCGGGCTCCGAAACGGGCCCGCTGTGTCTTTTCTGGGGATAACTCCGAGGGAATGCTCCGGCTTCGCCGTCCGCTTCCCTCGGCCTGCGCGGTGTTGCCGCTCGGCAGGGGCGTCAGTTGATTGGTGGGGCGGCCTATGATCACGGCGGATGCGAAGCGAACCGCCGGGGCAGGCGTGTCGCCCACCGGGGCTCTGAGCCTTGGAATCGGGCGCGATAGTCGAAGAAGGAGGCAGGGACCGCCCGGAGCGGCCCACGTCGCCCCCTGGGCGGGACCACGCTCGCCGTAACACCGCCCTCGCGATCGCCGCCTACGTCGCCGCGACGATCATCCTGATCTCTTTCACCGGCGTCCTGCTGGCCCGCGAGACGATCTTCCTCTGGCTGCTCGTCGGGCTCCTCGTCATCTCCCTGACCGACGTCCGCGGCTTCGCACGCGGCGTGATCGTCGACTGGCTGCCCTTCTACCTGGTCCTCCTCGCCTACGACTTCCTCCGCGGCTTCGTCGGCGCTCACCCGCTCTTCGACCCGCACTTCCTGCCGCAGATCCAGATCGACGAGTTCCTGTTCGGGACCGTCCCCACGGTCACGCTCCAGGACAAGTTCTACGAGGTCGGGCAACTGCCCTGGTACGACCTCTATTCGTGGTCGACCTACCTCACCCACTACTTCGCGGTCTTCGTCGTCGCCGCGATCCTCTGGCGGACCGCGCGCCCGCGCTTCCTCGAGTTCAGGGCGATGGTCGTCACGCTCAGCCTCTCGGCCTTCGCGACCTACGCGCTCGTTCCCGCCGCGCCCCCCTGGATGGCGAGCGACTACGGGCTGATCGACTCTCCGGTGTACCGGGTGACCGGGAGCGTCTGGGCCGAGCTCGGCGCTCACCCCGCCGCGGCGATCTGGGACAAGGGCGACTCCCTCTACAACCCCGTGGCGGCGCTGCCGTCGCTCCATGCGGCATTCCCGATGCTGCTGCTCTGCTTCTTCTGGCGCGACGGGATCTGGTTCCGCCTGGCCGGAATCGTCTACGTGATCTCGATGGGGTGGACCCTCGTCTACGGCGGGGAGCACTACGTCTTCGACGTCTTCCTCGGTTGGATCTACGCGATCACCGTCTACTTCGGGGTCCTCTGGTTCCGTCGCCGGTGGGCGGCGCGGCGAGAGGCGAAGCGCCCCGACGAGCCGGCCGCGGCCGAGGGCGCCGCCTAGGCCTTAGGTATCCCTAACCCGGCTTGCTAACCTCCGGCGCGTGCCGCAGGGAAGTCGCGTCAAGACGAAGAAGAAGTGCTGCAAGTCGGGGCCGCGCTGCAAGCGCTGCCCCGCCGCGATGAAGAAGCTGGAGCGCCGCGGCCTCGCGACGCGGGTCAGCAAGCGCAGCTACGTCGTCTCGCTCGACGCGACCAAGAAGGACCTGAAAGCCGCTCGGGCCCGCTGAGCCGGTCAGCTCTCGCGGCGGGCTGCCCAGATCTCCGACCTGATCGCCCAGTGCTCGTGGTCGCGCCACCGGCCGCCGACCCGCATCAGACCCTGGCCCTGGAACCCCTCGACTGCGGCGTAGCCCATGAATGCGTTCTGGAAATCGCGGCGGATGATTAGACTCAGGTTGCACACGCCGACCAGCGCGTCGTCGCTCAACCGCCTGATCAGGAAGCCCTCGAAGTCCGGTCCCCGCTGCCGCTCGATCTGCTCGTCGAACTCCTCGTCGGTCAGCGGCGGGCTGATCCACTCGCCGTGCAGGCCGCTACTGCGCTTCATGGCTGCGAGGAACTCGGCGCGATCGGCCTCGGTCGCCGGCGACGTCCTCACCCTGATCGGCATCCCCATTAGGATCGCATTCGGTCCCTACGGAGGAGTTGCGAAAGATGAGAATGCGTGCCGCGGTGCTCGAGGAGTTCGGTCAGCCCCTCGAGGTCCAGGAGCTCGAACTGAAGGAGCCGCGGGCCGGTGAAGTGCTCGTCAGGCTGGTCGCGTGCGGCGTCTGCCACACCGACATGTACACGGCTTCCGGCGTCGATCCCAGCGGCTACGCCCCATGCGTCCTCGGTCACGAGGGGGCCGGGGTCGTCGAGCGCGTCGGCGAGGGCGTCTCGTCGCTCGCCGAGGGCGATCACGTCGTCTCGCTCTTCTCCCCGCAGTGCGGCGAGTGCGTCCACTGTGTGGACCCGCGGACGAACCTCTGCATGGCGATCCGGGCCGAGCAGGGCCTCGGCCATCTCCCCGACGGAACGACGCGACTGAGCCGGGTCGACGGAGAGGACATCCGCCACTTCATGGGCTGCTCGACGTTCGCCGAATACACCGTGATGCCGGAGATCGCCCTGGCCAAGATCGACCCCGAAGCGCCGCTCGATCGCGCCTGCCTCTTCGCCTGTGGCCTCTCGACCGGGCTCGGTGCGGCCATGAACACCGCAAGGGTGCAGCCCGGCACAACGTGCGTGATCTTCGGCGCTGGGATGGTCGGGCTCGGCGCCGTCGCCG
Source organism: Solirubrobacteraceae bacterium (assembly GCA_016462625.1). Next base: position 82 of record JAEMSV010000273.1, on the reverse strand, counting down.
GCTGCCGCCTCCAGGGCGCCGAGCGAATCATCTGCGTCGACCTCTCCGACGACCGCCTCGAGCTCGCCAGGGGCCAGGGCGC
>JAEMSV010000272.1 GCA_016462625.1 Solirubrobacteraceae bacterium | reverse complement strand
ACCATCACCTTGGGCCGCAGGTCGAAGCCCGTCCAGATCACGAAGATCGGCGCGACCGCGACCACCGGGATCATCTGGCTGACGACGAGCCACGGGTAGACCGCGCGCTCGACCAGACGGCTGGCGTGGATCGCGACCGCCAAGCCGACGCCGAGGACGATCGCGAGCGCGTAGCCGAGCAGGATCTCCACGATGGTCACCCAGGCGTTGTCCCACAGCAGCACGCGCTGATCGACGAGCGCCTCGGCGACCTGCCCGGGTGTTGGCAACGAGCTGTCCGGGATGTCGGTCACCGCCTTCAGCAGCGCCCAGCCGCCCACCACGAGCACGGCGAAGGCGAGCGGCGGGAGCAGATCGCGCAGCCGCATCAGCGCACCTCCTCCATGAGCGGCGCCAGCAGCCGCTCCTTCAGCGCCGTGAACGCCGGAGTGACCACCACGGACGGCGTCCGCGGCCGCGGCAGGTCCACCTCGACGTCGAGCACCATGCCCCCGGGCCGCCCGCGCATGACGGACACGCGATCGGAGAGGAAGACGGCCTCGTCGACGTCGTGGGTGACGAACACGATGGTCTTGCGCTCGGTCTCCCAGATCTCCAGCAGCCACTCCTGCATCCGCCGGCGCGTGAGCGCGTCGAGCGAACCGAACGGCTCATCGAGCAGGAGCACGTCCCGGCCCGCAAGGAACGTGCGCAGCAGGGCCGCGCGCTGACGCATCCCGCCCGAGAGGCTGGCCGGCCAGCGGTCCTCGAACCCCGTGAGGCCGAAGCGGTCGAGCTCAGCCCGCGCACGCTCCCGCGCGGCCGACTTGGCCACGCCGCCGATCTCGAGCCCCACCGTGACGTTGTCGAGCACGGTGCGCCACGGCATGAGGCAGTCGCGCTGCGGCATGTAGCCGACGCGCCCGAGCAGCTCCTCCGGGGCGACACCGTCCAGGAGGACGCGCCCGGCGCTGGGCGCCTGCAGGCCGGCGAGGAGGTCGAGCAGCGTGGACTTGCCGCAGCCGCTCGGACCGACGACCGAGACGAACGCGCCCGCCTCGACGCGCAGATCGACCTCGCGCAGCGCTGCGACCTCGCCGAAGGACTTGCCGAGACCCTGCGCTTCGAGCTTGACGGCCACGAGCGCCCGGCCCCGGGTCAGCCGCCCTCGGGCAGAAACCGGCTGGTGGCGAACCGGGCCGGCGCGATCGGGCGCTTGATGAGATCGGTGTCCACGAGGAAGGACGACAGCGCGCGGAGCTGGTCGCTGTCGAAGGTCCCGAACACCGTGGCCTCCCCTTGGAAGAGCGGCCCGTAGGCCTGCAGCTGCGCCTCGGTGAGGTCGCGCTTCAGCGCAGGATTCTCCGTGAGTAGATCGTCGAGGGAGCGGGCCGGATCCTCGATCGTGTCCTCGTACCCCTGCACGGTGGCGTCGACAAACGCCCGCAGCAACGGGCCGTCCGCGGCGATCCGGTCCTTCGTCGAGAACGCGACCAACCCGGGATACGACGGGCCGCCGTACTCGTCGAACGGGAAGATCTGCGTGGGCTTGCCGTCCTGCTCGACCTGCACGCCGTCGGCGGGCCAGTATCCGGTGAAGGCATCGATCGTGCCGCTCTCGAGGTTCTGCACGCCGTTGAACCCGATCGTGACGACGTCGGCCTTCCCCGGGTCGCCGCCGGCGTCGCGCATGATCGTGTCGAGGATCGCGTTGTCCGACGGGACCCCGGTGACGCCGACCTTGCGGCCCTCCAGCTCCTGCGGGGTCTCGATGCCGCTCTCGCGCAGCGTGATGAGCCCGCCGAGCGGGCGCTGCGTGAGCGCCAGGATCGCCTGCGCGTCCGTGCCGAGATCGATCTGCCCGGCGACGTCGATGCCGTCGGCCAGCCCGACCTGGGCCTTGCCGGCGTCGATGAGCTTCAGCGTGTCGGCGGTCGAGGTCGGCTGGACGATCTCGAGGTCGATGTTGCGGTCCTCGTAGTACCCCGCCGCGACCGCCCGGTAGATCCCGGCGTGCACCGCGTTGGGGATGAAATCCAGGACCAGCGTCATCTTCGTCCGTTCCGCGAGGGCGGACGTCAGGCCCGGGGCGGCGCTGGGGCCGGCCGCGGGCTGGTCGTCCTCACCGCACGCCGCGAGTCCCGCCGCGGTCAGCGCGACGAGCAGCAGGGCGACCCATGGCCGCCACGAGGCGCGCGCCGCCGGCAAGGGGACTACTTCCGGCGGCGGCCGAACAGCCCGCCGACGGCGACGAGGCCTCCGGCGAGGATGAAGCCCGCAGCGGCCGCGCCGATCGTGACCTCACGCTGGTGCTTGACCAGCTGGCGGCGCCAGTCGGTGATCTCGCGGACCTCGTGGGTCAGCGCTTCGACGGCATGGCCGAGCTCGACGCGGTTGGCTTCGATCGACGCGCGGATCTCCTCGGGACTCCGACTCCGGGTGGCCATGCTGGCTAGGACCTCGCCTCGTCAATGGTCTGCTTGATGCGCTCCGCCTCTTCCATCGCCATCGACGGCACCGGCGGCTGGGCCGTCTTCATGATCCGCGCCGCGCCGTAGCCGGCGAGCCCGCCCGCCAGGAACAGCAGGAAGGCCACGAAGAAGAACCCGTAGAAGAAGTCGCCTTCGGGCGTCGGCAGGAACTCGTACGAGAGCCAGGCGAAGCCCTGCAGCAGGATCGACAGGCCGAAGATCGCGAAGACCCCGGCCGCCGCGAAGATCGCGATGCTCTTCGCGATTCTCGTCAGCTTCTCGGTGACCTCGGCCTTGGCGAGCTCGATCTCCTCGCGGATGAGCAGCGTCGCCTTGTCGGTCACCTGCTGCATCGCGACCGCGATGTCGGCCGACTCGCCGCGGGACGGCGGCGTGTATGGGGTGCGCGGGTCAGCGGCCAAAGCGACGAATGATCAGGGCGATCAGGACACCGCCGGCGAACGCGGCGCCGACGAGCACTTCGGGGCGGGACGTCAGGCCCGATGCGGG
>JAEMSV010000116.1 GCA_016462625.1 Solirubrobacteraceae bacterium | reverse complement strand
TCGCGGGCTCAGGCTTGAGCTTGGCTGTGCGACGGATCTCGTCTGCGGCCTCGACTGACGCGGCTGCCTTGACGGTGCCCTCGTCGGTCGGCGGTGCGCCGACGGTCTCAGGTGCGCCGCTCGCGGGTGCGCCGGACTTGGCCGCGTTCGCTTCCTGGCGCGCCTTGCGCTGCTTTGCCTTTTGACGGTTACGCGCCACGAGGGACTACCTCGTCTCCTTGTGCGGGCGTTGACCGCCGCACCAGCGGCAGTACTTCTTCATCTCGATGCGGTCCGGGTTGTTCCGCTTCGATTTATTTGTTTGGTAGTTGTGGCGCTTGCACTCTTCGCAGGCGAGCGTCACAGCGATTCTTACGTCTCCGCGTGCCATATCTCAATCGGTCTAAGTTCGTGATGGGAGTCTGCCGGAACGATCGTGCCGTGCATGTGAGTTCGATGCACAAGGCGAGAAAGGGCAGACCTCAAAAAAACACCCCGGCCGGAAAGGACGAGGTCAGCGAAGTTTAGCGCGAAATATTCAGTCCCTCGGACGGTATTGAAAGCTGCCTGTACGTTGTGACGTACATCTGTATGTTATGATGGCGATCGACCGACGAAAGGGGCGCCCAGATGGCACCGCACGACTGGAACGCAGAGGACTACGACCGCACCAACGCCGGCGTGATCGCGCTCGGTCGTGAAGTGCTCGAACGCCTCTCGTTGGCCGGAGACGAGACGGTGCTCGACGCCGGAGCCGGCACCGGTGCGATCAGCCAGACACTCGCGGAGCGTGTCCCCGACGGTCACGTCATCGCCCTGGACGCCGCGCCGCAGATGGTCGCGCACGCGCGCGAGCGCTTCGCGGACACGCCCAACGTCGAAGTCGTGCAGGGCGATCTCCACGCGCTCGACCTCGGCGAGCGGAAGGTGGACGTGGTCTTCAGCACGGCCACTTTCCACTGGGTGAAGGATCACGCGCTGCTCTGGCGCAATCTGCATGCGGTGATGAAGCCCGGCGGCACGCTGGTCGCCCAGTGCGGCGGCGAGGGCAACATCGCCGGCGTGCAGCGCGCGTACTCAGAGGTGGCCGCGCGCGAGCCCTTCGCCGAGTACGTCGACGGCTGGCACCCCTCGCACTTCGCGAACCCCGACGAGACCGAGCGGCTGATGCTGGGCGCGGGCTTCACGAAAGTCGACGCGTGGCTCGAGCCGCGCCCGGTGTATCCGGAGGATCTCGGCAAGCATCTGCGCGAAGTCATCCTCGGCGCCCACCGGGAGCGCCTGCCCGAGGAGCTCTTCGAACCGTTCGCCGAACAGGTCGAGGCGATCATTGGCGGCGAGCCTGCCGTCGACTACGTGCGCCTGAACATCGACGCCGTCGCGTAGGGCTACGGCGCGACGACCGTGCCCTGGTGGTAGACGACCTGCCAACGCTCGCCTGCGTCGGTCCAGATCGTTGAGCGCCTGGTCACGCGCGTCTCGTGGCCGTCGGGCTGACTGAGCGTGTAGGTCGCCAGAAAGATGTGCGGAGCGATCTGCCGCACCTCGAACTCGTCAACCTCGTACTCGACCGGCGGCTCCTCGCGCTCGTAGCGATCGACAACCGTGTCGATCACGCGATCACGCGAATAGATCCGCCCGGACCCTCCGACTTCGAAGTAGTCCTCAGCGATCAGTTCTTCGAGGTACTCGCGATCCGCGCCGGGCGGATCGTTGTGAAAGACCGGCTCGCGCTCGCGCAGCGCTGTGACTATTTCATCCGCCGCTTTGATCGCTTGAGCTTAGGCAGAGAGCTCGACTGTGACGGGATCGGCCATCAGGCGGCCCTTCAGCGTCAGGACCGCGCGACCGTCGGCGTGGTCCTCCGGCTCGAGCATGCCGGTGGCGAGGTTCTGCGCTGCCGCGGCACGGCCTTGATCGGTGAGGGTCGCGAGCGCCACGCCCTCTTTCAGCCTGAGTCCGAGCATCACTGCTTCGAGACGCTGCGCCTCCTCGTCGGGGATTTCGCGCGCCGCAGCGGGTGAGATCCCATTCTTCGCCTTCTCGCTCCAGGCCCGCGGGTGCAGGACGTTCCACCATCTGACGCCGCCCACGTGACTGTGCGCGCCAGGTCCGATCCCCCACCAGTTCCCGCCGGACCAGTAGCCGAGGTTGTGGCGGCAGTGGGCGTCGGGGCCGGTCGCCCAGCTGCAGGTCTCGTACCACTCCATCCCGGCACCGGCGAGGATGCGCTCGGCGGTTTCGAAACGGTCGACGATCGTGTCTTCGCCGGGGACGATGAGCTCGCCCTTTGCGACCTGCGCGGCCATCCGTGTGCCTGGTTCGACAATCAGTGAGTAGGTGCTGATGTGGTCGGGCTCGGCGGAGAGTGCAGCCTCGATGCTCGTGCGCCAGTCGCCTGCGGTCTCGCCGGGGGTTCCGTAGATCAGGTCGAGGCTGACCTGCTCGAATCCGGCGGCGCGGGCTTCCTTGACGGCCTCCTCTGGGCGGCCGGGAGTGTGGACGCGGTCGAGCGTCCTGAGCACTTCCGGGACCGCGGACTGCATGCCGAGCGAGACGCGAGTGAAGCCGGCTTCGCGCAGGGCCTCGAACTTCATCGGATCGACTGACTCTGGGTTGGCCTCGGTGGTGACCTCGACGTTTTCTCTGAGGCCGAAGCGCTCACGGACTGCATCGAGGAGCGCGGCGAGGTCTTCGGCCGGGAGGATCGTCGGAGTGCCGCCGCCGATGAAGACTGTGTCAACGGGCGGCGCCTGATCGCCGAGCGTGCGCGCCGCAAGATCAAGCTCCGCGATCGCCGCCTCCATGAACCCCGACTGCGCCGATCCGTCCTCGCCCGGCACATAGGTGTTGAAGTCGCAGTACCCGCACCGCGTCGAGCAGAACGGCACATGCAGATAGATCCCGAACGGTCGCCCGCTCAGCCGTCCCAGCGCCTCCGCCGGCAGCGCCCCGTCGCGCGGCGCCGCGTCTCCTTCTGGCAGTCGAGCCATGCAACCGAGTCTAGGTCTGCCCCCGCCGCAAGACGCTCGCACCGATACTTATGCGATCTACCGCCGCATGGCACGTCCATGCGGCGCGCTGCATGGACGTGCCATGCGGCAAGAATGCGCTTGCCTATGGGATCTTCGGGGATCCTTGATTTGTGTACCCTTCGGTTCATTCCGTGCGCGCTCAAGGACTGCCCGGCGGCGAACCGATATCTGCAACGACGATGAGCACTGCGCCAAAGAAGGCAATCGCCGAATTCTCAGAGACGCTGGGGGCCAAGCCGCCGAAGGAGTTCAGTCAGCTCTCGGCCGCGAACCTCTCCACGCTCAATCGCCTGCTCTCCGAATCGATCGAGCTGCATGAAGCGTCGATCGCCGAAGCCGAGGAGGACGTCGCGCGCATGGCGCCGCGGCCGCTCCGGGGCACCGTCCGCAAGATGCTGGGGAGCGAGCGATGAGCAACATCGCCCCCGACTCGCGCGCCGAGCTGCTGCGCATCGCCAACCTGATGGGCGTCGGCCCCGAGGACATCGAGTTCCTCGGCGAGCTCAGCGCCGAATCGCTCTTCGAGTTCCGCCAGCAGCTGATCGCCATCTACTTCGAGGAGAATCCGTCACTGCGGCGCCTCGCCAAGATCGCGAACATGTTGCCGAGCTCCGTGATCGCGAAGATCACGCAGGAGGCGATCGGACCGATCCTCGCGGCCCGCGTCGTCGGTGAGGTCGACACCAGGGCGGCCGTCGGGATCCTCAAGCGCGTACCGATCGACTTCATCTGCGACACGGCGGTCCAGGCGGACCCGCGTCGCGTGATCCCGCTCTTCTCAGAATCACCGACGCAGATCGCCAAGGACGTCGCCGACGAACTGATCCGCCGCAAGGAGTACGTCGCGATCGGACAGCTGATCGCGTTCGTCGAGGACGACGTGATGGAGCACGCGCTCAACAACGCCAGCGACATCGACATTCTCAACAGCTCATTCCTGGTGGAGGACAAGGAGCGACTCGGCGACGGCGTCGCGATGCTCACCGACGAGCGCGTCCGCTCGCTGATCAAGACCGCCGCCAAACAACAGATGTGGCTTGAGGCGCTGGATCTGATGAGCCATCTCGACCTTGACGAGTTCCGCCGCGTCAGCACGCAGGCGATGGCGCTCGATGACGCCACGCTCGACGCCCTGCTGGCGTTCGTCAACGAGCACGGCCTCTGGTACGTCGCGCTTCCCGCGATCTGCCTGGCAGACAATCCTTCAAAGGGCGCCGCCGCGCTGCTGCGCGCAAAGCCCGCCGTGAAGAAGGGCTGCGCCAGCGCAGCGTCATCCACCGACTACGCGGATGACGTTTCCGAACTGCTCGAGAAGGTCGACGATCCGGCGCTGAGCAAACTGCTCAGCCCGGCCCTCGCGGCCTGAGCGCTAACGCGGGTAGATGTAGGCGACGGCTCTGTCGAACGCGCCCGAGTCGGGATCGTTCGCCGCGAACGTCGCGGCCGCCGTGCGGCACCTGCTGGTGACGCCGGCTCCAGCCTTGTGGTTCGCAACGCACGCACTGAAGGCGTCAGACTGCACGCCCTCCTGCTGGGCCGCGACCCGGCTGGTCTGAAGGTTCTCGATCTGAGCGTTCATCGAGCTGTAGACGAGTCCGCCCGCGATCAGCAGCGCGACGATCGCGGCGACCAGCAGCACGATCACGGTGTCGACGTTCTGCGGAGTGTCGCTCGAGCCTGACTCGCGACGCGCCAGCGGGTGGGAGAGGGAATGGGCGAACGTGTGCATTGGTCTTATTTCGACTCAGAGACCCGTTCGGATGACCAGCTCGCGGACGCGCGATCTAGGTTCAAAACCCCACCCGAGAATTGGTGATTTTGCGCCGGCCCGACTGCTCACCCGCTCTTTCTCGGTCCCGTACGGAGTCCCCAATGGCCTTTGTTCGCAACGCCTTCACCGTCCTGACTGCCGCGTTCCTCGTCCTCCTGCCGCTGCAGTTCCTCTTCGCCGGAGTCGGCGTGTTCGCCGTGGATCTCTGCGGTCCACCCGTTTCTGGCTTTCCTCTACTGGCCCTACGTGTATTTCCTGATCTGGCTGCCGTGGCAGGCGCTGCAGTCAGGGGGCCGGCCCGCCAGCCGGCCGAGCGCGGCCCAGGCGCTACCCGGCCTCGAGCAGTTCGGAGTTCTCGAGCCACTCGGCCTCGAGCAACTCCTTCTGCTCGGTCACGTCGGCCAGCTCCGCCTGCAGCGGCGCCAGCTGCGCGTAGTCAGTCGCGTGCTCGACGAGCAGTTCATGCAGCGCGGTCTCACGCGCACCGAGCTTCTCGAGCTCGCGTTCGATCCGCCGCAGTTCCTTCTCGATCCGGCGCACTTCCTTGCGCTCCGCCTTCATCTGCGCACCCGGCGTGAGCGGCTTCTCGCCCCCACCCTTCGGCGCCCACTCGGCCGCGCCCTCAGAGCCGCCTTCGCGACGCGCGTTGACGTACTGGTCGATCCCGCCCGGCAGATGGCGCAGCTTGCCGTCACCCATCAGCCCGTACACGTTGTCGGTCACGCGCTCGACGAAGTAGCGATCGTGGCTCACGACGATCAGCGTGCCGGGCCAGCTGTCGAGCAGATCCTCCAGGGCGGTGAGCGTGTCGATGTCGAGATCGTTGGTCGGCTCGTCGAGCAGCAGCACATTCGGCTCGCGCATCATCAGCCGCATGAGCTGCAGCCTGCGGCGCTCGCCGCCCGAGAGGTCCTTGACCAGCGTGCGGCCGCGCCCCCCGCGAAAGCCGAAGCGGTCGCAGAGCATCCCGGCCGTGATCTCGGTTCCGTCGGAGAGGTTGGAAACCAGCTTCGCGTCCTCCAATGACTCAAGCACGCTGCGGTCCTCGTTGAGCTGCTCGTTGTGCTGGCCGAGCTGGGCCAGGCGGATCGTCAGGCCCTGCTTGACCGAGCCCTTCTGCGGCGGGAACTCACCGGCCAACAGCTTCAGCAGCGTCGTCTTCCCCGCGCCGTTCACACCCACCAGCGCGCTGCGCTCTCCGGGAGCCAGCCGCCAGGTCACCTCTTCAAACAGCGGCGGCGCGCCTTCGTAGCCGGCCGTCACGTTGATCGCGTCGATCACGCGATTGCCCAGGCGCGCCGTCGCGAACTTCAGCAGCTCGACATCGTTGCGCGGTGGCGGCTCGTCCGCGATCAATTCGTTGGCCGCATCGACGCGAAACTTCGCCTTGACCGTGCGCGCCGGCGGCCCGCGGCGCAGCCAGGCGAGCTCCTTGCGGATCAGCGCCTGGCGGCGCGTCTCCTGGGCTGCCTGCTGGCGATCGCGCTCCGCGCGCGCGAGCACGTAGGCCGCGTATCCACCCTCGTACTGATGGACCGCTTCGCTCTCGACCTCCCAGGTCTGCTCGACAACCGCGTCGAGAAACCAGCGATCGTGGGTGACGACCAGCAGCGTGCCGTTGCGTGCCGCGAGGTGGCGCGCGAGCCAGTCCACGCCCTCAACATCGAGGTGGTTGGTCGGCTCGTCGAGCAGCAGCAGCTCGGGGTCGTCGATCAGCGTGCGCGCGAGCGCGATGCGTCGCCGCTCGCCACCGGAGAGCGATCCGACCTTCGTCTGGAGCCCCTGCGGGAACCGCGTGATGTCAACCCCACCGAGCAGCCCGTCGAGCACGTTGCGGAACTTCGAGCTGCCGGCCCACTCGTGTTCGGCGCGTTCCCCGACCAGAACGTTCGCGACAGTGTGCTCGGGATCGAACTCATCGCGCTGATCGAGCAGCGCGAGCGTCAGGCCGGATGTACGCGTCACGCTGCCGCTGTCGGGGGTCTCATCGCCAGCGATCAGACGCAGCAGCGTCGACTTGCCCTGACCGTTGCGGCCGACGAGCCCGATGCGCTCGCCCGCGTTGACGCCCAGCGTCACCTCCGTCAGGATCGGCCGGCTGGCGTACTCCTTGGAGACATCTTTCAGGTTGACGAGATTGCGCGGAGCGGCTGCCATCGCGCCAATCCTCGCAGCAGGTGATCAGCAGGACGTCGGAAGACCGCGCAGGTCATCCGAGTCCGGGCGCGCTAACGATGTTGGGCGTCGTGGGCCAGGATGCTGCGCGCGCAGTCGACCACCGACTCAGGCAGCGGGCGCGGCTGCCAGCCGAGCACCGCAGTGGCGTGATCGTGCGAGTACTCGGTCTTCACGCCGAGGTTCGGGACGATCGATTTCACGCTGCCGTCAAACAGCGCCATCGCCCGGATCAGGAAGTTGGGCGCGGTGCGCTTTGGCACCTTGCGCGCCTCGCTGCCGAGCTGATCGCGGAGCGTCTTTGCGACTTCGGACATCCAGGCGAAGCGCGCGACGCCGATGAAGCGGCTGCCGCCTGCTTCCGGCGTGGTCATCGCCGCAAGCTCAAGCCTCGCGATGTCACGCACGTCGACCATGCTGAAGCCGAGCTTGGGCACCGCGGGCTCGCCCTTGAGCATGCGCTCGATCAACTGGAGCGAGAACGAGCGGTCGTCGCTGATCAGCGGGCCGATGATCGCGCCGGGGTTCACGGTTGCCAGCCTGCCCTTCTGGCCGCGCTCCTCGACGAGCGCCCACGCGGCCTGCTCGGCGATCGTCTTCGAGCGGCCATAGGGCGAGTTCTTCTCATTCGCCCCGTCTGCCCAGTCGGCTTCTGTGAGCACGCGGCCCGGGGCTTCGCCCGCCGGGCGATCGATCGCCGCCACCGACGAGGTGACGACGATGCGTTCGGCGCCCGCATCAAGCGCGGCCTTCAGAACGCGGAGCGTGCCCTCGCGTGCCGGGACGATCAGATCATCGGGGTTCTTGGGCTGCTCGGGCGGGAACGGTGATGCGACGTGGAGCACGTACCTGCAGCCGTCAACGGCTTCGGCCCAGCCATCGTCCTTGGTGAGATCCGCCGCGGCGAACGAGAGGCGGTCGGTGTGGTGCGAGATCCGACCGACCGATTCGAGTACCTCTGCCTCACGCGAGGGCGTGCGCAGCGTCGTGCGCACGGAGTATCCGGCGTTGAGCGCTTCCGCGATCACCCATCCCGCGAGGTATCCGCTGCCGCCGGTGACGAGGACTGTCTGGCTCGGATCCGCAGGGGGCCGTGACATCGCCCGCCATCGTACAAAGCCGCCTCGTAACTAGCCGCGCGGTACGGGCAGCCTGCGCGGCTCGAAGTCCGGGCGGACGCGCGTGCGGTCCTTCGACCACGCGGAGCCGTCCCACCAACGTTGACTTCCCCAGTTGTCGTCGTAGGGATCGGCGTACCAACCCTCTTGCGAAGTCGCCACAAACTGGTAGCGGCCCTCGTAGAAGGCGTACCGCGGGTGATTGGGGTGCGCAGAATCGGTCTTGATCGGTGCGACGTATCGCTCAGTCATTGTTGGCTCCATCCCAAGGGGTTTTCTGGGCTCACAACAATTTGTTCGGCGAGTGCGTGCGGCCTTCAACCCCACCATGGCCGGACCCCCTAGACCTTTCGGAGGTCCGATCGTGCTGGGCCCGCCTTAGGATTGGGCAATGGGCGCGATCGACCGGCACAGGTTGCACAAATTGTTCGAAGCCGAGCTGCGCCGCTTCGAGGAACTCCACCCGAAATCGGCCGCATCCGTGCAGACGCGCGACGCGCTTTTCGGCGGCGTGCCGATGCCGTGGATGATGCATTGGGCCGGCGAGTACCCCGTCGTCGTCGACCACGCAGAGGGCGCGCGGCTGACCGACATTGACGGCAACGAGTACGTGGATTTCTGCCTCGGGGACACGGGCGCGATGACTGGCCACTCCCCCGCGCCGGTCGTCGAAGCCGCCTCGCGCCAGCTCGCCCGTGGCGCGACGACGATGCTGCCCACCGAGGACGCCGGCGTGGTCGGCGATCAGCTCGCATCGCGCTTCGGCCTCCCCCAGTGGCTGTTGACGATCAGCGCGACCGACGCCAACCGCACCGCCCTGCGCTTCGCCCGGCAGCTCACCGGTCGCCCGAAGATCGTCGTCTTCTCCTACAGCTACCACGGCACCGTCGACGAGACATTCGCCGTACGCGACCCCGCGACCGGACAGACAATCGCGCGTGAGGGCAGCGTCGGCCCGGCCTTCGACGTCGCCGAGACGACGCGCGCGATCGAGTTCAACGACGTCGATCAGCTCGCGCACGCGCTGCAGCACGAGGACGTCGCCGTCGTGATCACCGAGCCGGCGATGACCAACATGGGCATCGTGCTGCCCGACGAGGGCTACCACCAGGAGCTGCGCGAGCTCACGCGCAAGCACGGCACGCTGCTGCTGATCGACGAGACACACACTTTCTCTGCCGGCTACGGCGGCGCGACGCGCGCATGGGATCTCGAGCCGGACATGTTCACGATCGGCAAAGCGGTGGGCGGCGGCGTTCCGGTCGGCGCGCTCGGTCTGTCGGAAGGGGTTGCGAGCGCCTTGCTCGCCGACCCCGACGCGGACTTCGAGGACGTCGGCGGAGTCGGCGGCACGCTGGCCGGATCGGCCCTTGCGATGGCGTCGATGCGCGCGGCCCTGACCGAAGTCCTGACCGAGGAAGCCTTCACCCACGCGATCGATGTCGCCACGGAACTCCGCGAGGGCATCTCAGAAGCGATCGCGAAGCACGGCCTCACGTGGGACGTCCAGCAGCTCGGCTGCCGCGTTGAGTACCGCTTCACCCGTGAGGCGCCGCGCAACGGCACCGAATCGCGCGCGGGCTTTGACGGCGAGCTCGAGCGCTACCTCCACCTCCACGCTCTGAACCGCGGTGTTCTGATCACGCCGTTCCACAACATGCTGCTCGCCTGCGGCGCCACGCGTCGCGAAGACGCGCACGTTCACTCGCGACTGTTCAGCGAGGCGCTCGGCGAGCTCGTCTGATCGTCGTCCGGTTGCGCCTATGCTCCCGCGCCGTGAGCGACGAGGACACCAAGCACACCGGCGACCGTGTCGCCGCGATCGTGCTGCTCATCGTCACGGGGCTGATCGCAGCCGCGCTGTTCTTCGCCGGGCTGATGCTCGTGATGTCCTCCGACAGCTGCGGCACAGGAGACACGGAGTGCAACACCGGCCTCTTCACGATCGCCTGGCTGCTCTCGATGGCGTTTCCGGTCGCGGGATTCACGGCGACGACGGTCTTCACGTTCGTGCGGATCGGACGCGGTGAGCGCTCGGTCTGGGTGCCGCTGCTCGGACTGCTCGCCTACGGCGCCGGCTTTGCGGCGTCAGTCGCGTTGGCTTTCGCAGCCGTCAGCTGATTCAGCGCTCGAGCGCACCGACGATCACCGCGGCCACCTCTGGCGGGTTGTCGAGCATCGTGAAGTGATCGGAGTTCGTGATCGTGTGCGTCTCGATGTTCTCCTGAGCGACGATCCGGCGGATGTCGTCGCGATCGAAGCCGACTGATTCCGCGTCGCCGCGGACGTAGTGGATCGCGCCGCTTGCGTCCGCGAGCCGGGCCGCGAGCGTGCCGTACTTCTCGAGATGATCGAAGTAGCCGTTGATCACCGCGCGGTTCTGCTCAGGCGGAGTGAGTTGCATGTCTTCGACGATCACGTCGAGCCGGTCGGGACGGATCAGGCCGGCCATCGAGCGGTGGAGGTCAGCGCTCATCGAGCGGTACGCGCGGCGGGCCAGGGGCGGCGCGAACTCAAGGCGGCGCAGCACCCGCACGCCGCGGTACTCGTTCTTGACGCGCAGGCAGGGACCGAGCAGGACGACCGGGCCGACGTAGTTTCCACGCGCCGCGACCTCGATCAGGATGTTCGCGCCCAGCGAGTGGCCGACGAGCAGGTCGAGGTTCTCGGCGTCGGCAAGCGCTTCGACAAGCTCGGCGTACTCAGTGGTCGAGCAGGTGAACCCGTCGGGCGGCGTGTTCGTCCTGAAGCCGGGTGGGTTGGCCGCGAGCGTCGTGATTCCGGCATCCGCGAGCGCCGGTTCGGCGACGAGGTCGATGAATGAGAGCGCCGTGCAGAAGCCGCCCGGAAGCAGCAGCACACGCTTGCCCGTCGCACGTTCCGCGGGCGCGCGTTCGAAGAGTTCAAACACCCCCGCGCGCCGCTCTGTCCCAAGCTCAGGCACCGCAGAATCGTATGCACCCGGGACCCGGGCTCATGGCATCGCCGTACGATCGATCCGTGCCTCACCGCTCATTGCTCACTCTGCTCCTGGCCGTTCTCGCTGCCGCCCTCGTCCTTGCCGGTTGTGGAGGGGGAAAGCAGCTGCCGTCGGCGTCAACGACCGACGCGCCGGAGAAGCCGGCCAAGGCCAGGCCCGCCCCGACGCCACCCAC
>JAEMSV010000032.1 GCA_016462625.1 Solirubrobacteraceae bacterium | reverse complement strand
CCCGACGCCGTCCGCCCCCCACACCGGACTATCGCCGACGTTGCCGGAGACCGGTTCACGGATCAGCGTGTTGGCGATCTTGCTCTGAATCGGCAGGGTTGCGGCCGGTGCGACGCTCGCGGCGAACGCGAGCACGATGACCGTGAAAGCAGCCGTCAGCCACAGGCTCCGGAAGGGCAGTACCACGGGGCGCGCTGGGCGCATGAGGTCTCCTCAAGCGGCCGCTCACGGCCGGCTTGGCAGGACGGACGGCGACGCCCGGTCGAAGCTGATGCTCCGCATATCTTTATCGGCCCCCCACTCACCGGATTGAGGGGACGTCACCCCATGACGCCCCGGCCCGCCAGCGAGTTCGCCGAGCGCGCTCGCGACCGCCCTTGCTCAGTCAGGGATGAACGCGACGCCCTCGATCTCGACCGACGCGCCGCCGTAGAGCGCCGAGATCTCCACCGCCGTCGAGACGGGCAGGTCGTCGCCGAACAGCTCGGCGCGCACCTTGTTGACCTCGGAGAACTGCTCCATGTCGAGCACGAACACCGTGAGCTTCACGATGTTCGCCAGCGTCCCGCCGACCTTGCTCAGCGCGTCGGCGATGTGCTCGAAGCAGACCCGGGTCTGCTCGGCGTACGACGCGTCGGCCATCACCTTCCACTCCGAGTCCAGGGCGAGCTGCCCCTGGATGTACGCGGTCTTGCCCGGGCCGCTGGACGCCGTGATCTGCGAGATCGTGGCGAACGGCATGTCGGACTTGTACCTCTCGATACCCATGTCTGAAATCTCCTAGGTCGTTGCCAGCTCGGCACGCTTCGCGGCCGTGGCCGCCTCGTCGATGACGCCTTCGCCGAGCTCGTCGCCCTCGAAGATCACGCCGTACACGTCGGCCGCGCGCTCGCGCGAGATCCAGCCGTCGAGCGTGTCGCGGCGGACCAGCGCGAGCTCGCGCTCGTACGGCGGGCCGTAGCCGGCGCCGCCGCCGCAGATCGACACCATCGTCTCGCCGTCCTTGATGGCGAGCCGGTGAAACGCGTCGATCTCGACGACCTCGCCGTCGGCCTTCTCGATCCACTGGGCGGGGATCGCGCCGTCGGTGCCGCCGCGCACGCCGCGGGCCGTGTCGTCGATCCCGTCGGAGTTCGTCATGAACGTGATCGGCGTCCCGACGGCCTCCATCCGGACGAGCGCGCCCGGCGAGCCGCGGAAGCGCCCGTCCCCCGCGGTGTCCGTCAGCAGCCGCTGCTCGGTCACCCGGAACGGGTGCTTGATCTCGTCGATCTCGATCGAGTCCTTGTACATCATGCCCGCGCCGCCGGCCGTGTAGGCGGTGACCCAGCCGTCGGCGTTCGGGCCGCCCGGGCCGAGGGTCACGGCGAGCTGGATCTGGTTGATGAACGGCTCGCCGGTGCGCGGGTCGTGGCCGCTGATAACCGAGCCCGAGGGCGGGACGCCGTAGCCGTACTCGGCCATGCCGACGCCGTCCTTCATCTCGGCCATCGCGTGCTGCGTGATGTTGCAGACGCGGTCCTGCAGGTTGGTCGTCGCCGCCGACACCGAGTACGGGTGGGTCGGGATGCCCACGCAGCAGCCTTCGCGCAGCTGCACGTCGAGCCGGCGGAAACTGCCCGCGTTGGCCGGGACGTCCGGCCCGAGCGAGTTGAAGACGCCGATCATCGCCGACGAGTTCGCGCACCCCTCGGAGAGGTTGATGCCCGCGGGGACGCAGTCGGGATTGTCCTTGAGGTCGACGGTGATCTTCGCCTCGTCGGGATCCACGCTGACGGTGACCTGCAGCGGCACGCCTTCGGGCAGGCGCGGGAAGCCGTCGTGCTTGGTCTTGACCGTCTTCGAGCCCTTCGGCAGCTGCTTGATGGCGTCGACCATCTTCTGCTCGGACAGGTCGAACCACTGCTTCGAGTACGCCGCGAGCTTCTCGGCGCCGATGTCGTCGATCAGCTCGAGCATGCGGCGCTCACCGATGCGGGCCGAGCCCATGAGCGCGAGGTAGTCGCCCCACCACTGGTCGGGGACGCGGATCCGCATCTTGCACATGCGGATGATGTCCTCGTTGTCGACGTAGTTCTCCTGGACCTGGACGCCCGGGAAGATCAGGGCGCCCTCCTCGTAGACGTCGCGCGCGTTGAACGCGTACGTCGTCGGCTCGGAGTTGCCGCAGTCCCCCTGGTGGGCCTTGGCGAAGACCGTGAAGCGGTGCACGCCCTCGTCATCGATGACCGGGATCAGCAGGCACCAGTCGGCCGCGTGGCTGTTGCCGTGGTACGGGCTGTTGTGCAGGAACGCGTCGCCGCGCTTGAAGTCCGGGTGCCACTCCTTGATGTGCCGGCTGATGATGTCCGGGCCGCGCATCACGTGGATCGGGATCGACTCCGCCCACGCGAGCAGCTCGTGATCGGCGGTGAGGATGCAGCACGAGAAGTCGCGGGCTACAGCGAGGATCCCCGACCGCGCCGAGCGCAGCAGGGTGTTGATCATCGCGCGCACCGACGCTTCGAGCCGTGACTGGATGACCGCCATCTGGACGGCGTCGAGCTGCTCGAGCTCTTCGGTGAGGGGTGCGTTCTGGGGGGAAGTGATGCTCATCGGTGACTCCAGATCAGGAATTGGATCCAATTCTACGTGGATCGAGACGTGAATTCCAGGAGCGCGGCGGAATTTCTGGTTCCGCCGCGCCCTAATGGATCCAATATTGCGCCTATTCGGCCCAGCGCGTGATGTAGTCGAACGCCTTCGCGGTGAGCTTGTACGAGACCCACGCGTAGGCCACGATGAAGATGCCGAGCACCCCCAGCGTGTCCGTGCGCCCGAATTCCTGGGCTCGGTTGACGATGTTCCCCAGGCCGAGGTCCTGTCCGATGAACTCCGCCGCGATCACCATGCTCCAGCCGAAGCCGAGCGCCAGCATCACGCCGCCGCGCAGGCCCGGCAGCGCTGCGGGCAGAACACCCGTGACGTAGGCCCGCAGCTTGCCGGCGCCGAGCGACCGGGCGTACTGCCCGTAGTAGCCCGGCACGGTGTCGATGGCCGTCAGCGCGACCACGAAGATGATCGCGAACGTCGCGAAGGCGATGAACAGCGTCGCCCCCACCTCGCTCTTGCCGAACCAGATGCCGAAGAGCGGCGACATCGCCAGCAGCGGAAGCATCCGCGCCGCATTCGCCGGCAGCAGGAAGATCTTCCGCAGGAAGCTCGACCAGCAGATGAGCCCCGCGGCGAGTCCCGCCACGATGAAGCCGAGGGTCATGCCGATCGCCAGCCGCGCCATCGTCGCCAGCGAGTTGCTGATCAGGCCGAGCACCGCGCCCGCGAACGTCACGGCACCGCCGTCCGTCGTGGCCTCGACGCCGAGGCCGCCCTTCCAGTAGTACGCCAGGGTGTTGAACGCGCCGGCGATGTCCACGACGTTCGGCACGTACCGCTCGTTGCTGACGCTGGTCCGTCCCGCGAGCATCGACACGACCTGCCACAGGATCAGCAGGGCGACGACGGAGCAGAGCGTCAGGAAGCCGTTGCTCCCGGGCTGTGGCAGGTGACGCCTGAACCAGTTCGGCTCCGACGCCGCCGCCGAGGCCACGAGCTGGTCAGGGGTGGTGGTTCCGTTGGCCATCCCTACTCCTTCCATCGCGTGATGTAGGCCCCGACCGCCGCCACGATGGCGTCGCAGATGACTGCGACGACGACGAGGCAGAAGAGGGTGGCGAAGAGGTCCGTCGTGGCGAGGATGTCGGAGGTGATTCCGATGATTCGCCCGACGCCGGTCTCGGCGCCGAGCAGCTCGGCGATGCACTGCCAGCCCCAGGCCGCGGCGAGCGCGACCCGGATCGCCCCGAGCACGTTCGGGATCGAGGCCGGCAGGACCACGCTCCACAGCTCCCGGGTCTTCGACGCGCCGAGGCATGCCGAGAAGTTGGCGTAGTGACCGCTGACCGTCTCGGCCGCCGACTGCGCCGCCATCGTCACGGTCAGGATCGTGAAGATCAGGACCAGGCCCGACTGGGCGAACCGCGCCGTGCCGAACCACAGCGTGATGAACGGCAGGATGATGAGCAGAGGCACCGTGCCCAGGACGAGCAGCGGCGGCTCGAGCAGCTGGCGGGCGGTCCGCACGCGCGCCATGAGGATGCCCAGGGGCAGCCCGATCAGCGTGCCGATCGCGACCGTCACCAGGACGTTGACCGTCGTGTACTCCAGCGCGCCCTGCAGGCCGATCTGCTGGAACGTCACGTACGAGACGGCGGGGATGTTCTCCAGGTCATCCGGGATGGCCTGCAGGACATCGAGCGGTTTCGGGAACTTGCCCGAGTTCGTGATCGAGGCGACGAGCGCCCAGAACCCGAAGATCATCGCGATGCCGAGCACGCCCAAACCGCCGGTCGTCAGGAGACGACCGGCGGCGAGAAGGCGCGGACGGACAGCGGAGGCTCGCGGCGGAGTCGCAGCTGTCGCAGCCATGGTTCTCCTCTCCTACTGCTCCGAGGCAGCCTTGAGGTAGCGGTATGCGTCGAGGTAGTTGCGATGCTCGTAGAACGTCGCGGCCTTGTCGGCGAGCTCACCCGTCGGCTTGTCGGACTTCAGGAGCGCGTCGTACTGCTCCTTGAGGCTGACGAGGTCCTGGTACAGGCCCTTCATGACGATCATGTCGTCGGGCGTGACGTCCTTGTCCTTCGGGAGGATGCCGCCGTCCTTCGCCGCCTTGATCTGCGACGAGTAGACCATGTCGTAGTAGAGGTTGTAGTCCTTGTTCAGCAGGAAGTCCGCGGTCTGCTCGAAGTTGAGCGTGCCGTAGAAGTCCTCGAACAGGGCGACCGCCTGGTCGAGCGTGAGGTCGGTGCCGGTCGCCGTGGAGAGCGTCGGCAGCGAGTACTTCAGGATCTCCTTCGGCTTGTTCTGGAGGTCGTCGATGATCCGGTAGAAGACGCTCATGAACCGCAGGAGCGTCTCGCGGTTGCCGTCGATGTACTCCTGCGTGGCCTGGATGCCCGCGTGGCCGACGCCGTTCATGACCCGCGGATCGCCCTTGGGCAGACCGTCGATCATGTCGAGGAAGGCGAACGTCTCGACGAAGCCCAGGTCCTGGACCTCGACGCTCTGCGCCGCGCCCGCCGGGAAGGCGTAGTCGATCGAGCCGGCCTTAGCCAGCTGGACGATCTTCGTGTCGGAGACCACGTCGAACTTGCCGAGATCCTTCGTGGTCAGCCCGCCCATCTTGAGGATCGTGTTGAAGAACTCACGGTTCGAGCCGGAGTCCGACAGCGCGACCTTCTTGCCCTTCATCTGAGTGATGACCGTCTTGGCGGCCTCGTCGAACTCCATACCGCTCTTGATGTCCTCGAACGTCTTGTCGCCGTTCTTCGGGTTCGACCAGATGTAGTTGCCGATGTAGGAGTTCTGCAGGTGGACCATCTTCAGCTGCGGCGCGGTGGCGTACGTCTGGATGGTGTTCGGGACGTAGCCGGAGCCGATGTCGAGCTGGTTGTTCAGCAGCTGCTGCTGGACCTGCTTGATCGTGCGGGTCTCCTTGCCGTTGGGCAGGGTGATCCCGGCCTCCTCGAACCAGCCCTGCTCGATGCCGGGAACGGCGATCGTCGTGTCGCCGTACGGCCACATGGCGAACTTGATGTCGACCTTCGGGATGTCCGTCCCGGGGGACGGCGTGAAGCCCGCCGCCTCGGCGGTCGTCTTGGTGGTGGAGGCGCTCTCGGTCTCCTCGTCGTCGCCGCAGCCGGCGATGACGCCGCCTGCGAGCGCGAGGGTCACGAGACCCGTGACGAGTCGGCGTGACCGGCTGCGCGGCCCGGTCGGGTTGGATCCAAAGTCGTTGGTCATGCCGGGATCGGATCCAGATGGCGTCGGTGGTTCTGCAAGCAGTGGCATCAAGGGGTCTCCAGTGGGGGCACTCGTCATTCGCGGGTCCGCAGATTGGATCCAAGTGTCTGGCGAGCCATGAAACTCCGGTTCGACAGGCGCCGCATTGGCCGGGTCGGCCAAAGAGGTGGGCGCAGCGTTCGACCGGCGGTCGAGCGGGTAGCGCACCAAGATGCGGAGCGGGGGCCCCGCTCCTCGCGTGCGCCCGCGTGTGACCGGCCTCAGGCGGGAACTGCGCGGGCCTCGCGGGCCCGGACCTGCAGGGAGACCACCAGGCCGGCCAGCGGCAGCAGAGCCGTGATCGCAACCGCCGCGCCGAGCCCCACCACGGAGGACAGGCCCCCGGCGGCCGCGGCGCCGACCGCCCCGCCCGTGATGAAGATGTAGGTGAACGTGCCGGTCGCGGCGCCCACGTCCTCAGGCGCCACGAGCGTCGAGACCTTGCCGAGCATCACCGCCTGCACGCCGGCGTACGGGACGATCGCGAGCACGGAGCCGAAGATGACGAGCGCGGGGCTCGCGCTGAACACGCCCGACACGAGCACGCCCGCAGCGGACACCGCGCAGCAGGCGCCGAAGAGCGACGTCCCGTACCGCACCCCGACGGTCCCGGCCAGATGGGCGGACGTCGCGGCGAACAGCGCGCACGGCGCCAGCGCGATGCCGGTCTGCAGCGCGCTCCACCCCGCCTCGCGGGCGAGCAGCATCGGCGCGGCGAAGATGAGCGCCGTGTAGGCGCCCTGGACCGTCGCGGCGACGAACGAGAGCTCGATGAGCTCGCGGTTGCGCAACACCGCGAGCGGCAGGAACCCGTCGGCCCGGCTCATGAGATGGCGGGCCAGCGCGACGAGCGCGACGACGGCGATGACCGCCACGATCGCGGCGACGACGAACGGCGTGGCCGTCGCCGGCGCCTGGAGCACCGCCGCGATCCCCACGGACACGACGGTCGCGAGCGCCGCGCCTCGCAAGTCGAGCGATCCCACGCTGCGCTCCTGCCGGGGCAGGTCGCGCAGCAGCCACGGCATCGGCACGCAGGTCAGCAGCCCGACCCCGAGCGCAGCACGCCACCCCGCCGCGGCCTCGAGCAGCGCGCCGACCAGCGGGCTGATCGCGATGCACGTGAACGAGGTCGCGGTGAGGATCCCGCCGACCCGCGCCCGGGCCGCGAGCGGGGTGAACGACACGGCGCTGAAGGCGGTGACGCAGAGCAGCCCGCTGCCCGCGCCCTGGATGAACCGGCCGGCGACCACGACGGGGAAGCTTCCCGCCAGCACGATGGCCAGGGTGCCGAGCACGGTGGCGAGCAGTCCGGCGTAGGTCACGCGGTGGGAGTCAAAGAGGTCGAGGGCGCGGCCGCCGATCGTCATCGCGACGCCGCTGCCCAGGACGAATGCCGCGAGCACCCACGCGGTGGCGTCGTCGCTGATCCCGAACGCGTCGGCGACGTCGGGCAGGACGACCCCCGGCGCGCCGATGGCGAAGCCGGACGTGCCGGCGATGGACCCGAGCAGCAGCCCGCGCCGGGTCGTGGGCGACGGAACCCTCATCGGACGCGGGAGCTTTCGACCGCGGGTCCAATCCCGCGGCGCCGAGCTTCGCCAGCGGGTCCGATGCGGGAGGGACGGTCACCGGGTGTAGTGGCCGTAATGGATCCAATTCTTCGCAATTCGTTCTCAACTTTCGCGTCCCTGCCCATGTCCGTGAGCCTATACGGGCACTCCACTGGATCCAACTGACGTGACGATCGACCCCATCACCCTCGGCGTCATGGCCAGCCGCGTCGACAGCGTCGCGCGCGAGATGACCAACACGATGGTCCGCACCGCGCGGTCGACGACGATGGCCTCGAAGGACTTCTCCTGCTCCATCGCCGGGCCGAACCACGACATGCTGAGCTGCCCGGACGCCAACCCGGTCCACGTCTACGGCACCGCGCTGCTGGCCCAGGCGATGGCCGACACGCACCCGGACTTCCGCGAGGGCGACTGCTTCCTGAGCAACGACCCGTACGTCGGCAACAGCCACGCCGCGGACTACACGTTCATGGTGCCGATCTTCTTCGAAGGCGAGCACGTCTTCACCGCGCTCGCGAAGGCCCACCAGGCCGACTGCGGCAACGCGCTCCCGACGACGTACATGCCGACGGCGACCGACGTCTACAACGAGGGCGCCCTGATCTTCCCCTGCGTGAAGATCCAGTCGGGCTACACCGACAACACGGACCTCATCCGCATGTGCGAGCGCCGGATCCGCGCGTTCGACATCTGGTACGGCGACTACCTCGCGACCCTCGGCGCGTGCCGCCTGGCCGAGCGCCGGCTGAAGGAGTTCTGCGAGTTCTTCGGCGTCGAGGCCACCCGCGAGTTCGTCACCGCCTGGCTGGACTACAGCGAGGAGATGGCGGGCGCGGCGATCGGCGAGCTGCCCGCCGGCAAGGTCATCTCCGAGACGCGGCTCGACCCCTTCCCCGGCCTGCCCGACGGCATTCCGCTGAAGGCCGAGATCGACGTCGACCCGGCCGCCGGGAGGATCACCATCGACCTGCGCGACAACCCCGACTGCGTGCCGGTGGGGCTGAACCTCACCGAGTCGACGACGAAGAACGCCGCGACCAGCGCGGTGCTCTACACGCTCAACGGCGACCCCGACGCGACGCGCGTGCGGATCCCGAACAACTCCGGGACGCACCGCCGCATCGAGATCCTCGTGCGCGACAACTGCGTCGTCGGCGCGCCGAAGCACCCGTACTCCGCCTCGTGCGCGACGACGACCGTGCAGGACCGGGTGGTCGGCATGGTCTCGCGCGGGCTGTCGCTGATCGGCGAGGGCGTCGGCACCGCCGAGCAGACGTACGGCTCGTCGCCGGTGCAGGCGGTCGTCTCCGGCCAGGACGCGCGGCGCGACGGCGCTCCGTACATCCTGCAGATCTTCAGCGGCACTGCGGGCGGCCCGGCGACCCCACAGAACGACGGTTGGCTGACGTACCTGATCGCCGGCGCGTCGGGCATGGGCTACGTCGACTCGACCGAGATCAGCGAGCAGAAGTACCCGCTCGTGGTCTGGGAGAAGGTCGTCCGCGCCGACAGCGAGGGCGCCGGCCGCACCCGCGGCGCGCCGGGCAACGTCTCGATCTTCGGTCCGACCGACGACACCATGACCTGCCACTGGTTCATGGACGGCCGCATCAACCGGCCGCTCGGCGCCCGCGAAGGCGGCGCCGCCCAGGGGCCCGAGGCGTGGACCGTCTCACCCGGCGGCGAGTGGGGCGAGCGCGACGAGATCGTCGGCGAGCTCGATCTCGCGCCGCGCGAATCGATCGTCTCACTGTCCGCCGGCGGCGGAGGCTACGGCCCCGCCCTGGAACGAGATCCGGAGGCCGTGCTCGTCGACGTGATCGACGACTACGTGTCCCCCCGCCGCGCCGAGCAGGTCTACGGCGTGGTGCTCACTGGTGATCCCGCGCGCTGGGAGACGCTGCGCGTGGACCCGGTCGCCACGGCGGCCCGGCGCGCTTCGCTTGGTGCTGCCGGGCCGCTGACGCTTTCGGCCGACGACGCAGGTCGCTCGGTCCAGGACACGCCCAACTGGTGGACCGAGGCTTAGGAGCCGCACATGGCAGTCGACAAGGTGACCCTCACGGTCATGGCCAACCGGATCAACTCGATCGTCATGGAGATGACGAACACGATGGTCCGCACCGCCCGCTCCACCACGATGGCGGCGCGCGACTTCTCGTGCTCGATCACGAGCCACACGCACGAGATGGTCTCGTTCGCCGAGGCCGCGCCGGTCCACGTCTACGGCTCGGGGATGCTCGCCCAGGACATGGAAGACATCCACCCGGACTTCCGCGAGGGCGACGTCTTCATGAGCAACGACCCGTACGGCGGCAACAGCCACACGGCCGACCAGACGCTGCTCATCCCCGTCTTCTTCGAGGGCGTGCACCTCTTCACCGCGCTCGCGAAGGCCCACCAGGCCGACATCGGCAACGCGATTCCCACCACCTATTCGCCGACCGCCAGCGACGTCTACAACGAAGGCGCGCTCGTCTTCCCCATGGTCCTCATGGCGCGCGGCGGCTGGGAGAACACCGACATCCTGCGCATGTGCGAGCGGCGCATCCGCTCCTACGAGACGTGGTACGGCGACTATCTCGCCACGCTCGGCGCGGTGCGCCTGGCGGAGCGGCGGCTGAAGGAGCTGGCCGAGTGGCTCGGCGGCGTCGACGCGACGAAGGAGTACCTCGCCGCGTTCCTGGACTACTGCGAGCAGATGGCGGGCGACGCGATCAGCAAGCTCCCCGCCGGGAAGATCCTCACGAAGACGCATCTCGACCCGTTCCCGCAGGTGCCCGACGGCATCCCGCTGCAGGCGATGATCGAGGTCGACCCGGAGGCCGGGAAGATCATCGTCGACCTGCGCGACAACCCGGACAACGTCCCCGCGGGTCTCAACCTCACGGAGTCCACGGCGAAGAACGCGGCGACGACGGGCGTGCTGATCGCGCTGAACTCCAAGCGCAACGCCGAGCGGCTCAGCGTCTACAACAACGCGGGCACGTTCCGGCGGATCGAGGTGCTGACCCGCGAGGGCTGCGTCGTCGGCAAGCCCAAGCACCCCGCGAGCGCATCGTGCGCGACGACGACGGTGCAGTGCCGGACGGTGGGGATGACCTGCATCGGGATGGCGGCGCTCGGCGACGGGTTCGGTTCGGCCGAGCCGGCGTACGGCTCCGCCGCGGTGCAGGGCGTCCTGTCCGGCCACGACCCGCGGCGCGAGGGCGCGCCGCCGTACATGTTCCAGATCTTCGCCGGCACGCAGGGCGGCCCGGCGACATACGAGTCCGACGGCTGGCTGACGTTCCTCGTCACCGGCGGCTGCGGCATCAACTACATCGACAACTCCGAGGTGCTCGAGCAGAAGTACCCGATCACGGTGTGGGAGCGCAGCGTCTGGCAGGACTCCGAGGGCGCCGGCCGCACGCGCGGCGCGCCGGGCAACGTGTGCATCTACGGCCCGCGGTTCGCCGACATGGAGGTCCAGTACTTCCACGACGGCGTGGAGAACCGGATCAAGGGCGTGCACGGCGGCGCGTCGCCGCTCGGCCCGGAGGCGTGGCACATCGCGACCGACGGGACGTGGGACAAGTACGGCTACAGCGTCGGCGAGATCGTCCTGACGCCCGGTGAGTCGATCGTGTCTCTGTCCGCGGGCGGCGGGGGCTACGGCGACCCGCTGGTCCGGCCGGCCGACGAGGTGCTGACCGACGTCGTCGAGGGCTACGTCTCCTTCGCGCGCGCCCGGGACTCGTACGGCGTCGTCCTGACGGGCGACCCGGCGAAGTGGGAGACGCTGGCCATCGACACCGCGGCGACCGAGGACCTGCGCGCGACGATGCGCGCCGGCGGGCCGCTGACGATCGACGCGGACGACGCGACCCGCGCGCCCCAGCCCGAGCTCGACTGGTGGGCGACGGCGGCATGAGCATCGACCGCATCACGCTGGGCGTCCTCGCGAACCGGATGGACTCGATCACGCGCGAGATGACGAACACGATGGTCCGCACCGCCCGCTCGACGACGATGGCGGCGAAGGACTTCTCGTGCTCGATCGTCTCGTCGGAAGACGAGATGGTCTCCGCACCCGAGGGCATCCCGGTCCACGTCTACGGCTCGGCGATGATGGCCACCGACATGCGGGAGGCGCATCCGGACTTCCGCGAGGGCGACTGCTTCATGAGCAACGACCCGTACGGCGGCAACAGCCACGCGGCCGATCAGACACTGCTCGTCCCGGTGTTCTTCGAGGGCGAGCACGTGTTCACCGCGGTCGCGAAGGCGCACCAGGCGGACATCGGCAACGCCAAGCCGACGACCTATTCGCCGACGGCGCTGGACGTCTACAACGAGGGCGCGCTGATCTTCCCGTGCGTGAAGGTGCAGTCGCACTACAGCGACGTCACGGACATCATCCGCATGTGCGAGCGGCGCATCCGCGCGTTCGACACCTGGTACGGCGACTACCTCGCGACCCTCGGCGCCGTGCGCCTGGCCGAGCGGCGGCTGAAGGAGCTGTGCGAGGCCTACGGCCTGGCGACCATCCGCGCGTTCGTCACGGAGTGGCTGAACTACAGCGAGCAGATGGCCGCCGACGCGATCGCCACGCTGCCCGCCGGGCGGATGACGACGAAGACCGCGCTCGACCCATTCCCGCGGCTGCCCGACGGGATCCCGCTGCAGGCGACGGTCGACGTGTTCCCCGACCGCGGCCACGTGGTCGTCGACCTGCGCGACAACCCCGACTGCACGCCGACCGGCCTGAACCTCACCGAGTCGACGTCGAAGAACAGCGCCACGACGGCGATCCTGATGGTGCTGAACAGCCACCCGGACCTGAAGGCGCCGAAGGTGCCGAACAACGCCGGGACGTACCGGCGGATCGAGGTCCTCGTTCGCGAGAACTGCGTGATCGGCAAGCCGCGCCACCCGGCGTCGGCGTCGGTCGCGACCAACACGGTCGCCGACCGGGTCGTCGGGATGATCCTCCACGGCATGGCGAAGATGCAGGACGGGATCGGCGCCGCGCACCCGTGCTTCGGCCAGCCGCCGTGGACCGGCGTCGTCTCCGGCTTCGACGCGCGCCGCGACGGCGACGAGTTCGTCGCCCAGCTCTTCTGCGGCACGTCGGGCGGACCGGCGACGGCGCACAACGACGGCTACCTGCAGTTCACGAACACCGGCGGCGCGGGCCTCGAGTACATCGACTCCTCCGAGATCTGCGAGCAGAAGTACCCGCTCGTCGTCTGGGAGAAGATGGTCCGCACCGACAGCGAGGGCGCCGGCCGGCTGCGCGGCGCCCCGGGCGGCGTCGCGATCTACGGGCCGCGCTTCGGCGACGTCGAGGTGCAGTACTTCCTCGACGCGGTCGTGAACCGCTCCCTGGGCGTGCAGGGCGGGAGCGTCTCGCGCGGCCCCGAGGCGTACGTCGCGCGGGCCGCCGGTCCGTGGGATCCGCAGAACGACAGCGCGGTCGGCGAGGTGCCAGTCGCCGTGGGCGAGGCGATGGTCTCGCTGTCGGGCGCCGGCGCGGGCTACGGCTCGGCGCTGACGCGCGATCCCGCGAAGGTTCTGACCGACGTCATCGACGACTACGTGACCATCGGCCGCGCCCGCGAGGCGTACGGCGTGGTGATCACCGGCGACCCGTCGCGCTGGGAAACCCTGGCAGTCGACCTCGAAGCCACGGCCGCGCTCCGCGCGTCCCGATCGCCCGAGCCCCTCCCCTGGGACGACGACGACGCAACCCGCAACGGCCGCGAGCACGAGTCCTGGTGGCTCGACGCCTCGCTAGCAGGAGTACTCGCATGATCTACAAGCCCCTCGGCGGCTCCGGCCTCCAGGTCTCCGTCATCTCCCTCGGCACGATGGGCTTCGGCGGGGTCGGCGGCTTCGCGCGCGCCGGCACCGGGGGCGTCGACGACGCCCGGGCGCAGATCGACCTCTGCCTCGACGCGGGCGTGAACCTCGTCGACACCGCCGACGCCTACTCGAGCGGCGTGTGCGAGGAGATCGTCGGCGAGGCCATCCGCGGCAAGCGCGACCAGCTGTTGATCGCGACGAAGTGCGGCATGAACATCGGCCCGACGCTCAACGACCGCGGCCTGTCGCGCCACCACATCATCCGCCAGTGCGAAGGGTCGCTGCGGCGGCTCGGCGTCGACCACATCGACCTCTACCAGGCGCATTCCTGGGACGGCCTCACGCCGCTGGAGGAGACGGTCGCCGCGTTCGACGAGCTCGTGCAGAGCGGCAAGGTCCGGTACCTCGGGCTGTCGAACTTCTCCGGCTGGCAGGTGATGAAGGCGCAGTGGACGGCTTCCGATCTGGAGGCGTCGCCCTTCGTGTCGCAGCAGATCCACTACACGCTGCAGGCGCGCGAGGCGGAGTACGAGCTGCTGCCGACCTCGGTCGACCAGGGTCTCGGGATCCTGTCGTGGAGCCCGCTGGCCGGCGGTCTGCTCACCGGCAAGTACCGGCGCGGACGCAAGCCGCCGGAGGGCGCGCGCCATCTGACGGACTGGAACGAGCCGCCGGTGCGCGACGAGGACCAGCTGTTCGCGATCGTCGACGAGCTGGTTGCGATCGGCGAGGAGCTCGAAGTCCCGCCGGTGCAGGTCGGCCTGGCGTGGCTGCGCGAGCGGCCGATGATGAGCTCGCTCATCGTGGGTGCGCGGACGCCGGAGCAGCTGGCCGATTCGCTCGGCTCGGTGCATGTGTCGCTCTCGGACGACCAGGCGGCGCGGCTTGACGCGGTGTCGTCCCCCGCCCTCATCTACCCGTACTGGCACCAGCGCCAGACGGTGGCCGAGCGGTTCGGGCCCGCGGATGCGCCGTTGCATGGGCCGCGGGGTGTGGCGTGGCGCAAGACGGCGGTACCGGTGACCGCGGGGTGAAGCCGCGGGGGTGCACTGCTCCTGATCAGTACGCAGCCGCCCCGCCGTCCTCCGCCCACTGATCCCGCCCGAGCCCGTTGTTCTGCGTGACCGCGGGACCGACGTCCTCGCCGCGACGGCCGACCAGCTCGACCAGGATCTGGCGATGCGTCTGCGTGCCGACGTTCACCAGTTCGTGCGTGAGCCGACCGTCCTTCGCGTCGCCGACCTCGGTGAACGAGACGTAGCCGTCGTCCGCAGAGGTCGGCCGCGCCGGGTCGCCCGGCACCCGGACCTCGAGCTCGTTGTCCTCGGTGACGTAGGCGAAGATGAAGTCGTGGTGGTGCTGGTGGATGCCGCTGCTCTCGCCCGGCTCGAGCACCAGGTCCCAGACCCGCACCTGCCCGTTCTCGAAGAGCAGCTTGGTGCCGATGGCGGTTGAGGGTGCGTCGGGCATGTCGTGGTGCTCCAGGGTCATGCGGGCTCAGCGGCCCGCCGCGTATCCGTCTTTCCGGCTGTCCGATCCGCCGATGAGCGCGTCGCCCTCGACGAGAATCGCCTGCCCGCCGCCGAACGGCAGCGGGTCGTGCTCGGCGCGCAGCGGCAGGTCGGTGGGCTTCGGCCCCTCCCAGGCACCGCGCTCGACCATCACGTGGTCGGGCTCGACGCGGAACCGCGGGCGGTCCAGCGCGGCCTGCGGGTCCAGTCCGTCGTCGACCAGCGACGAGACGAACTGCACGTGGGCCTGGGCCTGAATGAAGCCGCCCATGATCCCGAAGGGGCCGAGCAGCGCGCCGTCGCGTTCGAGCAGTCCGGGGATGATCGTGTGGTACGGCCGCCGGCCGGCGCGGACGCGGCCCTCGACCTCGAAGCACGCGCCGCGGTTCTGCAGGATCACGCCGGTGTCGCCTGCGACGAGGCCTGAGCCGAACGGCTCGTAGAGGCTCTGGATGAAGGAGACCGCCATGCCGTCGCCGTCGACCGCGCAGAGGTAGACGGTGCCACCGGCGGGCTCGGGGACAAGGCCCGGATCGTCACCCGCTCGCGCGCGCACGCGCGCGGGATCGAGAAGACCCGAGACGTCGGCGCCGTCGCGGACCGTCGCGCGGCCGTCCTCGAGGGCGAGCCGGACGGCCTTCAGGCGGTCGGCGTCGGTGGGCGCGTCGGTCAGCTCCTGGAGGATGCCGAGCGCCTCGAGCGCGACGACGCCCTGGGTCGGCGGCGGGAGCTCGAGCACGTCGACCCCGCGGTAGCGTATGCGCAGCGGCTCGACCCATCGGGCTTCGAAGCGCGCGAGGTCGTCTTCGCTGAGCGCGCTCGCCGCCGCGATCGCGGCGGCGATCTCGCCGCGGTAGATCGCGTCGGGTCCGTGCTCGGCGATCGTGCGGAGCGTGGCGCCGAGGGCGGGGAGCTGCACGCGCTCGCCGACGGCGGGCACGGCGTCATAGCCCGGCGGCAGTCGCGGTGCCGAGCGCCACGCCCACGCGCAGCGCGGCGCGACCGCAAACCCGCGCTCGGCAAGATCGATCGCGGGCGCGAGGCACGCGTCGAGCCCGAGCTTGCCGTGACGGCGCAGCAGCGCGTCCCAGCCGGCGACGGCGCCGGGCACGGTGACGGACGCCGGCCCGTCGAGGGGCACAGGAAGCTCGGGTGCGTCGGCGGCGGCGGGTCCCGCGGAGTCGAGTCCCTCGGCCTTCCGATCACGATGGACGATCGCGAAGGCGTCACCGCCGACGCCCGTCGACATCGGCTCGCAGACGCAGAGCGCCGCGGCTGCTGCGACGGCGGCGTCGGCCGCGTTGCCTCCCTGCTCGAGCATCGCGAGCCCGGCGAGTACCGCCGGCCCCTGCGAGGCGCAGACCATGTGGTCGGCGGCGGTCGCGGCGGGGCGGGAGGTGCTGGACGTCATCTAATTGGATCCTATGCACGACACGGTTATGGGACAAGTGGGCCATAGCCAGGTCATCCTGGCGCTTGATTGGATACAAGAAGTCCGCCGGTACCGACCTCGCTTTCCTGATTTCTGACGCGCCCACCCAGCTGTCCTCCCGCCGCCGCAGGGCCGGCGTCGCCATGGCGGCGATCGGCGCGACGTGCGGCGGCGTCTCCGCGTCGATCACCCGAGCGCTGTCCGACAACGGCATGGACGCAACGCGCGTGAACCAGTTCCGGTTCGTCGGCGCGTTCATCCTGCTCGCCCTCGCCCTGCGCATCTTCGCCCCCCACCTGCTCCACGTGCCCCGGGTGGTGCGGCCCCATCTGCTCGTCATCGGTCTGCTCGGCTCGTTCGGCACGGGCCTCGCGTACATCGCATCGATCACGCTCCTGCCGATCGCGACGGCGCAGGCGCTGATCTACACCTCTCCGATCATGCTGCTCGGGATCGCTGCGGTGCTCGCGCGGCGGTGGCCGTCCCCGATCGCCCTGCTCACCGTGCTGGTCGCCGTGGGCGGCTGCTGGATGGTCGTCAACGCGAGTGCGGGAGGCGACCTCGATCCGCTCGGGATCGCCGCGGCGCTGATCGCCGCGTCCTCCTTCGCGGCCTACGTGACGATCATCGGCCGGCTCCCGATCGAGCTCCCGGCCGTCACCATCATCATGGCGATGTTCACCGTCGCGGTCACGACGCTGGTGTTCATCCCGTACCCGCTCTGGACGTTCGACTTCGCTGGCACGACGGCCATGGAATGGCTCGGCCTCTTCGGCGTCGTGATGCTCGCGACGCTCGTCCCGTACCTGCTCTTCGCCGGCGCGACGCTGCGGCTGCCGGGGCCGGTCGTCGGGGTCATCGCGACGATCGAGCCGGTCGTCGCCGTCATCGTCGCGTGGATCACGCTCGGCCAGTCCCTGAGCGTCACCCAGATCGCGGGCGTCGCGATCGTGCTGTGCGCGGCGACCGCGGCACAGCTCCCCGTCTTCACGAGATCCGTGACCCCCGCGGCCGTCGCGCCGCGCCCTGAACCTGTGACCCAGAGCACCGGAGGCTGACGCATGGACACCGTGACCCTCGGCGTGATGTCGAGCCGCCTCGACGGCATCGTCCGCGAGATGACGAACACCATGGTGCGCACCGCGCGCTCCACGACGATGGCGTCGAGGGACTTCTCGTGCTCGGTGACCGACGCGAACCACGACATGGTCTCGTCGCCCGACGGCGCGCTCGTCCACGTGTACGGGTCGTCGCTGCTGGCGGAGGCGATGGGCCGGATCCATCCCGGGTTCGTCGAGGGCGACGCGTTCCTCTCCAACGATCCGTACGACGGCAACAGCCACGCGGCCGACCACACGATCCTCGTCCCCGTCTTCTACGAGGGCGAGCACGTCTTCACCGCGCTCGCCAAGGCGCACCAGGCCGACTGCGGCAACGCGCTGCCGACCACCTACTCGCCGACCGCGACCGACGTCTACAACGAGGGCGCGCTGATCTTCCCCTGCGTGAAGGTGCAGTCGGGATACCAGGACAACACCGACATCATCCGGATGTGCGAGCGGCGCATCCGCGCGTACGACATCTGGCGCGGCGACTTCCTCGCGACGATCGGCGCGGCGCGGCTGGCCGAGCGACGCCTGAAGGAGTTCTGCACGGCGCTAGGCGGCGCCGCCGAGGCGCGCGCGTTCGTCGCCGAGTGGCTGGACTACTCGGAGAAGATGACCGCCGAGGCGATCGCCGAACTGCCTGCCGCTCGCGTGACGACGCGGACGCAGCTCGACCCGTTCCCCGGCCTGCCCGAGGGGCTGCCGCTGCAGGCGGAGATCGACATCGATCCCGTCGGCGGCAACATCGTCGTGGACCTCCGCGACAACCCGGACTGCGTGCCGAACGGGCTGAACCTGAGCGAGTCGACGTCGCGCAACGCGGCGACCGCCGGGGTCCTCGTCGCCCTGAACTCCGAGCGCGACGCCAAGCGCGTGCGGGTGCCGAACAACGCCGGCGCGTACCGGCGGATCCGGGTGCAGGTCCGCGAGAACTGCGTCGTCGGGATTCCCCGGCACCCCGCCTCCGCCTCGTGCGCGACGACGACCGTGCAGGACCGCGTGGTCGGCATGACCATGGTCGGGATGGCGCTCGCCGCGCCGGGCCGGGGCGCCGCGGAGCCGACGTACGGGTCGGGTCCGTTCCAGGGCGTGTCCTCCGGGCTCGACCCGCGGCGCGACGATGAGCCCTTCGTCTTTCAGACGTTCCTGGGGACGGCCGGCGGCCCGGCGACCTCGCAGTCCGACGGGTGGCTGACCTACCAGATCACCGGCGCGTCGGGCATCGGCTACATCGACCAGACGGAGATCACTGAACAGAAGCACCCGCTCGTCGTGTGGGAGAAGGTCGTGCGCCCGGACTCCGAGGGCGCGGGGCGGACGCGCGGCGCGCCGGGCGGGGTCGCCGTGTTCGGACCGCGGCTGGCCGGCATGACGTGTCACTACTTCCTCGACGGCGTGCTGAACCGGCCGCTGGGTGTGCGCGGCGGCGGCTCGCCGTTAGGCCCGGAGGCGTGGCACGTGGCGGTCGATGGCGCGTGGACGAAGTACGAGCACGTCGTCGGCGAGGTCGACATCGAGGCGGGCGAGACGATCGCGTCGCTGTCGGCGGGCGGTGGCGGGTACGGCTCGCCGCTGGAGCGCGATCCGGCGCTGGTGCTGGAGGACGTGATCGACGACTACGTCACGGTGGAGCGGGCGCGGTCGGCGTACGGCGTGGTGCTCAGTGGCGACGCGGGCCGCTGGGAGACGCTGACGGTGGATGCGGACGCGACCGCGGCGCTGCGCGCGGCCGCGACCGACCCCGAGGGCGGGCGGGTCGCGTGCGGCGAGCCCGCCTGGTGGGCCTGACAATCAGTGCTCACGCCTCGTCGCGTAGTAGCCATGATCCCGCTTGGCGCGCTGTTAGTCCCCGGATGAACTCACGCGGTGCCCGGCGCAGGAATGCCACTTAACGCCGGGGCAGCACGGCGGCGTCGAGCCATCGGCTGTATACGTCGCGAGGCGGGATCAACCGGCCGGTCGTCTGGACTCGTCAACGCCTCGGCAACGGCCTGCGCGACGTACCTTGCAAGCCGCGGTGGAACCGCGTTCCCCACCTGCCTAAAGCGCGCGTTGGTCGGACCAGCCCAAGTCCAATCGGGCGGAAAGCTTTGGAGAGCCGCGGCTTCCTCGAGGGTTATTCGCCGGAGAGGATGACCTGATGGCTCGTCGACCTTGCCGGCCATCAACCGAGCGTGGTGCGTCACCACCCAGCTCTCGACGTGAGCATCAGGATTCGCTAGCCGCGCAGCGAGTTCATACTGATCGAGGATCGGCGTGCCGTTGCCGCCCATCGAAGCTGGAAGAGTCCGCGCGACCGCGTCGAGTTCAAGCGGGCGCCCGGACCCGTTGAAAAGCAAGCTCCCCTTGTAAGGGCTCGGACGCATCACCGGCTTCTTGGCGAGAACGACGCGCGCGCGACACAGGGTGTCATTACCAACTGCGCCGTACGCGGGAAGTTGCCGGAGCGCCTCAAGTACCGTGACCGGCCCTCCCAACCGCGGGCCACCCGGAGGGGAAACCGTTAGGCCTCTAGCCCCGACCAGAAAGAGTCGCTTTCGCGCCTGCGGAACCGTGTAGTCCGCCGCGTTCAAGACCATCGGCGTGACGCGATACCCAAGTGTCTCGGCGCGCCTGATAAGTCTGGCATATACCCCTCGCCATCGTGGACTCGTGGCCAACGAACTCACGTTCTCCATGCAGAACGCAGCTGGACGATAGGTGTCAACTACGTCAAGAAACGCATGGACGTGTTTCGAGCGAGGATCCGCCGGATCCATGCGGCCGATGACTGAGAACCCTTGGCACGGGGGCCCGCCAATGATTACGTCCGGCCGAAGCGTGGACCGCGCACCCGACTTCGACCGGCTGCGCAGTACCGCCGGAAGCTCTCCCTCGACGACGTGGTCGCCCAAGTTCTCTCGGTAAGTCGCGGCGGCGTGCCGGTCTACTTCGACGGCGTGAGAGATCTCATAACCGAGATCCACAAATCCTCGATCGAGCCCGCCGGCGCCCGAATAGAGTGAAAGTACGCGAAGCCCAGTGCCAGAACGTCCGCCTGCCCACGGGCCGAACACGTCGTGGATGACATCGGTCGGGCGCCTCACTTCACTTCCTCGGCCGCGTCCGCGAGCGCGACTTATTGTTGCTCCGACTCGCGCCGCCTAGAGGGTCCTTCCTCGACCCGCCGGCCACGAGGGATTCCACTCGCGCCGTCGGAAACTCCGCAAACGCTGGTGCATCAGCGGCGAGGCTGAGCAGCCGATACCGATCCAGAAATACGTTGGCACGTGAGAGTTCGACCGACTTGGCCCATCGCTTCGACGTCTCTCTTTGCCAGTACGGGATCGCCAGCACCGACTGAAGCGGACTCGTGATTGCCATGAAACGAGCCCAACGATCCCGCGATGCCTCGTCCTGTTTGTCGGGCCAATTCTTCCCGCAGGCCGCTTGCACGAAGTACGTCACCCACAGGTCGGCGGGGTCATCTCCATCCACTCGCCAAGCAACACCGTCGAGTCCGCGATCTCCGGACGACGGCAGCGTCCTTTCATCTTCCTCGCCTAGAGCCAATGTCCACCCGACTGCTGTGCACAACGTCTCGAGAGCCTGCCGCGTATCGCCGTGGAAGAGTTCTCCTGCCCTCGCCGCAGTCCCAAACACCTCGACTCGGTACATGGAGCCAAGCCAACCCGCCAACGCATGCGTGCAGTAGCGCTCAAAACCGCCGGTCCACTCACTGCGGCCGGTCTCCGGCAGACGATTCAGATTCGAGCAAACAAGAAGCGCAATGTAGATACCGTGTGCAGCACCGAGGCTTGTACGGAGCCGGAGACCCCGATCCTCGACGTCGAACGGGTAGCGCGCCGGACGCAGCATGTCCGCACGCGACCGGAGATGGGCGAGCACGTCCGCTATCTCTCCGGTCACAGGCGGGTCCGCAACCTGCGCTACTGCCTCCTCAAAGCTGACGTCTGGCGGATCGGTCTCGCGCAGAGCTTGGTCGCCTTGGGAAGGCAATATTCCATCATCAGAGTCCCCCGTATCGTCGAGCTGCGCCAGGACCAACTGAGCCCCGGTCTCGCTACTGGCCTGCCCAGTGTCCTTCTGACGCTCCCGCGCGCCAACGAGTTCCGGTACGGCAAAGAACCCGTCGAGGCTCACCAGGCATGCGAGTTCGACCCAGTCCGCGACCGCATGCCGAACGGTCGCGGTCGGCGGAGAAGTCTCGTCCAGTTCAGTCACGCGTACTTGGCGTTCTCAGCCCAGCGAGTGCCTGCTCGACCTGCTCGGAATGGAAGCGAACTTGTGCCAGCTGTTCCAGGGCTTCGTCCGGAGCCTCATCGATTCTCCGAGCCTCCCGATCAGCCACCTTCATCCGTGCTACGGATTGCGAAAGAGCAGTCAGCAACAGCTGGCTAGGCGCCACGGCACTCATCGCTGCATCGCGGAGCGGGATTCCACCCTCTAGGTCAGCGATTGCCGCCTCGCTGCTGACGACCTGTGCCAACACCTTCATGTTTCGGGAGTCACCCAAGACCGTCGCGCCATCCTCGTGCTCTACAAACAGCCATCGTGCAAGCGTGCGCAGTCGATCGGTATCCAACCCCTGCAGTGACGCATCGTCGGCACGGTCAAGCCCTAGGAAGGTCACGATCGACTGGTAGTTGAGCGCCAAGACGAGGAACGAGAACGGTATGTCGTCCTCCTGCAGGCGGGTCTCCGTAAAGAAAGCGTGGTCGGTCAGCTGTTCGAGCGCCTCCAACGCGGTCAATAGTCGTCCGACGTACGCTGGCGTGCTCCCGATCCGACGCGCAAGGTCCTTGTTCGCGTGCGGTTCGCCCGCCCGCGTGGCCTCCCTACGAACGTCCCTCAAATAGCGAGCCTTCTCGAGCGGGTCCCACTCTTTGATGCCGGTGATATGCCGGAATCCCAGGAATCGGAGAATCTCTTGACGGCGGGCAAACTTCACCACGGGGACGGTGTCGAAATCCTCACCTTCGGCACGACGACCGCGGATGTCAGCGACGGCTCGTGGACGAAGGGGCGCCGACTCGGTCGATGTCAAGAGCCGAAGAGCTGCGAGGCGGCGGTTCCCTTCAACCACTACCCAGTCGGTGTCCGCTGCATCTTCAGGAATCGCTTGATCTCCCTCGGGCAGGTCGGGACGAGGGCTGACCAGCAAGGGCTCGCCGGGGAAGAAGCCTTGCGTAGCGATAGCGTCCATCAGCTGAAGCAGGCTTGCGTCGGCAAGCATCCACCGCAGGACCGCATCGTCGTCAGCGCCGTCTACAGACGGGGGAAGCCGCGGATTCTTCGGGTCGAAATGCAGCTTGTGGAGCGGCAGATCGCCCGAGCTATGCGTGGTCGCCACACCCGAAACCTATCGCGCGGCTCGGCTCGAAGGCACGTTTCCTACGCAGACGGAACTGAACGTTGCAATCTTGTTCGAGTGGAGTGCGCCACGACGCGTTCGGCCCGCGGCCCGTCTCGAGCAACTCGCCACCGGACGACGGTCACATAATCCAAGGGAAGGGGCACCTACAGAAGCCCTAGCGTACTCAGTGCATGCCGCGCATTATCGCGAATGTCAGCTGCCGTGGGCGTGGTCGACCTCGGGTGGGGAGCGATCCGCCGTGAGCACCACCAGGCGCAGGGCAGCCCTCGGTGGCCCGATGCTGGAACTCGACGCGCTGCCTGCGGCCGCGAAGGCGCGTGTAGTCCCAGTCACCGACACCCAGTGGGCGCGGAGCGTCAGTGACGCTCAGCTGCCTAACTCTTTGGCGCGACATGCGACGACTCGTGCGGCTGTCACCTCAGTAACCACGGCAACCGACAGCCAGGTCGGCCCAGAGTTGCGCCCCGCCGTCGTCGATTTCGTACGCGAGGTCGTCGATCTGGTCTCGCGCCTGGATCTTCTTTGCGCCTTGGATCCCAGCACCCGCGCTCATGCCAGCGCGATTGAAGCTCTCCGTGCTGCCATTTTGAGAGACGCGAGACGCCTCCTCGAGAGCGCAGTTCGCACGGAACCAGCTCCGGAAGCACCCGCGTGGCCGCAAGTTGCAAATGTGGCTCCAGACGACAAGCGCGACGTTCTACTTGACCTGTTCGGAGTACCCGGGGACGCCCTAACCGACGTAAACGGCGCATTCTGCGACGCGCGGGTTATCGCCGCATATCGGCTCCGCCTGCCTGAACTGCAACAGCGTTGCGATGCAGTGACGCGGCTCGTAGCGGACCACGAGCCACACGTCTTCATTGCGGTCTCGGCAACGCGCGATCTTGCGACCAGTCGGTCGCCGTGGCTGAGTCTGTACACGGCGAAGGCCTGTCGCTCGCACCTCCTTGAAGCTTTCGCAGCCGATCGAAGCCGGACCTCCCGCATCCTCGGCGATGCATACGCGGACATGGACAAGGAAGCGATGACCTTCTCCCGACTCCAGGACCGGGTCGGCAAAGCCGAGGTCGCCACTACCGAGCGGGGGCGAGCGATAGCGCTGGCCGAGGCGTACAAAGTCATGGCCGAAGGGCACACTCGTCGCTGGGTGTCAGTCCTCCTTCGCCTGACCGGTTCTGTAGCCCACCCGCTGACGGTTGGACAACTAGCCGAACCTGCCAGAGCTCACCTCGGACTGGTCGGGGAACGCGTAGCAGGAGCTCTGCTGCCGGCTGTTCGCAATGCGGAGGCTCACGAGGACTTTGACTTCGACGAGGACACAGGACTCCTGATAGCGGGCCGCAATCGCTACTCGACGGAGGAGATCCACAACCATCTCTCGGTACTCGATGTGCTGCAACGGGGTTGGATCGCGGGACGGCTGGGAGCGTTTACGGATCGCCCCGAACTCAGCGAGGCATTCGCGGAGCACACCGACAACCTGCCCCACGCATCCCGCATCAACTTCGCTAAGCAGCGCTTTGCGCACGCGGGTCAGCAACTTCGGACCTTCGAGCGCAACCGCGATGTCCTCACAGTGCGCATCGATGACTTGCAGAGCGACGCTTGCAACCCACTGTTGTTGGCGCTCACACAGGCCGCGTTCTGGTTACCGAACGTCCATCGCTACACCGTCTTCGTCGGCGAGCATGAGCTGCCCGTCATCGATATCTCCGCAGAGGTGTTGCGAGCGAACTTTGAAGTGCTGCACCTCGCCGGCCTCACATTCCAAGACCAGCTCCCGCAGGTCACCTTCTTACCGATCCTCGCTCATGCTCGCTTGGCGGTCGAAGCCGTTCCGACTGCCGCTCGCGCGGTGGCATGGATGGCGCTAAATGACGCACAACACGCGATCAACGACGCCGGTGTTAGCCCGCTCGCGGCCCGTCGGCTTGCCCGACATCTCGAACTCGTCGCCGTGGCCGCGACGGTGAGTTCCCGCGTCCTTCCGCAGGGAGATCATCTCGAGCCTGTGGACCGCGCCGCGAACATTGCACGGACGACAGCGGAAGGGGTCACCGATGGAATCACCGGCGTCGTTCGCAACGTGATGCTCGACCGAGTTCTGCGAATCCGAGATCGGCTTGGCCCTGCCCCCGCAGTTCTCCCGACTCTCGACCCTTCACCACTGCCCCCCGGCGGTTGGCCTCATAAGGTCTCGTAGTCAGGCCGTCACTACCCACCGCTGTCGCAGAGCCAACCCACCGCCTGGCCCCAGAACCGATCGTGGTGCTCCCACTCCAGGAACGCCGGCGGCGCCCAGTGCGGCGCGCAGTCCGACGCGAACACCAGCGATCGCCCCGTGCCGAACGAGCCGACCGCGAGGAACGGATCGGGACCGCAGGTCAGCAGCACCTCGCAGTCGTCGCGCGTGAACAGCCGGTTGTAGCCAAGGAACCACGGCCACTCCGACGGGAGTCCCTCGAGGATCGGGTGGTCCGGCGCCACCACCGAGGGAGTGACGCCGGCGGGCGCTTCGAACCGGTCGTCCCCGTCGTGCATCCACGCCGGGAGGACGTCGGCGATCGCCGTGCGGCCGTACTTCGCCCGCCCCTCGTAGCCGGAGAACGACATCCAGCCGCCGATCATCGCCAGGCCTCCGCCGCCCAGGACGAAGTCCCGAAGCGCCGCGAGGCGATCGGGCGTGCGCACAGACTGAGCGAGCGTCGCGGGATGCAGCAACACAGAGTCCGCACCCACGTCGCTGATGATCACCGCGTCGTAGTCCTCGAACGACGACGGGAACGACGACGGAACGAGGTGCGCCGGCAGGTGCTCCACGTCATGCGCCGCCAGCGCCCGGAGCATCCACTCCGTTCCCTCCTCGTACGCCGTCGCGGTGAAGTGGTCGACGCCCTTGATGTGCGTCGTCTGCGTCACCCACGACTCGCCCACCAGCAGGATCCGGCTCATGCCACCAGCGCCGCGGCGCGCCCGGAGCCACGAAGGACTCCGGGCAACCGCAGCTCCCTAGGGGGGAAGTTCGTCACGCCGCTGCCACCGCGCGGTCGAGCCGGTCGAGATCCTCGGGCGCGATCTCGAGGTCGATGAACGGCAGGAGACCGGACAGCTGCTCGGGGGTCCGGGCCGACGCGATCGGCGCCACCACCGTGTCCCGCGACCGCGTCCACGCGAGCACGATCGGGCCGAGGCCCGTCTCGTACTCCGCCGCAAGCGCGTCGAGCACGGCCAGCATCTCCACCCCGCCCTTCTCCTCGAACGCCCGCGCCTCGCCGGCCCGCGGACTGTCCGCATCGGCCGCGCCCGGCCGGTACTTGCCGAGCAGGTAGCCCTGCGCGAGGGTCCAGTACGGAATCGCGGCGAGCTCCTTGCGGGCGAGCAGCGGCTGGTGCTCGGCCTCGAACTCGCGCTCGAGCAGGTTGTACCGCGGCTGGTACACGGCGTAGGCGGCGAAGCCCTCGCGCGCGGAGACATCGAGCGCATCGGCCAGCCGCTCGACCGGGTGGTTCGACGCCGCGATGGCCCGCACCTTGCCCGCCTTCACCAGCGCGTCGAACGCCCCGAGCGTCTCCTCCAGCGGCGTCTCCGCGTCGTCGAAATGCGCGTAGTAGAGGTCGATGTAGTCGGTCTGCAGGCGCGCGAGCGACTCGTCGACCGCCCGCTCGATCGTCGAGGCGCGAAGGTCATGCGGCAGCCCCGGCATCTCCCCGCCGACCTTCGTCGCGAGGACAATCGAAGACCGATTCCCACGGGCCTTCATCCAGTTGCCGATGATCGTCTCCGACACGCCGCCGTCGTTCCCCGGCGCCCAGAACGAGTACTGGTTCGCGGTGTCGATGAAGTTGCCGCCGGCCGCCGCGTAGGCGTCGAGCACGGCGAACGACTGCTCCTCGTCGGCCGTCCAGCCGAAGACGTTTCCGCCCAGGCAGAGGCCGAAGACGTCCAGGCCTGTGGTTCCAAGTGCGGGCATGCTGAGCGGGACCTCCTAGACGGGCTGCGTCGTAGCGCGGATCAGGATCTGGTTGACGTCGGCGTTCGGCGGCATGGTCATCACGAACATGACGGCGGCCGCGATGTTCTCGGCCTCGACGATCGAGTCGGGGAGGTTCGGCACGGACGCCGCCATCGGAGTGTTCACCCAGCCGGGCTCGATCACGCAGACGTGCGCGCCGGTGTCGTTGAACTCGAGGCGCAGCGACTCGCCCATCGCGGTCACGGCCGCCTTCGTGCACGCGTAGAACGAGCCGGGGACCATGAACCGCGCGGCGCGCGAGCTCGTGAGGATCAGCTTGCCCTTGGACTCGATGAGCGCGTCCATCGCGGCGCGCGCAGTGATCGCGGTGCCGTAGACGTTGACGAGCGCGTTGGTCTTCCAGACCTCGACCGGGTCGGTCTTCCACCCCGGCTCGGTGAACGCGCCGGCGTTGGCGAAGACCCCGTCGATGCGGCCGAACGCGTCCAGGGTGGTGGCGACCATCGCCTGGACCTGGTCCCAGTCCGAGACGTCGCACGCGATGCCGATCGCCTTGTCGGGACCGCCGAGAGCAGCCGCCTCGGCCTCGACCACGTCAGCGCGACGCGCCGCGAGCGCGACCCGGTAGCCCGACGCCGCGGCGAGCTTCGCCGTCGCGAGCCCCATGCCGGAGCTCGAACCGGTGATGAGGAGGACCGGCTCGGTCATGCCGCCACCACGGCGGGGCCGTGGAACAGCGTCAGCGAGCTCTCGTCCGCGAAGGACTTCCAGGTGGCGACCATCTCCTGGCCTTCGGGCGTCCCCAGGACCTCGTCCCACTTCTCGCGGCTCTCGACCTCGATGTCCTCGAAGAACAGCGGACCGAGACCCTCGGCCGCGACGTCGTCGCCCTCGGCCTCGTACACGACGAACTTCTCCACGCCGTCCAGGCCGGCGGTGAACGGCATGTCCACCTCGACGGACCACTTCTTGAACTCGGAGACATCGGTCTCCGGCTTCAAGCGGTACGACAGGAACATCTTTGTGGGCACGGGGACTCCCTGACCTCGGGGACGGAATTGCATCCAATATGCCAGGGCCCGTTCCAGCGGGGGTCCTACCGCCAGTCCATAACCGGCACGGGCGTTTTGGTCATCGGGTCCGATGCCCCGTGAAGCCCCGCCAGCTTTCCTCTTTCCTCAGAGATGGATCCAATCCTGCACGGCCTGGGAGCAAGATGACGACGACCACCAAGACGCTGGACAGTGTTCAGCTCGCGGTCCTGGAAAGCCGCTTCGACGCGATCGCCCGCTCGATGCTCAACACGCTGCTGCGCTCCGCGCGCACGGGCGTGCTCGCCGTCGCGCACGACTTCAGCTGCGCGGTCCTCACCAAGGAAGGCGATCTGCTCGCCTGGGCCGAGTCCATCCCGATCCACGTCCTGCACGGGCCGAAGCAGATGGTCCAGACCATGAAGGAGTTCCACCCCGAGCTGAAGCGGGGCGACGCCTTCCTGCACAACTCCGGCTACCACGGCTGCTCGCACACCGCCGACTGGACGATGCTCATCCCGATCATCGACGACG
The DNA here is from genome assembly GCA_016462625.1 of Solirubrobacteraceae bacterium. The sequence continues at coordinate 12,893 of JAEMSV010000032.1, read as the reverse complement.
AGGGCGAGCACCACTTCACCGTCCTCGCCAAGGCGCACCAGGGCGACTGCGGCAACAGCGTCCCCACCACGTACATGTGGCAGGCGCGCGACGTCTACGAAGAGGGCGGGCTGATCTTCCCCGCCGTCAAGGTCCAGTCCGACTACCAGGACAACCAGGACATCATCCGCATGTGCAAGATGCGGATCCGCGCCCCTGACCACTGGTGGGGCGACTACCTCGCGCTGATGGGCTCCGCGCGGATCGGCGAGCGGCGCACGCTCGACCTCATGAACGAGGTCGGGGCCGACACGCTGCAGGCCTACTCCGACCAGTGGCTGCAGATGTCCGACGAGCTCATGGAGGAGCGGCTGCGGCAGATCCCCAAGGGCAAGGCGTCGGCGACGACGATCCACGATCCGCTGCCGCTCGAGTCCATGGACGAGGCGGGCTACAGCGACGGCATCCCGATCAAGGTGACGGTCGAGACGTTCCCCGAGGAAGGCCGGATGGTCGTCGACCTCCGGGAGAACCCCGACTGCCTGCCGAGCGGGATCAACCTGTCAGAGGCGTGCGCGAAGAGCTCGGCGCTGATCGGGGTCTTCCTCGGGATCGGCAAGGGCATCCCATCGAACGGAGGGAGCCTGAGCCGGGTCGACGTCCTCATTCGGCCGGGCTGCTGCGTCGGCAATCCCGTGCACCCGTTCAGCTGCTCGGCGTCGACGACGAACCTCCAGGACCGCGTGGCGAACGCGACGCTCGAGGCGCTCGCGGACATCGCCGACGGCTGGGGCATGGGCCAGTTCGGCTACGGCCAGGCCGCCGGCGGCTCGGTCATCAGCGGCACCGACCCGCGCTCGGACAAGCCGTTCGTCAACCAGCTCTACCTCGCCGCCAGCGGTGGGCCGGGCACCCCGTTCAACACCGACGGCTGGTTCAACGCGTACACGATCGGCGGCGTCGGGATGCTCTACAAGGACTCGATCGAGATCGATGAGCAGATCCACCCAATGCGGGTGGTCGCCGAGAAGCTCATCACCGACAGCGAGGGCGCCGGCCGCATGCGCGGCGCGCACGCGACGCTCACCGAGTTCGGCCCCGTCGGCTGCGAGATGGAGGTCATCAACGGCGGCGACGGCGCGGTCATCCCCGCCCGCGGCGCCCGCGGTGGCGAGGGCGGCACGAAGATGGAGATGTGGCGCCGCAAGGTCGACGGCACGCTCGAGGTGCTCCCGACCTTCCACCGGATCACCCTCGCCGACGGCGAGACGCTCGTCGGCATCTCATGCAGCGGCGGCGGCTACGGCCCCGCCTTCGAGCGCGATCCCGAGGCGGTCGCCCACGACGTCATCCAGCGCATGGTCACGCCCGAGCGCGCGAAGGAGGTCTACGGCGTCGTCGTGGATCTCGACGGCGTCATCGACGAATCCGCGACGGCCGCCCTGCGCGGCTGAGTCCCTTCCCTCCCGGCACAGACTGGAACCCAGATGAGCACTCCCGAGTACACGATCTCCGTCGACACCGGCGGCACGTTCACCGACCTGGTCCTCGCCGACCAGAACGAGGTGATCGGCCTCTTCAAGTCGTCGACGACGCCGGATGACCTGTTCCTCGGGATCACGGGCGCGATCGAGAAGGCTGCCGAGCACGTCGGCCTCTCGGTCGCGGACCTGCTCGCCGCGTCGAAGGTCTTCGTCTACTCCACGACCCGCTCGACCAACGCGATCCTCACCGGCAACGTCGCGAAGACCGCGTTCATCACCACGCGCGGCAACCGCGACATCCTGCTCTACCGCGAGGGCGGCAAGGACCAGCCGCACAACCTCGCGCTCCCGTTCAAGACGCCGTACGTGCCCCGGCGGCTGTGCTTCGAGATCACCGAGCGCGTCCTGGCCGACGGGAGCGTCGCGGTCGAGCTCGACGAGGCCGCGGCCCGCAAGACGATCGAGCGGATCGGTGAGCTGGAGGTCGAGGCGATCGGCGTCTGCCTGCTGTGGTCGATCCTCAACCCCGAGCACGAGCTGCGCATCGGCGAGCTGATCGAGGAGATCCTGCCGGGCGTCGCGTACTCGCTCAGCCACAAGGTCAACCGCATCGTGCGCGAGTACCGGCGCGCGTCCTCGACCGTCATCGACGCGTCGATCAAGCCGCTCATGCGCGACCACCTCAACGACCTGGAGAGCCGCCTGCGCGGCCTCGGGTTCGCCGGCGAGCCGCTCATGGTCACCCACGTCTCCGGCGGCGTCATGCGCACGGAGCAGATGTGCGAGCGGCCGATCCAGACGGTCGACTCCGGCCCGGCGCTCGCGCCGGTCGCGGGCGTCGTCTACGCCGCGGCCGAGCCCGACGCGAAGGCGCCGGACGTCCTCGTCGCCGACACCGGCGGCACCTCGTTCGACGTCTCGATCGCCCACAAGGGCGACATCCTCTACACGCGTGAGAAGTGGCTGGGCCCGAAGTGGTACGGCCACATGACCGGGCTCCCGGCGGTCGACACGCAGTCGATCGGCGCGGGCGGCGGCTCGATCGCGAAGGTCGACGCCGGCGGGCTCCTGCACGTCGGCCCGGAGAGCGCCGGCGCCGATCCGGGCCCCGTCGCGTACGGCAAGGGCGGCACCGAGCCGACCGTCACCGACGCCGCAGTCGTGCTCGGCTACATCGATCCCGACAACTTCCTCGGCGGCGCGATGAAGCTCGACCGCGAGGCCGCGCGCAGCGCGATGCTGGAGAAGGTCGGCGAGCCGCTCGGCCTCTCCGCGGAAGGCGCGGCGGAGGCGATCCTGAGGGTGGCCAGCGAGGCCATGCGCGGCTTCATCACCGACATGACCGTGGCCCAGGGCCGCGACCCGCGCCAGTGCATCATGATCGCCGGCGGCGGCGCGGCGGGGCTGAACATCGTCCGCATCGCCCGGGACCTCGGCGTCAAGCAGATCATCATCCCCCGCCTCGCCGCGGGCCTGTCGGCCACCGGCGGCCAGTTCTCCGACACGAGCGCAACGTTCTCGATCGGCCAGTACGCGAGCACGTCGTCGTTCGACTACGACAAGGTCAACGGGACGCTCAACGAGCTGAAGGCGACGCTCACCGAGTTCCTCGACAACGTCAAGCAGGACGGCGAGCGCACCATGCGCTTCGTGTGCGAGGCGCGGTACGACCAGCAGATCTGGGAGATCGACGTCGACCTCGGCGAGGGCCGCGAGTTCAAGTCCGAAGAGGACGTCAAGTGGCTGATGGAGCGCTTCGACGAGGCGCACCTGAATCTCTTCGCGGTCAACCAGCCGGACTTCCCGGTCGAGATCGTGACGTGGCGCGGCGAGGGCCGGATCATCCGCCCGAAGCCGGCGCTGACGTCGATCGATCCGGACGCGCCGGTCACCGCCACAGTCGAGGCCGAGGTGAGCACCCGCACGGGCTGGTTCGGCGGTGAGCCGATGGACACCGAGATCCACCGCGTCGAGGACGCGAGCGCGCTCACGCAGATCGAGGGCCCGGCGATCATCGAGGAGCCCACGACGACCATCGTGCTCGACCCGGGCTCCGTCGCGATCGTGCGGCCGACCCACTACCTCGTGGAGATCGCGGGCGCCGAGGATGCCGCGGTCGCCGCGGGCTCGGTCGGCGCGGAGGCGTAGTCGCGATGGCGATCGACAGGGTCACGCTGGGCGTGATGGCGAACCGGATGGACTCCATCACGCGCGAGATGACGAACACCATGGTGCGCACGGCGCGCTCGACGACGATGGCGGCGAAGGACTTCTCGACGTCGATCGTGTCGGCAGAGGGCGAGATGGTGAGCGCCCCCGAGGGCATCCCGGTGCACGTCTACGGCTCGGGTCTGATCGCCCAGGCGATGACGGAGATCCACGGTTCGAAGATCAGGGAGGGCGACGCCTACCTGACCAACGACCCGTACATGGGCAACAGCCACGCGGCCGACCAGACCGTGCTCATCCCCGTGTTCTACGAGGGCGAGCACGTGTTCACGTCGGTCGCGAAGGCGCACCAGGCGGACATCGGCAACGCCAAGCCGACGACCTACTCACCGACCGCACTCGATGTGTACAACGAGGGCGCGCTCATCTTCCCGTGCGTGAAGGTGCAGTCCAACTACACGGACGTCAGCGACATCATCCGCATGTGCGAGCGGCGCATCCGCGCGTTCGACACGTGGTACGGGGACTACCTCGCGGCGCTCGGTGCGGCGCGTCTGGCCGAGCGGCGGCTGCACGAGTTCCTCGACGCCTACGGGCTGCCGGCGACGCGCGAGTTCGTCGTCGAGTGGCTGGACTACTGCGAGGAGATGACCGCCGCCGCGATCTCGAAGCTGCCCGCCGGCCGCGTGCACGCGGAGACGTGCCTCGACCCGTTCCCGCGGCTCCCCGACGGGATCCCGCTGCAGGCGACCATCGACGTCATGCCCGACGAGGGGCGCGTCGTCGTCGATCTGCGGGACAACCCGGACTGCACGCCGACGGGCCTGAACCTCACCGAGTCGACGTCGAAGAACGCGGCGACGACTGCGATCCTCATGTGCCTGAACTCCGACCCGGCGACGCGCGACGTGATCGTGCCGAACAACGCCGGGTGCTACCGGCGGATCGAGGTGCTGCTGCGCGAGAACTGCGTGGTGGGGATCCCGCGACATCCGGCTTCGGCGTCGGTGGCCACCAACACGGTGGTCGATCGCGTCGTCGGCATGGTGCTGCGCGCGGTCGCCTCGATGAAGGAGGGGATCGGGGCGGCGCACCCGTGCTTCGGCCAGCCGCCGTACACCGGCGTGGCGTCGGGCGTCGACGCGCGGCGGGACGGCGCGGACTACGTGTTCCAGCTGTTCAGCGGGACGTCCGGTGGGCCGGCGACGGCGCACAACGACGGCTGGCTGCAGTTCACGAACACCGCCGGCGCGGGCCTGGAGTACGTCGACTCGACGGAGATCGTCGAGCAGAAGTACCCGATCGTGGTCTGGGAGAAGGTCGTCCGGCTGGACTCCGAGGGCGCCGGCCGGCTGCGCGGCGCGCCCGGCGGGCTGACGGTCTTTGGGCCCCGCTGGGACCCGCTGGAGATCCAGTACTACCTCGACGCCGTGGTGAACCGCTCGCTCGGCGCACGCGGGGGCCAGATGTCGCGCGGCCCGGAGGCGTGGCGGATCGATGCGTCGGGCTCGCCGGAGCAGCGGACCGAGCCGGTCGGCGAGGTGCCGATCGACGTCGGCGAGGTCATGGTGTCCCGCTCCGGCGCCGGTGCGGGCTACGGGCCGGCGGTCGACCGCGACCCGGAGAAGGTGCTCATCGACGTCATCGACGGGTACATCACGCCGGCACGCGCGGAATCGGCATACGGCGTTGTCTTCTCAGGCGACCCTGAAAAATGGGAGACGCTGGCGGTCGATGTCGAGGCGACCGCCGCCGCCCGCGACTCGTTCGGAGCGGCGCCGCCCGACGACGATGTGGCCCGCGATACGTCCCTGCCGGAATCCTGGTGGCTGGCGGCCGCGTGAGACGTCGTCCGTCGTGCGTCCAGACAACCGCCGGTTTCACTAGGGTTCGCACCACCTGCCATGAATGGCCATTCCCAATGAGCACGGCTGAACCGACACCCGCGACGGCCCAGGAAGAACCGCTCTCCAGCACCGACCCGGGCCTCGTCGACGACCTCGCGGATCGCATCCATACGCGGGTGCTGACCGGTGAATACGCAGTCGGAACATGGCTCCGCCAGGAAGCCCTGGCAGCGGAGTTCGGCGTGTCGCGCACGCCCGTGCGCGAGGCCCTGCGCAAGCTGCAGGCCGCGCGGGTCGTGGACGTCTTCCCGCACCGCGGCGCGCTGGTGCGCGCACCGACGGCGACGGACATCCGCGAGGCGCATCTCATCCGCGGCGAGCTCGAGGGGCTCGCGGCGGAGATGGCGACGCAACGGATCGACGACGACGGCCTGCGCCAGCTGCGCGAGGCCGAGGAGGCGTTCCGCCAGGCGGTGCCGCAGCTGAAGGACCTCGTGAAGAAGTCCGGCGTCTCGGCGATCGCCGACGGTCCGTGGGACTCCGCGAACCTGCGCTTCCACCGGGCGATCCTCGACGCGTCGGGCATCGCCCGGCTCGGGCCGCTGGTCGCCGACCTCCGCAAGGCCTTCCCGCGGAACGTCGCGTGGGCCGCGCTGGCGGATGAGCCCTCGCTGCTCGAGGACGACGTCACGCAGCACGCGCGGATCCGCGCGGCCATCGAACGGCGCGACGCGCCCGCGGCTCGCCGCTGGATGACCGACCACTGCCGTCGCACGGGCGAGCTGGTGGCCGACTGGTTCGAGCGGACGTACACCGGCGACACCGCCAATGCCGATCCGGATGACCGTGCGGCCAAGCGCCGCGAAGCCCTCACCCGGCCATGAGCGCACCCAAATACGCGGTCTACCTGCCGCACTACGGCCCGTTCGGCGATCCGTTTCTGCTGGCCGACCTCGCCGTCCTCGCCGAGGAGTCGGGCTGGGACGGCGTGTTCCTCTGGGACCACATCGTCCATGCGCCGCTGACCGGTGACGCGACGGTCGATGCATGGCTGACCCTTGGCCTGATCGCCGAGCGCACGTCTTCGATCACGATCGGGCCGATGATCACGCCGCTGCCGCGTCGTCGCCCGTGGAAGGTCGCGCGGGAGGCGGTGACGCTGGACGTGATCTCCGGCGGCCGGCTCGTGCTGGGCACCGGGCTCGGGGATCTCGAGGACTACGTGACGTTCTCCGAGCCGCGCCGGGGCTCCGAGCGCGTCGAGAAGCTGATGGAGGGCATCGAGCTGCTTCGCCTGCTGTGGAGCGGCAACGCGGTGTCCTACGACGGCAAGTGGTTCCAGGTCGATGACATCGCGATGCAGCCGACGCCGGTGCGGGGCACGGTCCCGATCTGGATGGCCGGCGCGCACACGAACCCGAACGCCCTGGCCCGTGCGGCGCAGGTCGACGGCGTGGCGGCGATCCGCTACCCGTGGGATCTGGATCGGATGATGTCGCCCGAGGAACTCGCGGAGATCGTGTCGGTGGTGTCCGGGTTCCGGGGCGGTGACATGGACGGATATGACGTCATCGCCATCGGCCGGAGCGAGGCGGGTGCCGCGGGTGTGGCGCACGTCGATCCGTTCGTGGAGGTCGGGATGACGTGGTGGTGGGAGACGCTGCACCAGGACAAGGAAGACCTGGACGGGGTTCGAGCGCGCATCGCGGCAGGCCCACCGAAGGCCTGATCACGCATCGGGTCGATTTGCAGTCGCTGTGCGACTTCAGATCGACCGGATGCGGTGGAGGAACCCTCCGTGCGGGTCGTCGAGGGCCATAGGCGCGCCGGCGATCAGCACCACACTCGGCGCCCCACTCACCTCGAACCCCTCGTACATCGCGTAGTCCCCCAGCGAGTGCGCGGTCTCGACGCTGATCGTCCGCGGCCGGTCCGGGTCCCAGATCACGATGTCGGCATCGCAGCCCACCGCGATCTCCCCCTTGCGCCCCTGCATCCCAAACAGCCGCGCCGGCGCGGTGCAGCACAGCTCCACCCACTGCTCCAACGAGATCCGCCCGGCGCGCACCCCGTACTCGTAGACGAGCGCGAGCCGCTCCTCCACCGACGGCCCACCGTTCGCCACCTGCGTGAAGTCATGAGCCTTCGGGAGCTTGTGCTTCAGGTCAAACGTCTGGTGATCGGTCGAGACCAGGTCGAGCCCGCCTGACCGCAACGCCGTCCACAGCGCCTCCTGATCGGCCACCTTCCGCGGCGGCGGCGAGAAGATCCCGCGCAGCGCATCCTCGGGCGGCCCCTCCAAGATCGAGTCATCGAGCAACAGGTACTGCGGGCACGTCTCGCCCCACACGTCGAGTCCGCGCGCGCGAGCCGCGCGCAGCGCCTCAGCCCCCAGCGCTGACGACATGTGCACGATGAACGTCCGCGCGCCGGTGAGCTCGGCGAACATCATCGCCCGCGTCACCGCCTCGGCCTCGGTCTCCGGCGGGCGCGTCCGCGCATGCCACGGCAGGCCGAGGTTTCCCGCCGCCACCGCCTCGTCGATCAGCGCCGCCACCGCGTCACCGTTCTCCGCGTGGACCATCACGAGCGCGCCCGTCTCCGCCGCCACCCGCATCGTCTGCCACATCGCCGGATCGCCGACCATGAACGTCCCGCGGTAGGCCATGAACAGCTTGAAGCTCGAGACACCCGCCGCCGGCAAGGCACGCAGTTCGGAAACCCGCGAAGGTGAAGACAGGTCCCGCACCACCATGTGCACCCCGATGTCGAACACCGGCGGTGCCGCAGCCAGCGCGGCCTTCCACCGCGCCAGCGCCGACGGGAACGACTCCCCCTCCTCCTGGAAGCAGAAGTCGAGCATCGTCGTGGTCCCGCCGTGGGCCGCCGCGATCGACGCAGACGTGAAGTCGTCGGTCGAACGCACCCCGGCGAACTCGATCTCCACGTGCGTGTGCACATCGATCCCGCCCGGGATCACGTACTGGCCCCGCGCGTCGAAGACGTGGTCGGCGGCGAAGTCCAGCTCCGCCCCGATACGAGCGATCGTCCCATCCACCGCCAGCACGTCGGCAACGAACGACCCCGTCGACGTCACCACCGTCCCGCCGGTGATGAGCGTCCGGCTCAAACCGACCAGACCGCCGCTGCCGCGACCAGGTCCCCGTTGCTCGACACAGGCTGACCGTCCGGATCGACGAGCACATCCTCGAACCCGATCCGGATGTCGAAGCCCGAGCGCAGCGCGTCCTCGGCCAAAGGCCAGCACGCCGCGCCCATGCCGTGGACGAGACGCGGGATCTTGATGCCGTGGGCGTCCAGCGCCGCGTGCATGTCCGAGATCTCGCGGCGCGCGACATCCACGTCCTCGGTCATCGGTTCGACGATCACGCGCAGCGCCTGGTCGGCCAGCCCCGATGCGGCGAACGCCTCCACGTCGTCGACGGTCAGCACCGCCGCCTCGCAGCCCAGGCCGATCTCCAGGAACAGCCGCATGAGATCCGGGGCGCCCGGGTCGTTGAACATCGCCGAGCCGAAGTCCGGCGAGCTCCACCCCCGGATCAGCCCGAACCGCTTCTCCTGATCGGTCTCGATCCACGGTGCCGACGACACGCCGACCGGAAGCCCGCACGCCTCGCGCACCACCGCCGCCACGCCGTTGACCACGACCGGGTCGATCGTCTCGGCCCCGAACGCGTCGCGCGCGTGGAGATGGATCGCGCCGGCGCCGGCCGCAGCCGCGGCGGTCGCCTCGCGCGCGAGCTCCTCCACCGTCACCGGGATCGCCGCGTGCTCGTCCTTCGTCCGGCCGCCGTTGAGCGCTGCCTTGATCACCAGGGGATCCGTTCGCGTCGTTTGTAGAAGCCACCGCTCGGTAGCTCGGAGACGTCCATCTGCGCAAGCCACAGGATCGTGTCCGCGCCCTCCGCGATCGAGAGATAGGCGCCATCGCCGCCCATGTCCGTCAGGACCCAGCCGGGGCAGATGGAGTTGACCGAGATCCCGTCCCCGGACAGCTCCGCGTGCAGCATGCGCGTCAGCGCATTCAGCCCGACCTTGCTGATCCGGTAGCCCGGCGAGATCGCCTGCATGTCGTCGAGCTGGCCCATCCCCGACGACACGTTGATGACGCGCGAGGGCGCGGCCGCACGGAGCAGATCGACGACGGCGATCGTCAGCCGCCACGCGCCGTAGAGGTTCACCTCGACGGTCTTCGTGACGAGCTCGAAGTCGACGTCGAGTGGAGAGACACCCCGGTCGAGGATGATCCCGCCGTTGTTGACGAGGACGTCGAGCCGGCCGACGGCCTCACGCACGACCGCCGCGCACGCGTCCACGCTCTCCTGCGAGGTGATGTCGAGCTGCACGACTCGCACGTCGCCCTCGACCTTCGCCGCGGCGGCCTCGCCGGCCGCCACGTCGCGGGCGCCGAGGAACACCGTCATCCCGTCGGCGGCCAGCGTCCGGACGACCTCGAGGCCGATGCCCCGCGCCGCGCCGCTCACCAGCGCAACGCTCACGCCGGGACCGCCCGCGCCCGCGCGAGGAACCCGCGCTTAGGCTGCTCGACGAGCTCCCCGTCGACGACGAGCGGCCGCCCTTCCACGATCACCGCGCTCGGCGAGCCGGTCACCTCGAAGCCCTCGTACAGCGAGTAGTCGACGTTCGAGTGCGCGGTCTCGACCGAGATCGTCCGCGTCTTCTCCGGGTCCCAGATCACGAGGTCGGCGTCACAGCCGACCGCGACCTCGCCCTTGCGCCCCGCCATGCCGAACAGCTGCGCGGGCCGCGTGCAGCAGAGGTCGACCCACTGCTCGAGCGAGATCTTGCCGGTGCGCACGCCGTTGGTGTAGATGAGCTCCATCCGCTCCTCCACGCCCGGGCCGCCGTTCGGGACCTTCGTGAAGTCGCCCGAGCCGAACTTCTGGCGCAGCGCGAAGTCGAACGCCGAATGGTCGGTCGAGAGCACGTCGATGCCGGTCCCGCGCGCCGCAGTCCACAGCGCCTCCTGGTCGGAGACCTTGCGCGCCGGCGGGGAGAAGATGCCCTTCATCCCCTCGTCGCCGGGCCACTCGTAGATCGATTCGTCGTGCAGCAGGTACTGGGTGCACGTCTCGCCCCACGCGTCGAGCCCGCGGCCCTTCGCGGCGATCAGCTGCTGCACCGCCGCCTCGGACGAGATGTGGACGATGAACGTCCGCGCGCCGGTCAGCTCGGAGAACATCATCGCCCGGTTGACCGCCTCGGCCTCGGTCTCCGGCGGGCGGGTCTTCGCGTGGTACGGCGGAGTCGTCGTCCCGGCCGCGACCGCCTCCTGGATCAGGGCGTCGATGGCGTCGCCGTTCTCGGCGTGGACCATCACGATCGTGCCGGTCTCCGCCGCGACCCGCATCGTGTTCCACATCGCCGGATCGCCCACCATGAACGTCCCGCGGTAGGCCATGAACAGCTTGAAGCTCGTCACGCCGGTCGCGGGGACCGCGCGCAGCTCCTCGATCCGCTCGGGCGTCGTGAGGTCGCGGAGCATCAGATGGGTGCCGACGTCGGTCACCGGCGGCGCCGCCGCGAGCGCCGCGTGCCACTCGGCGAGCGTGTCGGGGATCGCCTGCCCGTGCTCCTGGAAGGCGAAGTCGACGATGGTGGTCGTGCCGCCGTGGGCCGCCGCGATCGTGGCCGAGGTGAAGTCGTCCGCGCTCGGCACGCCGGCGAACGTGACCTGCACATGCGCGTGGACGTCGATCCCGCCGGGGATGACGTACTGGCCGCGGGCGTCGAAGACGTGGTCGGCGGCGACGTCGATCGACGTCGCGATCTGCGCGATCTTGCCGTCAACCGCGAGGACGTCGGCGGGGAAACGACCGGTGGCCGTCACCACCGTGCCGCCGGTGATGAGCGTGCTGGTCATGTGGTCTCCTCAAAGGCGGCCCATGCGCTGAGCGCGCCGCCGTCGGCGTACAGGACGGTGCCGGTGGTGTAGGACGCGGCGGGCGAGCTGAGGAACAGCACGGCCTCGGCGATCTCCGCGCCCGTCCCGAGCCGGCCCAGGGGCACCCGCTGGCGTTCGTAGTCACTGAGGTCCGTCGGACCGCGGACCTCGTCGATCTCCTGGGCCTTGAGCATCAGCCCGGGCCCGACGGCGTTCACGCGGATCCCGTGCGGGGCGAGTGCGTTGGCCATGCCCTTCGTCGCCATCGTCACGGCACCCTTCGACGCCTCGTAGACGACGGACTCGGCGTGGCTGATGAGCCCGGAGATCGAGGTGAGGTTCACGATCGCGCCCTCGATCCCGGCGGCGATCATCCGCGCGGCAGCCTCTCGGCCGACGAGCAGCGTCGCCTTCACGTTGATCGCGAGGACCCGGTCGATGACCTCGGCGGTGTGCTCGAGGAAGTCGGTGCGCCCGTGGCCGGCCGCACACTGGGCGACCACGGAGACCGGCCCGAAGGCGGACTCCGCAGCGTCGAAGGCGCGGGCGATCGCGGCGGCGTCGGTGAGGTCCTCGCGCAGCCCGACCGCGCGCTCGCCCTCGAGCGTGACCGGTGCCGCGTCGACCCCGACGACGTAGGCGCCCTCGGCGAGATACGCCGCCGCGCACGCCGCGCCGATCTGGCCCGACGCACCCGTGACGAGCACCGTCTGATCCTGGAAGCGGCCCATGTATTGGATACAATATGGGCCAGCAGGCGAGTCCTCTTTGGACCGCCGGGCCAGGATCAGTCCGCCATTACGTCGCCCCCGGACAGGTTCATGACGGCGCCCGTGATGTAACCGCCGCCCGCCGGCGAGGCGAGGAGGAGCACCGTCGGCACGATCTCCTCGACCTGGCCGAACCGCTTCAGCGGAAGCTCCTTGCGCTTCCAGTTCAGCCAGTCCTCGCCGGTGCCCATCAGCATGTCCGTCTCGATCGGGCCCGGCGCGATCGAGTTCACGTTGATCCCGTGCTCGGCCAGCTCACGCGCGGCGGCGCGGCTGAAGCCGTGGACCCCGGACTTCGACGCGGCGTAGTGCGTCTGATGGAAGCCGCCCTTCAGCCCGATCTGCGAGCCGATGTTCACGATGCGCCCGCCACCGCCCCCGGCCACCATCGCGCGGGCGGCCTCGCGGGCGCAGTAGAACGTGCCCTCGAGGTTGACGGCGAGCATCTCTCGCCAGGTCGCGCCGTCCATTTCGAGGAACGGCTTGATGGTGCCGATCCCGGCGCTGTTGAGCAGGAACCAGGGCGTGCCGAGCTCGTCGACGATCCGGTCGAACGCCGCTTCCACGGCCGCCTCGTCGCGGACGTCGACGGCCAGCGGAAGCGCCTCGCCACCCGCCGCACGGATCTCCTCGGCGACCGCCTCGGCCTCGTTGAGATCGCGGTCGATCACCGCCACCTTCGCACCCTGCCCGGCCAGCCCGAGGGCCGCCCCGCGCC
>JAEMSV010000115.1:3477-11293 GCA_016462625.1 Solirubrobacteraceae bacterium | reverse complement strand
CATCGGCGCCTACGAGGTCGAGGCCGCGCCGCCCCCGCCGCCCCCGACGGGCACCGGCGATCCGGTCCCGACGCCCGAGTTCCCGAGCGGCGGCCCGGACTTCTCCGGCAGCCCGGACTTCTCGGGGTCGGATTCGTCGGGCGGGTCGTTCAGCGAGGACTTCGACCCACCGGTGCTCAGTGGCCTGGCCCTCGCGAAGATCACCAAGAAGGCGAAGGTCCCCACGCTGCGCTTCAAGCTGTCCGAAGAGGCGCAGGTCGCGATCGTGGTGACCCGCCCGGCGACCGCACGGACGGAGGAGCGCGAGGTCGACGAAATCGAGCTCGACGGCAAGGCGGGGCCGAACAAGGTCCGCCTGAAGCTGCGCCCCGGCCGCTACGAGGTCATCGCCGTCGCCGTCGATCTCGCCGGGAACTCCTCGAAGGAGAAGAGCAAGGCGATCAAGATCGCGAAGCCGAAGAAGAAGCGCCCGTCGAAGAAGCGGCGGTGATCGCTCACGGCTCGAGCAGCTCGAGCAGACCGGCTTCGTCGATCACGGGGACCTCGAGCCGCTCGGCCTTCGCGAGCTTCGAGCCCGCGGACTCCCCCGCGACGACGTAGTCGGTCTTCTTCGACACGCTCGACGTCACCCGGCCACCGGCCCCGAGGATGCGCTCGGTCGCCTCCTCGCGGGTCAGGTCCGGGAGTGAGCCGGTGAGCACGAACGTCTTCCCCGCCAGGTGCCCCTCGCCGGGCGGCGGGCCCTCGAGCTCGAACTGCAGCCCCTGCCCGCGCAGATCCTGGATGAGCTCCCACATGTGCTCGTCGCGCAGCTGGGCGAGGATCGTGTCGGCCATCTTCGCCCCGACGCCGGGGGTCTCGGCGATCTGCTCGGGCGTCGCGTCGACCATCGCGTCGATCGTCCGGAACTGCTGCGCGAGGTTGCGGCCGGTGACCTCGCCGACCTCCTCGATGCCGATGGCGAACAGCACGCGGCCGAACGGCCGCTCCTTCGACGCCGCGATCGCGCCGACCACCCGCTCCGCGCTGATCTGCGCATAGCCCTCCAGCTCCAGGAGCTGCTCGACCGTCAGCCGGTAGAAGTCCGCCGCGGTCCTCACCAGCCCGACCTCCATCAGCTGCGAGACCTGCTTCTCCCCCAGCCCATCGATGTCCATCGCGCCGCGCGAGACGAAGTGCTTGAGCAGCTGCCACGAGCGCCCCGGGCACACGCGGTTCGGGCACATCGTGAAGATCGAGTCCTCGGGCTTCTCGGTCTTCGTGCCGCAGCGCGGGCAGTACTCGGGCGGGCGCGGAACCGGCGGGCGCTGCTTCTGCTCGGCCACGTGCGGCGCCGGGGAGACGACCTGCGGGATGACGTCGCCGGCGCGCAGGATGATGACCTCCTCGCCGACCCGCAGGTCCTTGCGGACGATGTCCTCCTCGTTGTGCAGCGTCGCGAGCTTCACCGTGACGCCGCCGACCTGCACCGGCTCGAGGACCGCGAACGGCCGCAGATCGCCGAACTTGCCGACGTTCCACTCGACGCTCAGCAGCGTCGTGACCTTCGTCGTCGGCGGGAACTTCCACGCGATCGCCCAGCGCGGATCGCGGCCGACGACGCCCAGGCGCCGCTGCAGCTCCAGGTCGTCGACCTTCACCACCACACCGTCGATCTCGAAGTTCAGCGAGCCGCGGCGCTCCTCCCACGACAGGCACTGCGTGACGACCTCTTCGGCGGAGTCCACCTGCACGATCTCCCGGTTCACCGGGAACCCGTGATCGCGCAGCCAGTCCAGGCCCTCGGAGTGCCGCTCGAAGCTCAGGCCCTCGACCACGCCGAGTCCGTAGGCCCAGAGCGAGAGCGGCCGCGCGGCCGCGAGCTTGGGATCGAGCTGCCGGATCGTGCCCGCGGCGCTGTTGCGCGGGTTCATGAAGGTCGACAGCCCCTCCTCGGCGCGGCGCTCGTTGAGCGCCTGGAAGTCCGGGAGCGACATGTAGACCTCGCCGCGGACCTCGAGGACCGGCGGCGCGTCCTCGACCCGCAGAGGCAGGGACGGGATCGTGCGCAGGTTGTGCGTGACGTCCTCACCGACCTCGCCGTTGCCGCGGGTCGCGCCACGCACGAACAGCCCGTCCTCGTAGCGCAGGGAGATCGCCAGGCCATCGATCTTCGGCTCGCAGACGAACGTGAAGTCCGGCTCCTCGATCCCCTCGCGCGCAAGGTGGTTGCGCATGCGGTCGACCCAGTCCCGCAGCTCGTCGGCCGAGCGCGCGTTGGCGAGCGACGTCATCGGCCGCTCATGGGTGACCTTCGTCAGGGCGCTCACCGGCTCGGCGCCAACGCGCTGCGTCGGCGAGTCCGGGGAGATCAGATCGGGGTGCTCACGCTCGATCGCGCGCAGCTCGTCGAGCAGCGCGTCGTACTCGTCGTCGGCGATCTCGGGATCGTCATGGACGTAGTAGCGCTGGTTGTGGTGCCAGAGCTCCTTGCGCAGCTCCTCGGCCCTCGCGGCAGCGTCAGCCGCCCCGCTCACTCGACCTCCCGTGCGGCCGGGGCGAGCAACCGCTGGAAGTCGTGCTCGGAGAGCTCCTGCAGGCCCGCCTCGTACGTGAGGTCCAGATGCAGCGGAGTGACGGCCACATAGCCGGCCGCGACCGCCGCGAGATCCGTCCCCTCGACCTCCTGGTACCCCGGGTCATCCCCGTAGATCCAGTACTTCCGGCGACCGTCCTCCTCTTCGCCGGAGAGCTTCAGCTCGTCGCGGTAGATCCGCTTGCCCAAGCGCGCGGCCACGACGCCGAGCGCGTCGCCCGCGGGGCAGTTGACGTTCAGCAGCGTGCCCCCGGGGAGCCGAATCCGGTCCAGCTCCTCCACGAGCCTTGCGGTGAACCGGGCGCCCTCCTCGAAGTCGAACCGATCGCCGAGGCGGAAGTCCATCTCCCGCGCCGCCGACTGCTGGGAGACCGCGATCGCCGGCAGCCCGAGCAGCACGCCCTCGAGCGCGGCGGCGACGGTGCCTGAGTAGGTGATGTCGTCACCGAGATTCGCCCCGTGGTTGATGCCCGCGACGATCAGCTCCGGCGTGAAGCCCTCGACCAGCCCGAGCTGAGCCAGGCGCACGCAGTCGACCGGCGTGCCGTCGGTCGCGTAGCCCACCGTCCCGTCGGGGAACGCGACCTCGCCCACAACCAGCGGCCGACGCGTGGTGATGCCGCGGCCGATGGCCGATCGGTTGCCGTCCGGCGCGATCGTCTGCAGCTCGATACCCGGCACCCGCACGAGGTGCTGTCGGAGCACCTGGAGGCCCTCGGCCTCGATGCCGTCGTCGTTGGTGAGCAGAACCCGCATGACCCGTCGGGCAGTCTACGAGCCGCTCCGGGCCACCAAACGGTGTGGGCACCCACGCCGTCCGGCCGTCGCCGCATTCCCCGGCGGACCGGACCATCCCGGGCATGTCCCGACGCATGCTCATCACGCTCGCCGCGACCGCCGCCGTGTGCGCGCTCCCGGCCTCCGCCTCCGCCACGACCCTGACCCTTGAAGGCGGGACGTACGTCCTGCGAGGTGACCCCGGCCCCGACGCGCTCGGCCTGCGCGGGGACGATGACGGGAGGCTCGTGTTCACCGGGCAGGGGCCCGTCGCCGTGGCACTCGGCTGCGCGACGGCCATGTGGGACAACGACGCCCACTGCCCGCCGGGCCCGGTGCGGGTCGAGGGCGGCGACGGCGACGACACCCTGGCGATCGAACTGACCACCCCGGCGGCGCCCGTCACCGTCCTCGGCGGCCCCGGCGACGACAAGATCACCGGCCATCCCGGTGCGAGCACGCTCGACGGCGGTCCCGGCAACGACTCGGTGTCCGGCGGGGGCGGTGCGGACACCGTCCTCGGCGGGGAGGGCGATGACGAGGTCGGCGGCGACGGCTTCACGTCCGCGTCCCCCGACGTCATCGACGGCGGCCCGGGGACCGATCGCGCCATGCCCGGCTCCTGGTCGAACAACAGCGGCGGCGCCCCGACGCCCATGATCACCGTCAGCCTCGACGGGGCCGCCAACGACGGCCGTCCGGGCGAGGGCGACAACGTCACCGGCCTCGAGCAGATCAAGATCAACAGCAGCGCGACGCTCATCGCGGGCGCCGAGCCCGTCGACTTCGAGATCCCGTCGAATGCGGGCGCGGTCCCGAGCAAGCTCGTCGGCAGCCCGCACGCCGACCGCCTGAAGTCCGCCCACGGCGCGGACGAGCTCGACGGCGGCGCCGGCGACGACACTCTCGAGGGCGGCTACGGCAACGACACGATCACCGGCGGCGCGGGCCGCGACACGATCAATGCCGACGCGAGCGGCGGCTGCGACATCTTCGTCTGCAACGCGCCGGTGGGCAACGACACCGTCAACGCCCGCGACGGCGCGGCGGACTCGATCGACTGCGGGGTGGGCACCGACCGCGCCATCGTCGACTCAATCGACACGGTCGCCAACTGCGAGACCGTCGAGAAGGGCACCACGACCGGGCCGGGGCCGAACACGCCCGGCGGCACGACGAAGAAGGGCGCCTGCAAGGTCCCGAAGGTCGCGCGCGGAACGAAGCTCACGACGGCGAAGAGCAAGCTGAAGAAGGCGGGCTGCGTCGTCAAGACGGTCAAGGTCAAGTCCAAGAAGGTCCGCAAGGGCCGCGTGGTCAAGCTCTCGAAGAAGACCGGCGCGAAGGTCAAGGCGGGCGCGAAGGTGACCGTCTACGTCTCGCGCGGAAAGCGCTGACGCCTGCGCTCAGTCGCCGGGGTAGGCGACACGCGCAAGCGCGAGTCCGTGGGGCGGCGCCGTCGCCCCCGCGGCCGAGCGCGGTACGCCCTCGAGGAGCGAGGTGAAGTCCTCGAGGGCGCGATCGCCGCCGGCGACCTCGAGCATCGTCCCGACGAGGACGCGGTTCATGTGGCGCATGAACGTGTCGGCGGTGATCCAGAACTCGAACAGCTCGCCGTCCTCGCGCCACTCGGCCGAGAGGACGCGGCGCTCGAAGCGCTGGTGCTTGGTCTGGGTCGGCGTGAACGCCGTGAAGTCGTGGGTCCCGACCAGTGCAGCCGCGCACGCGTGCAGCGCCTCGCGATCGATCGGCCGTGCCCACCACAGCGCACGACCGTGCCAGATGACCGACCGGGTGCGCCGGGTCAGCATGCGGTAGCAGTAGGTCCGCGAGACGGCGTCCCCGCGGGCATCGAAGCCCGGGGCGGGCCGGCTGTCGAGCACGGCGACGTCCGGTGGCAGCAGCCCGTTGAGCCGCGCGGGATCGACTGCCTCGTGGGCGTAGGAGCAGACCTGTCCCCACGCGTGCACACCGCGATCGGTACGCCCCGCGACCGTGACCGGCACCCGTTCCTCGCGCAGGACCGTGGCGAGCGCGCGTTCGAGCTCCTCCTGGACCGTTCGGCGCTCCGGTTGCGTGGCCCAACCGGCGAAGTCGGTGCCGTCGTATTCGAGCAGCAGGCGGGAATTCATCGGCGTGTCAGCCTACGACGGACTGGCCCTAGCGCACCGAATTCGCGATCATGCATTGGTGCTCCCTCGCGTCGCGCTCACCGTCCTTCTCGTCGGCCTGGTCGCCCCGGGCCACGCACAGGCGGCGAAGAAGAAGCCTTCCGCACCGAAATTCAGTGGATATGTGTGGGTGGACGCTGACCGCGACGGCCGCCTGGACCGCACCGAACGCGCCCGCTCGGGCGTCACCGTCGAGCTCCAGCGCCGCGGCACGAACCGCCGCTTCACGACGAAGAAGCGCGTAACGACCGACCGCTTGGGCAAGTGGGGCTTCACGATCGGCACGACGGGGACCTACCGGGCGCGGGTCGTGATCCCCACCGGCTTTCCCGGCCTCACGGAAAAAGACCGCGGCCGCGACGACACCATCGATTCGGACTTCGCCCCTTCCAGCCGCGCGAGCCCCGCGTTCGCGTTCCGTCGCGGCGGGAAGTCGCGCTTCCTCGCCGCGGGCCTGCTGCCCGCGACCACGACGGTGGCGCCGCCGGCGACGTCGGGCGCGGGCTCCGCTCCATCCGCTGCCGGCCCCGCCGCCACGCCGACGGCCCTGACGATCGGCGACCGCGTCTGGCGCGACGCCAACGACGACGGCCTGCAGAGCCCCGGAGAACCGACGCTTGCCGGCGTCACCGTCGAGCTGTGGAACGCCGATCGCACGGCGAAACTCGCCGAGACGGTCAGCGCAGGAACGTACGCACTCTCGGCGCCCGGCCCCGGTGACTACCGCGTCCGCGTCGTACTTCCGGCCGGGTTCATCTACACCGGCAACGCGGGCGACGACGCCACCAACTCCGACATCGCCGAGGGCGGCCCCGACGCGGGCTTCAGCGCGCCCGTCAGCGTCGGCTCCGGCCCTGTCACGACGGTCGACATCGGGCTGCGCAATCCGGCCTCGGTATCGATCGGCGGCCATGCGTGGTTCGAGCACGACGATCTCCCCAACGGCCTCCAGAACGCCAGCGACCAGAAGCTGACCACACCACCACTCGTCACCGTCTGGAACGCCAGCAGGACCCAGGTCATCGCGTCGGCGTATGCGGTCCAGCAGACCGGCGCCTACAGCCTGGGCATTCCCGAGGGCGGCAGGTACCGCGTGTGCTTCACCGAAGCCAAGCACGGTCTGTGGGGTGGGAGCTATCCGATCGCGTTCTCGGCCAAGAACGCCGGGAACGACGACACGAAGGATTCCGACGTCGCGGCGACCGGGCCGGACGCGGGCTGCAGTGACGAGCTCACCGGCGCGGCGACGACGAGCCTGGACGCGGGGTACTTCGGCTATCTGCCGATCGACGGGACGGTCTGGCGCGACGCGGCGCAGTCGATCGACGGCATCCGCCAGGTCGGCGAGACGCTGCTGTCCGGAGTCAGGATCGAGGCATGGAAGGCCGACAAGAGCGCCGTGGTGGCCAGCACGACGAGCACCGCCATCGGGACCTACAAGCTCTTCGTTCCCGGCCCCGGCTCCTACCGGGTCAAGGTGCCGAGTGGGCTCCTGACGCTGTACAAGCAGGGCGCGAACCCGAACCAGGACTCGGACGTCTGGCCGGCCGGCACCGCCGACCACAGGTTCAGCCCGGTTCTCGGCATGGCGCTCGCCAACTACAACTCCGTCTTCGTGGACGTCGGCTTCCGACCGCTGATCCTCGTCCCGCTGCCCTGAAACGCAAACGGCCGCCCCGAAGGGCGGCCGTTCACACAGAGACGTCTGGAAAAAGCGGTGGTCGCTAGACCAATTCGATGAGGACCATCTCGGTCGAGTCGCTGCGGCGCGGGCCGAGCTTCAGGATCCGCGTGTAGCCGCCGGGACGCTCCTGGTACCGCGGAGCGATCTCGTCGAACAGCTTGTGCACGGCGAACTTGTCCTGCCCGAGCGCGGACAGCGCCTGACGACGGGCGTGCAGGTCGCCGCGCTTGGCGAGCGTGATGAGCTTCTCGACCTCGGGCTTGACGGCCTTCGCCTTCGCCTCGCTGGTCTGGATGCGCTCGTGCTCGATGACCTCCTTGCAGAGGTTGCGGAGCAGCGCCTTGCGGTGCGCGCTGTCGCGGCTGAGCTTGTGTCGGTTCTTCTGGTGGCGCATCGGTCGATTCTCTAGTCGTCGCGGAGGTTCAGGCCACGCGCGTGGAGCGTCTCGATGACCTCGTCGATCGACTTCTTGCCGAAGTTCGGGATCGCGTTCAGCTCGCCCTCGGACTTGCTGATGAGGTCGCCGACGGTCTGGATGCCGGCACGCTTGAGGCAGTTGTAGGAACGGACGCCGAGCTCGAGCTCCTCGATGAGGATGTCGTGCATCGGGCC
>JAEMSV010000115.1:0-3377 GCA_016462625.1 Solirubrobacteraceae bacterium | reverse complement strand
GCGACGCGCTTGACCGGCGAGAAGATCGAGTCGATCGGGATGACGCCGATCGGCTGGTCCGGGGACTTGTTGTCCTCCGCCGGGCGGTAGCCGCGGCCACGGCCGATCGTCAGGTACAGCTCGAGCTTGGTCTTCTTCTCGAGGGTCGCGATGTGGACGTCCGGGTTCAGGATCTCGACGCCCGCGGGGAGGTCGATGTCCTTCGCCGTGATCTCACCCGGGCCGGTGACGACGAGGGGCGCCTCGATCTCCGTGGCGTCCGAGTGCATCCGGCAGACGATTCCCTTGAGGTTCAGGACGATGTCCGTGACGTCCTCGGTGACGCCCTTGATCGTGGAGAACTCGTGCGCGACGCCCTCGATCCGGACGCTCGTGACCGCGGCACCCGCGAGCGACGAGAGCAGCACGCGGCGCAGGGAGTTCCCGAACGTGTAGCCGAAGCCACGGTCGAGGGGCTCGATGACGAACGAGCCGCGGTTCTCCTCGACGGTTTCGCTGGTGATCCGGGGGATCTGGAAGTCGAGCATCAAAGGTCCTGGTGTCGTGGGATTCGGGGGCGCTCTGGCACGGTGGGCGAGCCGGGCCGGCGCTGTGCGGGGGGAAAGCTCGTGCTACTTGGAGTACAGCTCGACGATGAGCTGCTCCTGGACCGGCGCCGCGATCTCGCGGCGATCCGGCTTGCGCAGCACCTTGGCGGTGAGCGCATCGTGATCGGCCTGCAGCCAGGCCGGGACCTGCGCCGTCAGCTCCGTGGCGTCGCGGATGAGCGGCTCGGTCGGCGCCTCTGCCTTGACCGAGATGATGTCGCCCTCGCGCACCTGGTAGCTGGGGATGTCGACTCGACGGCCGTTGACCTGCCAGTGACCGTGGCGGATCAGCTGCCGCGCCTGGCGCCGCGACGCGGCGAACCCGAGGCGGACGAGCACATTGTCGAACCGCGACTCGAGCAGAGTGAGGAGATTCTCACCCGTGATGCCCTCCTGGTTGGAGGCCTTCTCGTAGTAGCGGCGGAACTGCTTTTCGAGAACACCGTAGTAGCGGCGCGCCTTCTGCTTCTCGCGCAGCTGCACGCGGTACTCGCTCTGCTTCTGACGGCCACGGCCATGGTCGCCCGGCGGGTATGCGCGACGCTCAACCCCACACTTCTCGGTCAGGCAGCGCTCGCCCTTCAGGAAGAGCTTCTGTCCCTCGCGACGGCACTGCTTGCACTGTGGGGAAGTATCTCGAGCCATCGTCTGACCTCAGACGCGGCGCCGCTTGCGGGGGCGGCAGCCGTTGTGGGCTTGCGGGGTGACGTCCTTGACGCTCGTGACCTCGAGGCCGGCGGCCTGGAGCGAGCGGATCGCCGTCTCGCGACCCGAGCCGGGGCCCTTGACGAAGACGTCGACCTTCTGGAGGCCCTGCTCGATGCCCTTGCGGGCGGCCGCGTCTGCCGTGACCTGAGCGGCGAAGGGCGTCGACTTGCGCGAGCCCTTGAAACCGGCGCCGCCGGCGGACTCCCACGCGATGACGTTCCCCTCCTTGTCAGTCAAGGAGACGATCGTGTTGTTGAAGCTGGTCTTGATATGCGCCTGGCCGACCGGAATGTTCTTCTTGGGCTTGCGGCGGCCACGGGACGGGCGCTTGGGAGCGGGCATCTAGGTTCTCGGTTCCTTACTTCTTTCCGGCCTTCTTCTTGCCCGCGACGCTCATGCGCTTCGGACCCTTACGCGTGCGAGCGTTGGTCTTGGTGTTCTGCCCGCGGACCGGGAGGCCGCGACGGTGACGCAGGCCCCGGTAGCTGCCGATCTCCATGAGGCGCTTGACGTTCTGCGAGCGCTCGCGTCGCAGATCGCCCTCGACGGTGAGGGCGTCGATCGCGTCGCGCAGCTTGGAGACCTCCTCCTCGGTGAGGTCCCGGACCTTGCGGTCGGGCTCGACCCCGGTCTGAGTCAGGATCTCGTTCGCAGTCGAGCGGCCGATGCCGTAGATGTACGTCAGCCCGATCTCGGCGCGCTTGTTCAGCGGAATATTGATGCCGGCGATACGTGCCATGCGCTAGCCCTGCCGCTGCTTGTGGCGGGGATTGCTGCAGATGACCAGCACCGCGCCATGGCGGCGGATGATCTTGCACTTCTCGCACATCGGCTTGACCGACGGTCGTACCTTCACTGGGGCCTTTCGGAGAGGAGAGGAGGCGGCGCGCGCAGGACCCGAGAGTCCGCGACAAGCGCGACGAAGGAGCTTAGCACGGTGCAGAGGACGCCCCTCCGGGTCGCGTCGATCATCCGTTGAGAGGTCAAGCAGCGCACCCGAAAAGCCGATACGTATGAAGTCAGTATGTCGCTACCGAGCTCCATCACGGCTCCCCTCATCGGTTGCGCCTCGACCTGTGCCGCCGTGTTTGCGATGGGATCCCTCGTCGCACCACTGCTCTCAGGCCCCGCAGACGCTGAACGGAGCATTCCCGACGGATCCGCCGAGGTGACGCTCTCACCCGCGCTCCGAGACGTGCTCGCCCCCGCGGGCGCTGGACGCCGGTCGGGCACGGGCCCGCTCACCGCAGGCACCGTCGTGCTGCCCGCCACGGGGACGCCGCTCCCCGGCGCGACGCCGATCACCACGCCGGTCTCGCTGCCCGGCATCGGTGCCACGCCCGCGCCCAAGCGCGACAAGCGCGACAGTGACGCGAAGCCGGCTGATCGCGAGAAGGCCGTTCCGGACGACGCTGATGGCGTCGCCGGCGGCGAGGCGATCGCCGGCGCGCTGCGTCCCGGCGAGCTGCCCACGGGCCCCGCGCTCGGCGCGCCCGGGACGACGACCATGACCGAGCTGCCGCCCACGGTGACCAGCACCACCCCGGACGCCGCGCGCCGGTACGTGCTGCGCGTCGTCGGCGTGGAGCAGACGGTCGACCTCGTGAAGGTCAAGGTCGCGATCGCCTCGGGCCCGGACAAGCCCGCCGAGACGCTGACGATCGCCCTGAAGCCGTCCACCACCGGGGCCTCCGAGGGCCAGGCCGTGAAGGTCTCCCTCGACGTCGTGGCCGGCGACACCCCCGACGCCGACCCGCAGCTGCGCGTGCGCGTCACGGTCGTCGACGACACCTCCGGCGGCGGCGCCCCCACGGCCACGGTCAGCGGGGACACGGGCACGAGCACCGTGGTCGACGTCAGCATGCCCGTCACGTCGGACTCCGGCGGCGGCGAGCCCGGCGAGCCCACGACGCCCCCGGACACCGGCGAGCTGCTCATCCCGCTCGGCCCGACGGAGTCCTCCTCGCCCCCGGCGACGGGCAGCACGTCGGCGCCCGCCTCGACGACCGAGGGCGGGACGAGCTCGCCCGCCGTAACGGTCGAGGTCAGCGTCGAGCGCGAGCCGACTCCCTCAACCCCCGA
>JAEMSV010000114.1:2061-11294 GCA_016462625.1 Solirubrobacteraceae bacterium | reverse complement strand
ACCGGCTCGAATGCGTGGGAGAACGCGCAGCCGGTCCACCGCTCGGACCGCCGCGAGCTGGCCCTCGCGCACAACGGCAACCTCATCAACGCCGTCGAGCTCCACAGCAGGCTGCGCGCGCAGGGCCTGTCGTTCCGCTCGACGTCGGACTCGGAGATCATCGCCGCGCTCATCGCGTCACACCCGGCCGAGACGGTGGAGGATGCCGTCGCCGACGTCATGCAGGAGCTGCAGGGCGCGTACTCGACGGTGATCATGACCAAGGACCGCGTCGTCGCCTTTCGGGATCCCGCCGGCCTGCGGCCGCTGTGCATCGGGCAGCTCGGCGAGCGCTACTGCGTCGCCAGCGAGTCGTGCGCGTTCGACATCATCGGCGCGACCTACCTGCGCGACGTCCAGCCGGGTGAGCTCGTCAGCATCTCCGACAAGGGGCTGCACGTCCGCCAGGCCGTGCACAGCGAGCGCGAGGCGTTCTGCGTCTTCGAGCACATCTACTTCGCCCGCCCCGACAGCATCATGGGCGGGCAGCGGTTGCAGGCCAGCCGCGGGCGCATGGGCGAGATCCTCGCGCGTGAGGCGCCCGCGCCGAACGCGGACCTCGTCATCGCCGTCCCGGACTCGGGCAACGCCGCCGCGCGCGGCTACGCACGCGGGTCGGGCCTGCCGCACGACGACGCGCTCATCAAGAACCGCTACGTCGGCCGCACCTTCATCCAGCCCGGGCAGGAGCTGCGCAAGCACGGCCTGCGGCTGAAGTTCAACCCGCTGCCCGAGATCGTCGAGGGCCGCTCGCTGGTCGTCGTGGACGACTCGATCGTGCGCGGCAACACCACGCGGCAGATCGTCCAGATGCTCCGCGACGCGGGCGCCCGCGAGGTCCACATGCGGATCAGCGCGCCGCCGCTGCGCCATCCGTGCCACTACGGCGTGGACATGTCGACGAGCGAGGAGATGATCGCCCACGAGCGCACGGTCGACGAGATCTCGACCGAGCTGGGCTGCGACTCGCTGGCCTACATCTCGCTCGAGGGCGTGTACGAGGCGATCAAGGGCGAGCGAGCCCGCCACTGCGACGCCTGCTTCACCGGTGAGTACCCCCTCGCCGGCACGGACGGCCACGAGGGCAAGTACGCCCTTGAGCTGCCCGTGGTCCGAGCTTGACGGCGTTCTCCGACACGGAGCTCGAGCGGCGCCGCCGCGCGGGGACGGTCCCGTTCTGGCGGGCGCTGGTCGCGGGTGCCCGTGATGCGGAGCTCGTGGAGTACCCGGGGGGCGTCGTCGCGGCGGTGCTCCCGCGCAGCCCGGCCCGGTCGGTCATGAACGGCGTCTTCTATGAGGACGGCGCGGCGCTCCTGGCGGTTCGCGACGAGCTCGCGGAGCGCTACGCGGCCGCCGGGGTCGCGGCCTGGACGGTGTGGCTGCTCCCCGGCGACTCGGAGACCGCGGCCGGGCTCGAGCGGGCGGGCCACGTCCTCGACGCGACGCCGGCCGCGATGGGCGGGGTGCTGTCGGAGATGGACCTGGCCGCGCGCGACGATGGCATCGAAGTGATCCCGAGCGACGACTGGACGGCGATGGCGCGGCTGAACGCGCTGGCCTACGACACGCCTGAGGAGGACTGGGTCGCCGCGCTGGGTGGCCAAGGCCCCGCGCTCGGTGACCTGTACGTCATCGGCGACCCCGGCCGCCCCGCGGCGTGCGCGTTCATCAGCACGCACGAGCGCAACGCGGAGGTCTGCTTCGTCGCGACGCGCGCCGAGCTCCGCGGGCGCGGGCTGGCGGGCGAGCTCCTGCGCCACGCGCTGCGCGAGGCCGCCGCGACGGGCTGCCAGACGACGACGCTCGAGGCGACGAAGCTGGGGCGGCCCGTCTACGAGCGCATGGGATTCCGGGTGCTGGGCGAGCTGCAAATGTGGGAGCGACGCACGAGCCCATGATTCACGGCGGTTCGTGGCGGGGACTGCAAGAGGGACCCCCGAACCATCGGAGCGCCACCATGGAGAACACCGACGAAACCAAGGGCCGCATCAAGGAAGCCGCCGGCACGCTGACCGGCGATGACGAGCTCAAGCAGGAGGGCAAGGTCGACCAGGGATCCGGCAAGGTGAAGGACGCCGTCGACAAGGTGACCGACAAGGCGAAGAGCCTGCTGCGCCACTAGCGCTGAAGCCCTTTGCAGCGACTTCGTAACGGGGTCCGGCGCGCGCCGGATCCCGCGCTACGGTCTCTCGGCGATGGATCCCCGTGCCGCGCTGCAGCAGTACTTCGGCTTCGACGACTTCCGGCCCGGCCAGGAGGCGGCGGTCGAGGCCGCCATGGCCGGCCGGGACGTCCTCGTCGTCATGCCCACGGGCGCCGGCAAGTCGCTCTGCTACCAGCTGCCCGCGCTGTGCCGCGATGACCTGACGCTCGTCGTCTCGCCGCTCGTCGCGCTCATGCAGGACCAGGTCGAGGCGCTCGAGCGGATCGCGCCGGGGAAGGTCGGCCTCGTCAACGCCCAGGCCGACGCGGCGACCAACCGCGCCACGCTCGAAGCCGCGCAGCGCGGTGAGTTGCGCGCGCTCTACGTCGCGCCCGAGCGGTTCAGCAACCGGGCCTTCCTGGATGCGATGCAGCAGACGAAGGTCGGCCTGTTCGTCGTCGACGAGGCGCACTGCGTCTCCCAGTGGGGCCACGACTTCCGGCCCGACTACTTCCGCCTCGCCGACGCCGCGCGCTGGCTCGGCGCCGACGCGATCGTCGCGTCCACGGCGACCGCCACGCCCGAGGTCGCAAAGGACATCGAGGCCCGCCTGGGGCTCGACGATCCGGCGTACGTCACCACCGGCTTCGACCGGCCCAACCTCTCCTTCGGCATCGCGCGCTGCAACACGACGAAGGACAAGGAGCGGCGGATCCTCGCCGCGCTGCAGGAGGACGGCGCAACCCCGGCGATCGTCTACGCGGGCACGCGCAAGAACACCGACAAGCTCGCCGAGCAGCTCGACGCGGCGCTCGGCGTGAAGGTCGAGGGCTATCACGCGGGCCTGGACCGCGACCGCCGCGCGGAGGTCCAGCGACGGTTCATGAGCGGCGAGACGGACGTCGTCGTCGCGACGAACGCGTTCGGCATGGGGATCGACAAGGCCGACGTGCGCACGGTCTGCCACGCCTCGGTGCCGGCGTCGGTCGAGGCGTGGTACCAGGAGGCGGGCCGCGCGGGGCGCGATGGCGATCCCGGTCGCGCGCTGCTGTTCGCCGAGGCGAAGGACAAGAGCCTGCACGTCTTCTTCATCCAGCGTGCGGAGGTCGACGACCAGGGCATCGACAAGGTCGCCCACCGCCTGTTCTCCCGCGCGGAGGGCAACCGCTACGACCTCGGCGTCGACGAGCTCTCCTACCTCGTCACCGACGACGGTGACGGGTCCGACCAGGTCCGCGCGATCGTCGGGCACCTCGCGCGGGCGGGGGTGCTGCGGCCCGCGCCGTCGACTCCCGACCGCCTGCGCGGCCGGCTCGAGGCGGCGTACGACGGGAAGGCGCGGGCGCTCTGCCGTCGCAGCGCAGGCGAGGCGCAGAACGCGCGCTGGAAGCAGTACCGCGCGGTGTGGGCGCTCGTCGAGGAGCAGACGTGCCGCCGGGCGGCGCTGCTCGACCACTTCGGCGACCCCGCCGCCGGAGCGCCCGCCCCGGGTGTGCCGTGCTGCGACGTCTGCGATCCCTCGTGGATGCCCGCGGTCGCGCTCAACGCCGCGCAGCGCTCCGGCGCCGTCCCGGCCGACCTCGACGACGCGATCATCTCCGTCGTCCGCCGCGCCGAGCCCGCCGTCGGCCGCACCCGCGCGGTCGAGATCCTGCGCGGTGGTCGCTCGAAGGTCGTGCAGAAGTACTCCTACGACGGGCTCCCCGAGTACGGCGCGTTCGACCACCTCCGGTCCGAGGAGGTCCTCGCCCGCGTCGACGCGCTGCTCGACGGCGGCAGCCTGCGCTCGACCGGCGGCGCCTACCCGAAGCTCGAAGCTGCGCAGGCGCAGGGCCTGCTGTGACCACGCTGCCCCGCATCGTGGTCCTCGCGTCGGGCAGCGGGACCAACCTCCAGGCGCTCATCGACACCCTCCACGGCCGCGAGGTCGAGATCGTCGGCGTCGGCAGCGACAAGCCGGGCTGCCGCGCCCTCGGCCGCGCCGAGGAGGCGTCGATCGCCACCGCGACCTTCCCGATCGGAGAGTTCGCCGACAGGCCCGCGCGTGACGCCGCGATGGCCGCATGGGCGCAGGAGGTCGGTGCGCAGGTCGTGGTGCTCGCCGGCTACATGGCGCTGCTCACGCCCGCGTTCCTCGACGCGTTCCGTGAGCGAGTCGTCAACGTCCACCCGTCCCTGCTGCCCGCCTTCACCGGCCTGGAGGCGATCGAGCAGGCGCTTGCCTACGGGGTGAAGGTCTTCGGCGTCACCGTCCATCTCGTGGACGACGGCATCGACACCGGGCCGATCCTGCTCCAGGGCGCGATCGAGCTCCCCGAGGCGACGGACCCGGAAGAGGTCCACCGCGCGCTGCAGCCGATCGAGCACCGGCTCCTGCCCGAGGCCGTGCGGCTCCTGGTGGCCGGGGGCTTCGCGCCGGACCGCGAGCATCCACGGCGGATGCGCCGGGTCTGAGCGCCCACCGTCGACGGGCCGTCCACCACGCCGATATCCTCGCCCGACCGATGAGCGAGCCGAACATCCAGGAAACCGAAGGCATCGTCGCCCCCGGCGCCGTCCGTGTCCGCCGCGCGCTGCTGTCCGTGTCGGACAAGCGCGGCATCGTCGACTTCGCGAAGGGGCTCTCCGGCCTCGGCGTGGAGATCGTCTCGACGGGCGGCACCGCCAAGGAGCTGATGGACGCCGGGCTCGAGGTCCGCACGATCTCCGACCTCACGGGCTTCCCGGAGATCATGGACGGCCGCGTCAAGACGCTGCACCCGAAGCTGCACGCGGGGCTGCTCGGCGTGCGCTCCAACGAGGAGCACGTCAAGACCGCCGGCGAGCACGACATCGAGTGGGTCGATCTCGTGTGCGTGAACCTCTACCCGTTCGAGCGCACCGCCGCGAGCCGCGGCGCCGACGAGGCCGAGGTCATCGAGCAGATCGACGTCGGCGGCCCGACGATGATCCGCGCAGCGGCGAAGAACCACGCGTTCGTGGCCGTCGTCGTCAAGCCGGAGTCCTACGACGGCGTCCTGTTCGAGCTCGAGGAGGCCGGCGGCACGCTGTCGATGTCGACTCGCGAGGCGCTCGCCGCCGACGCGTTCGCCCTGACGGCGCGCTACGACACGGCGATCGCGCGCTGGTTCAGCGAGAAGCACGACGACTTCCCGCAGCTGTTCACGCGCGCCTACGAGAAGGTCAGCGACCTGAGCTACGGCGAGAACCCGCACCAGCGGGCCGCGTACTACTCCGAGGTCGGCGCGCGCATGCACGTGCTGTCGCAGGTCGAGCAGCACCACGGCAAGCAGCTCTCGTACAACAACCTGCTCGATCTCGACAGCGCCCGGTCGCTGGTCTCCGAGTTCGAGGTCCCGGCCTGCGCGATCATCAAGCACAACAACCCCTGCGGGGTCGCGCTCGGTGCCACGCCCCTGGAGGCCTACGACAAGGCGTTCGCGGGCGACCCGCTCAGCGCATTCGGCGGCGTCATCGCACTGAACCGCAAGGTCGACCGCGACACGGCGCAGAAGCTCGTCGACCAGTTCGTCGAGGTGCTGATCGCACCCGGCTACGACGAGGACGCCATGTCGATCCTCACCGCGAAGCCGAACACGCGGATCCTCGAGGACTCCGAGCGGCGCAAGCCGCGCGTCGGCGAGCCCGCGATCCGGCAGCTGGCGGGCGGCCTGCTCGTCCAGGACCGTGACACGGGCATCGAGGACCGCACGGAGATGGAGGTCGCAACCACGCGGCAGCCGACCGAGCAGGAGTGGAGCGAGATGCTGTTCGGCTGGCGCGTGTGCAAGCACGTGCGGTCGAACGCGATCGTGATCACGAAGGACCTCGCGACCGTCGGCATCGGCGCCGGCCAGATGAGCCGGGTCGACAGCGTCCGGATCGCGGTCGACAAGGCGCGGATCGGCTCGCTGCAGGGCGCGGCGCTCGCCAGCGACGCGTTCTTCCCGTTCGCGGACGGGCCGGAGCTCGCGATCGCCGCGGGCGTGTCGTCGATCATCCAGCCGGGCGGCAGCAAGCGCGACCGCGAGGTCGTCGAGGCGGCGGACAAGGCGGGCATCTCGATGGTGCTCACCAACCGCCGCCATTTCCGGCACTAGACCACGTCTTCCACACCGGACGGTCGTTTGAGAAACCCTCACCGGTTTCAAGTAGGAGAGACGATCCGTCGATGATCGCCGGGATGGCTTCCGCTGTCCCGTCGATCCCGTCGCTCGAGCAGTCCGCTCGCGTCGACATCCACTCGCTGCGCAAGGTCGCCGCCATCGGCTACTTCGCCGGCGCGCTGATGGATGTCGCGACGACCGTCCTCCCCGATCCGGATCCCAGCGACCATCGCCAGATGGTGATGATCGCCGTCGTTCCGTTCCTCTTCGCGAGCATCCTGTGGTTCGGCAAGAACCTCTCGGAGCGGGCGATCAAGCTGTTCGCGATCTCGGGCGCGATCGTCACGATCAGCGTCATGGTCGCGGTGATCCTGCCGATGGGCGCCGCGTTGATGTTCTACCTCTGGCCCGCCCTCACGGCGGGCTACTGGTGCCAGAAGCGCGAACTCGTGGGGAACCTGGTCCTGCTCGGCGTGACGGCCGGGATCGCCCTCGCCGTGAGCCGTTCCCCCGAGATCACCGGCAGCACGTGGGTGGTCACCGTGGCCGTCACGAGCATCGTCGCCTTCTACGTCCGCCAGCTCGCGGACAAGATCGACGAGCTCGTCCTCCAGATCGTCAGCATCGCCACGCACGACGAGCTCACCGGCCTGCTGAACCGCCGCGCGTTTGAGCCGATCCTGGAACGCGAGGTCGAGCGGGCCCGCGAGGTCGGCTCGCCCCTCAGCGTCGTGGTCTTCGATCTCGACCACTTCAAGCGCGTCAACGACCGGTTCGGCCACGCCGTCGGCGACGAGGCGCTGAAGCTCTTCGGCGCGATCCTGCGGCGTGAGGTCCGAGACATCGATGTCGCCGCGCGGATGGGCGGCGAGGAGTTCACGGTGCTGCTGTTCGGCTCAGAGCAGGACACCGCGCGCGCATGGGCGGAGCGCGTCTCCGGGCTGCTGATCACGAAGACCGGCGGCACGCTGATCCCGTTGTCGGTCAGCGCCGGCGTCGCCACGGCGGGAGGGAAGCTCGGCACGCCCGAGGATCTGCTGCTCGCGGCCGATCGAGCGCTCTATGCGGCGAAGGCCGCGGGGCGCCGCATGGTCGTGGTCGCGGGAACTGATCAAGCGCGTCTCGCTATTGCGTGACAACTCGTCCTGTGCGGATTGGGATCCTCAAGAACAAGGTGGTAACGGCCGACCCAGAGAGCGTGAGGGTGCCAATCCGCAAATTCGGCTCGTCCTCGTCGCGCCTGCATTCGGTGGCGACCGTGACCGACGCGCAGGCGCTCCGCAGGACCGCCGGCTTCGCGTCGTTCATCGCCTTCGCGATGCTGCTGATGACCACGGTGCTCCCTGACCCGGACACCAGCGATCACCGGCGCCTGTACTTCGTCGCGCTCGTGCCGCTGGCGCTCGGGCTCATCCTCACGCTCGTGCCCCGGCTCCCGGACCGCGCGATCAAGCTCCTGGCGATCTCCGGCACGATCTGCGCTGTCAGCCTGATGGTCGGCGCGATCCTGCCGATGGGCGCCGCGCTGATGTTCTACTGCTGGCCCGCCGTCCTGGCCGGCTACTTCTGCACCCGCCGGGAGATCGCGTGGAACCTCGCGCTCCTCGGCGTGACGGCGGCGATCGCCCTGGTCGTGAGCCAGTCGCCCGAGATCACGGGCAGCACCTGGATGGCGACCGTCGCCGTCTCGGCCATCGTGATGCTCAGCGTCCGCGGGCTGATCGAGAAGCTGACCGAAGCGGCGACCGTCGACGAGCTCAGCGGGCTCATCAACCGCCGGACGTTCGGGCCGATCCTCGAGCGCGAAGTCGAGCGGGCCCGCACGAGCGGCCTGCCGATCAGCGTGGTCCTCTTCGACCTCGACCACTTCAAGCTCGTCAACGACCGCTTCGGCCACGCCGCGGGCGACGAGGCCATCCACCTGTTCGGCACGCTCTTGCAGGCGGAGATTCGCGACATCGACGTCGCGGCCCGCACCGGTGGCGAGGAGTTCGTCGCCCTGCTGTTCGATGCCGACGCCGCGGCCGCCCAGCGATGGGCCGAGGGCATCGGCGCGCTGCTCATCGCCGACACGGTCGACGAGCAGGTGGCGCTGTCGGTCAGCGCGGGCGTCGCAACGGCGGGCCTGAGCGCCGTCACGGCCGAGGAGCTCCTGCTGGCTGCCGACCGCGCCCTGTACGCGGCCAAGGAAGGCGGCCGCCGCCAGGTCGTCGTCGCCACCGGCGATCAGCCGCCGCTCGCCGTCGCCGCGTAGACCCACACCATTTGGTGTGGTCGGGCGCGCCCGCCGGGGGACGCCGGGACACGGCGCCCGCGCGAGACTGGCATCCGGATGAACGCCACGCAGCGCCTCCAGGTCGCCGGAGACCTCCAGGATCTCGTCGCGCACCGCGTGAGCGCCATCGAGGTGCACGCCGCCGCGATGCTCGTGCGCCACCGCGACACGCCCGGGCCGCACGCCGACCTCACGACGCTGCTCGAGCTCGCCCACGACGCGATGGCGGAGCTCGCCCGGCTGCGGCACGTCGTCGACGGCCGCGCGCCGCTGCGTCTGCAGCCCGCGCCGACCCTCGAGCTGCTGCCCGAGCTGATCCCGATCGGCGCCGCCCAGCAGGTCCGCGTCGAGCTCGGGGGCGATCTGAAGACCCCGGTCCCGGCGGGCGTCGCGCTCTGCGCGTACCGCTGCATCGAGACGCTGGTCTCCACCGCGGCCCGCAAGGACGGCGGCGACATCCGCGCGGAGGTGCGACGGACGTCCGCGCTGCTCGTCCTGTCTTGTACCTTGAGCAACCGGCCCGACGTCGCTGCCATCGGGGCGTGGCTGCAGCCGTGCGGCGGCGTGCTGCGCGAGCGCGACCGCGACCGCTGGGATCTCGTCCTCTCCCTCACACCATGATCAAGGTCCTGATCGCAGATGACCAGGCGCTGCTGCGCGGCGGCCTGCG
>JAEMSV010000114.1:0-1961 GCA_016462625.1 Solirubrobacteraceae bacterium | reverse complement strand
CCATGATCAAGGTCCTGATCGCAGATGACCAGGCGCTGCTGCGCGGCGGCCTGCGCGCCATGCTCGAAGCCGAAGACGACATCGAGGTCGTCGCCGAGGCCGGGGACGGCGCCGAGGCCGTCGACGAGGCGGTCCGCACGCACCCCGACGTCGTGCTCATGGACGTGCGGATGCCGAAGCTCGACGGGATCGAGGCGACGCGCCGCCTGCTCGCGTCGGGCTCCCGGGCGCGGGTCCTGGTCATCACGACCTTCGATCTCGACGACTACGTCTTCCAGGCGCTCCGCGCGGGCGCCAGCGGGTTCCTGCTGAAGGCGACGCCTCCGGGCGCGCTCGTCGATGCCGTCCGCACGGTGGCCGGCGGCGAATCGCTGCTGGACCCCGCGGTGACGCGTCGGCTCGTCGAGCACTTCCTCGCCCGGCCCGAGCCCGACGAAGACACCCGACGCCGGCTCGACGACCTGACCGACCGCGAGCGCGAGGTGCTGGTCCTGCTCTCGCGCGGCATGTCGAACGACGAGATGGGCGAGGTGCTGTTCCTCAGCCCGGCGACGGTCAAGAGCCACGTCACGCGGATCCTCGGCAAGCTCGGCGTGCGCAGTCGCGTGCAGGCCGTGGTCCTCGCCTACGAGACCGGTCTCGTCCGGCCGGGCGACCAGGGCTCCTGATCCGCGCTCGCAAGGGGTTCCGCCTGGCTCGTCGAACCTAGCTCCCGCCGGTCTGGTCCCCGTAGTGCGAGCAAAGGACGACACCCCATGAACGCCACCACATCACCTGAGGCCGCTTTCGGCGGGGCTCCCGGCGGGGGCCCGAAGGTTCTCCGCAGCGTCGGCTCCTGCTTCGGCTGGCTGCTGCTGAGCTACGGCCTCTGGGGCTTCTCCTGGATCTACAACACGCTGAACGACATCGGCGAGGCGACGGGTAAGGACACCAACGCCGTCCTCAAGACCGTGCTCTACATCGTTCCATTCGTGAACTTCGTGGTGCTGTTCCTGGTCTGGAAGGACGTCGATGACTTCCTCGAGGAGACAGGCGCGGAGAACTTCAACCTCGTTCTGTACTTCATCGGGGGCCTCATCCCGATCGTGAACATCTTCATCTGGATCAGCATCCAGAACAAGCTGAACGCGGGCTGGGTCAAGCGCACCAACGGGGCGGCCGAGGAGGCCGACCTGGGCACGCTCGGCCTCGTGACCGTCGTCATCGGCGCGCTGTTCTGGGTGGTCTGGCTCATCGTGATCCTCGCCGGGGTCGCCTTCAGCTGATGCCGATCGCGCGGTATGCCTCCGGCTCCCCCTGGGAGGAGCCGTACGGGTACTGCCGCGCGGTTCGCTGCAGACCGTTCGTGGAGGTGGCCGGTACGGTCGCCGTCGACGCGGACGGGCACGTGGTCGCACCAGGCGACCCGGGGGAGCAGGCCCGGGTCGCGCTCGCGCGGATCGCCTCGGCGCTCGGCCTCGCCGGCGCGCGGATGGACCAGGTGGTCCGCACGCGGATGTTCGTCGTGGACATCGCCCGGCACGCTGACGCGGTCGGTCGTGCGCACGGTGCGGCCTTCGGTGACGCGCCGCCGGTCACCACGATGGTGCAGGTGAGCGCCCTGATCGACCCCGCGCTGCTGGTGGAGATCGAGGCGCGGGCCTACGTGGGCTAGCGCCGGGGGACGGTGAACTTCGCCACGGCCGGGGTCCGGTCGTGGTTCCCGGCCGCGTCGACCGCGCGGACCCGCAGGACGTGCCGTCCGCGCTTGAGCTCGCGGAGCGTCGTCGCCGCACGGCAGCGGGCGAACCGCTCGCCGTCGAGCGCGCACTCGAATCGGCTGCCCTTCTCCGTCGCGGAGAACCGGAAGGCCGCGCGCCGCTGGCGCAGCCGCGATCCGGGGCCCGAGACGATCCGCGTGTCGGGGGCCGCGCGATCCCGGGCCGGAGCGGACGGCGGCGTCGGGGCGGGCGGTCCGGCAG
>JAEMSV010000031.1 GCA_016462625.1 Solirubrobacteraceae bacterium | reverse complement strand
GTGACCAGGGCGGTCTTGCCGCGGACGGAGAAGAGCTCGGAGGGGTCGGTCGGGGACATGGCCGGGAACCTACCCGAGGGTATGGCGGGGCGGGGCTGTGGAAGGTCTCAGGAAGGTCCCTCCAGCAGGCTCGCGTTCCGTGGCATCCCGCCACCAACCCGAAGGAGAGCCTCATGGCCAGCACCACCAATCCCGTCCGCAACGGCGTCGACACCGCCACGATGTTCGGCACGCTCGACCTGCTCGGCGAGCAGCCCGAGCTCGGCCGCTTCGTCTTCCGCGCGGCGAACGAGTGGGTCGACGGCGCCCACAACCGCTCCGAGATCCGCGGCTTCTACGCCGCGGGCGGCGAGGACGCGACGCGCGACCACGGCTGGACGCTCGACGCAGGTGAACCCGCGATCCTGCTCGGCTCCGACACCGGGCCCAATCCCGCGGAGCACCTGCTCCACGCGCTCGCGGCGTGCCTGACGACCACGCTGGTGTTCGTCGCGGCCGCCCGCAAGGTCGAGCTGACGCGGGTCTGCTCGCACCTCGAGGGCGAGATGGACGTGCGCGGCTGCCTCGGCGTCGACGAAGGGCCGCGCAACGGGTTCGAGCGGATCCGCGCGCGCTTCGAGATCGAGGGCGACGCCCCCGCCGAGAAGCTCGACGAGATCCTCGAGCGCGCCCAGGCGCGGTCGGCGGTCTTCGACATGGTCACCAACGGCGTGACGGTGGAGGTGACGCGCGCATGACGACCGCCACGCTGCCGACGACGGACCGTCCGCCCGGCCTGACGGCGGAGACGCCGGCCGGCGCACGGCTTGTCGAGCTGGCCGAACGGCTCGCCGAGGAGCTCCGCGGGCCCGCCGCCGACCACGACCGCGCGGGCACATACCCGCACGAGGGGATCGCCGCGCTCCTCGACGCCGGGTGGTTCGCCGCCTCCATTCCCGAAGAGCTCGGCGGGCTCGGCGTCACGAGCGTCCACGACCAGGTCGTCGCCTCCTCGCGCCTCGCGCGCGGGGATGCGTCGGTCGCGATCGGGGCGAACATGCACCTCGCCGTTCTCGGGAACTACGTGCGCCTCCACGCGCTGGCGGCCGAGCGCGGGGACGAGCGGCGCGAGGCGGCGATCGGCGCCATCCTCTCGGTGATCGCGCGCGACGGCGTCGTGTTGGCGACGGCGGTCAGCGAGCCGGGGCAGGACATGACGCGGCCCGCCACGACCGCGACGCCGTCGCCGGGCGGCTGGCGGATCGACGGGCGCAAGGTGTTCTGCACCATGTCCCCGGCGGCGACGGTGTTGGTCGTGGCCGTCACGACCGTCGGCGACGAGCGCTACGCGTTCGCGCAGATCCCGGCGGGTACGCCCGGCATCGTCCTGCACGACGACTGGGATGCGCTCGGGATGCGTGCCTCGGGGAGCCAGTCCGTCAGCTTCGAAGGGGTGGAGCTGCCGGCCGGCGCGGTCAGCGGCGGGTTCCCGGTGGGAGAGTCCGTGCCGTACATGGCGCGGAACCTCGCGTCCGGGCTGTTCCACGCGTCGGCGTCGCTCGGGGTCGCCGAGGAGGCCGACGCGCTCGTGCGGGCCGCGCTGCGGCGGCGGGGCGCGGACGATCCGCGCGCCCGGATGCTCATCGCGGAGAACGTCGTCGATCTCGCGACCGCGCGGGGTGTGCTGTCGCGGGCCGCGCGGCTGCAGGACGCCGCGCCACTCGATCTCGACGACGACGAGGTCGTCGGCCTGTTCGCCGAGGCGCAGGCGGCGAAGACGGCGGTGAACGCCGCGGCGATGCGGGTGGCCGACCGCGCGCTCGCGTGCTCGGGCGGCGCCGGCTACATGAACGCCCACCCGCTGAGCCGCGCGGTGCGCGACGCACGGGCAGGGATGTTCATGCACCCCCTCGGCGCGAACCGCGCGTACGAGTGGCTGGCGAAGGTGGCGCTCGGCGAACCCCCGGCGTTTCACTGATCCAGCCGTTGAGTGTCCGATCGGCGTCGCTATGGCAACGTCGATTGGACACTCAACCGGTGTGGGGGGCGAGGAACGCGTCGATCTCATCGGTGACGTCGTCCATGTCCCCGAGGAAGGGGAAGTGGTCGTCGCCGGCGAGCTCGACGAACACCGCGCCGGGCACGCCCTCGGCGATCGCGCGGCCTCCGCCGACGGGGATCATCCGGTCCCCCGCGCGGTGCAGCACGAGCGTGGGGACGCGGACGTCGCCGAGCACGTCGCGCACGTCCATGTCGAGCATGGCCAGGACCGTCGCGCGGCCCATCGTCGGGCTGGCCCCCATCCGCTGGAAGCGGCCGAAGAGCTCGCGGCTCACGGGATCCCCCGCGTGCGACGGGGAGAACACGGTCAGCAGGGCACCGGTGCCCCACCGCTCGAACAGGCCGGTGGCGAGCGCGTCGGCGTGCCCCGCGTCCCAGCCCGGCAGGCCGTCGTCCGCGACGAAGCGTGGCGCGGTCGCCACCAACGCGAGTGCGGTCACCCGCTCCGGATGCGTGGCGGCGAACGACAGCGCAAGGGGCCCGCCCTCCGAGACGCCGAGCAGGACCGCGCGCTCCGAGCCCGCCTCGTCGAGGACCGCGATGAGGTCGAGCTCGCGCTCCTCGAGGGAGGGAACGTCGGCGACCGGGTCCGAGAGCCCGGTCCCGCGCTTGTCCCAGATAATCAGCCGGTGGCGCGCGGCGAGGCGCGTGAACATGCGCCGCGCGGTCGGCATCTCCCAGATGTGCTCGACGTTGGAGACGAAGCCGGGGACCAGGACGATGTCGGTGTCGCCGTCGCCGACGACCTGGAAGGCGATGCGCGCGCCGTCCGAGGTGGTCGCGTAGCGCGTCTGGGGCGGGGTCTCGGCGAGCGGGGCGAGCGGAATCTCCTTCGCAAGGCCACGGGCGAGCAGCTCCCCGTGCGTCGCGTGCAGCCGCGTGCGCGCCTGGGACGGCTGCCAGGCGACCACGATGAGGAGCCGCAGGCCGGCGGCCCGGGCGCCGAGCTCGGTCAGGGCGCTGGCGGTGCTGTCCGGGGCGGCGTGCAGATCGTCGAGGAAGACGACACACCCGCGCTCGGCCGCCGCGCTCGCGAGGACGTCACCGGTTTCGGCCCCGAGGTCGGGGCGGGTGGCGCGGAGCGTGCCGGTCACGGCCGCCACCGCGTCAGGCACGTCCTGGGCCCCGGCCCGCACGGTGTGCCACCGGCGCTCGCCGGCCTCCCGCAGGACGGCCTCGGCCAGCCGCGTCTTGCCGCTCCCGGGCTCGCCGGTGAGCAGGAGGACGCCGCCGGTGCCGGCGTTGGCGGCGTCGAGCCGCGCCAGCGCGTTCGCCAGCTCGGTCGCGCGGCCGGTCATCGCCACCGGTTCGCCGAGGGCCGCGACGACCGCCGGGCCGCGCGAGAGGTCGCGGAGCAGCCGCACGGTCTCCGGCGACGGCTGCATGCCGAGCGCCGCCAAGGCCGCGCGCAGCCGCTCGAACACGCGGACCACCGCAGCGCGGTCCGCGCCCGCCGCGGCGGCGCGCATGGCGTCGCGGGTGGCCTCTTCGTCGGCCGCGTCGAGCCTGAGCACGCCGTCCCAGTCACCGGCCGCCCGGCGCCGGTCCAGGGCGAGGCCGCGCAGGCGGTCGCGCTCATCCATCGTCCACGGCTCGTACAGGTCGTCAGGCAGCAGCTCGCCGGCGTACGCCTCGTCGGCGGCCTCGAACCGCGCGACGTCCGTCGTCACCGCCGCGTCGGGCCACAGCGCGACTGTGCCCCCGGCCAGGACGATCGCCTCCCGGTCACCGAGCGCGCGGCGCGCGTAGTGCGCGGCCTTGTGGAGCGCCGCCGCGGCGCCGGCCGGATCGAGATGGGGCCACAGCAGCTCGAGCACCCGGTCCCGCGGAAGCCGGCGCCGCGGTGCCAGGGCCAGCAGCTTCACGAGATCCGCCGCCCGGCGCTGGGGCCAGGCGGCATGGGGCAGCGGCTCGCCGTCGACCGTCACCGCGAAGGTGCCGAGCAGCCGGAGGTCGAGCTCGCGCATGGACCCAGTCTTGCGCGTCACGGCTTGACGGCGAGCACTTCGATCACCTCGACGCCGTACTTCGCACACGTGCTCTGCGCCCGCTCGCTGATGAAGCGGTACTCGGGATTGCGCCGCACTTGCTCGACCCGCAGGCCCGCTCCCTCGATGAGCGCGAGGTAGTCCTCGCGGACGATGGCCCCGGCCACGCAGGCGGCCCACAGGTCGGCCTTCGCCCGCGTGGTCGGCTTGATCTCCCGGTTCGAGACGATGTCCGCGAGCGCGAGCCGGCCGCCCGGCCGCAGCACGCGCGCCGCCTCGGCGAACACGGCGCCCTTGTCGGGCACGAGGTTGACGACGCCGTTGGAGATCACGACATCGGCCCAGCGGGCGCGGAGCGGGAGGGACTCGATCTGCGCGTGCTCGAACGCGACGTGCGGGAGGCATGCCGCGTCGCGCAGCGCCCGGGCCTTCGCGAGCTGGCCGGGCGTCATGTCGATGCCGACGACCCGGCCCTCCGGGCCGACGCGCCGCGCGGCCGCGAAGACGTCGGTGCCCGAGCCGCAGCCGAGGTCGACGACGCGGTCGCCGGGGGCGAGCGCGGCGAGATCCAGCGCATGGCCGACGCCGGCGAACGACGCCAGGGCGTCGGGTGGCACGGCGTCGAGATCCTCAGCTGGATAGCCGATGCGGGCGGCGAGGGCGCGCCCCATCTCGAAGTGGAACTCGGCGTCGGGCTCACGGGCGACGCGGTCGTATGTGGCGCGGATCTCCGCGCGCAGGTCGTCGACGTCGACGGTGCTCAGCAGGCTCATCGTGGTCCTTTGGTTGGGTGCCGGGGGAGTCTCCGCAGCGCACCTTCCTGGGACCTTCCCGCGGTCAGACCAGGGCTTCAGCCCGCCGGGCGTAGAGGATCTGGCCGCGGGCCTCGTACTCGTCGGCGGCCCGCTGCAGCTCCGCGACGGCGCCCGGCTCGTCGCCCTCGGCGCGCAGGACGTGACCGCGGCCCTCCGCGAGGGCCGCGCCCCACGGGGAGAGCCGCCAGAGCCCGGCGGCCTGCTCCGCCCGGGCGAGGAACTCACGCCCGCGCTCGGGCTCGCCCGCGCGCGCGGCAACGCCCGCGGCCTCCGCCCAGTAGCCGACGGGGCAGAACCGGCACGCGGGGCGGTCGCTCAGCAGCGTCTCGGCCTGCTCGAGGAGCGCGTAGGCCTCGTCGGGATCCTCGGGCACCTGCAGCAGCGGGTGGTGGGCGAGGTAGAGGACGTGGTGCGCCAGCGGCGAGTCGTGCCCGAGCTCGATCGCGTGCTCGAGCTGGGCACGCGCCGCCGCGCGGTCGCCGAGGTGCAGCAGCGCTTCACCGAGCCGCGCGCGGGCGAGCGCCTCGCCCGCCCGGGCGCCGACCGCGCGGCTGAGCCGCGCGGCCTCGACCAGATGGGCGCGGGCCTGCGCCGGGTCCCCGGCGAGCAGCGCCGCCTCGCCCACGACGGTCGCGCCGAACGCCTCGCCGCGGCGGGCGCCGGCGCGGGCGGACCGCTCCCGCACCCGTGACGCGAACGCCTCGATCTGCTCGAACGGATCGCCGCAGTGCAGGATGTACTCGCTCACGCAGAGGTAGGCGTCGAAGACGCGCTCGGCGACCTCAGGTGCGTCCCACAGCTCGCTGAGCTGCCACTCCATCTGGCTGGCCCAGGCGCCGTCGGCGTGGGCGATCATCGCCTCGAGGTCGGCGAGCGACCCGTCGTCCGAGTACCCGGCCGCGGCCGCGTGCGCGCGGGCCGCCTCGGCCTGGACCCGTGCGTCGTCGACGTCCCCGAGGTACCAGCTCGCCATGCCGCGGAGGACGAGCACCGTCTGCTCGTCGGCGGGCTCGGTGACCATCAGCGCGTCGAGGACCGCACGTGCGCTCGCAGGGTCGCCGACGGTGAGGAAGGCCCGTGCGCGGCGCAGCTCGATCGCGACGGGCGGCGCGTCGACCCCCGCCGCCAGCGCCTGCTGGTAGGTCGCCGGCGCGCGCTGGTCGCCGGTCGCGTGGCGCAGGTCGGCCAGGAGCAGGAGGAGGTCGCCGCGCAGGCCGGGCGCCGCCACGTCGAGCGCGCGCTCGACGTCGTGCTGCGCGTCGGCGAACGCGCCGAGCGCGGCGGCGCGGCGGGCGGCCTCGGTGAGGAGCGGCACCGCGGCGGCCTCGTCGCCGGCCTGGAGCAGGTGGTGGGCGACCAGCTCGGGCGCGGCGTCTTGCTCGCGCAGGCGGTCCGCCGCCGCGGCGTGGGCCGCCGCGAGCCGCTGCGGGCCGAGCGTCCGGCGGGCGGCCTCGCGCAGCAGGGGATGGCGGAAGCGCGCGCCCCCGCCGGGCCGCGGCTCGAGCACCTCGCCCGCGATCCCCGCTTCGACGGCGTCGGCGGCTGCCTCGGCGGTGACTCCCGCGAGCGCCGCAAGGTCCGGCGCGGTCACCGGCTCGTCGAGGGTGGCGGCGAGCGGGACGATGGCCGCGGCGCTCGCGGGCAGGTGCGCCAGCCGGTCCTCGAGCACCTGGTGGGCCCGCGCGCCGACGCGCAGCTGTCCGTCGTCGTCCGCCGCGGCGCCGAGCTCCTCGGCGAAGAACGGGTTGCCGGCCGCGGCGGCCACGATCGCGGCCTCGGTGGTTGCCGGAAGATCGCGCCGGGCCGCGTGCCGGGCGATCTCCGCGATGTCGCCGTCGCCGAGCGGCGGCAGCTCCAGCGCGATCGCCGCGCCCTGGGCGACGAGCGTGTCGCGCAGGCGCGCGGCGGGCGACGCCTCCGCTGTGGGCCGCGACGTGGCGAGGACGAGCAGCGCCTCACGCCGCGCCGCGCGGGCCACGTGCTCGACGACCTCGACGGTCGCCTCGTCGGCCGCGTGGAGGTCCTCGACGACCA
This sequence comes from Solirubrobacteraceae bacterium, assembly GCA_016462625.1. Next base: position 34,443 of record JAEMSV010000031.1, on the reverse strand, counting down.
GGACGAGCCCGTGCTCGCGGGCGGCGGCGAGGAGGAGCTGCGTGATCGCGGCGACGACCCGGTGGCGCGGCGCGTCACCCGGAGGTGTGGTCCCGGCGCGCGGGGCGTACGGCGTGAGCAGCGCGAGCACTCCGCGCGCGCCGTCCGGTAGGCCGACGGCGAGCTCCGGCCGCTCGGCGAGCAGCGCGTCGAGGGCCTCGGTGATCGGGGCGTACGGGACCTCGCCCTCGCCGGCGCGCGCGGTTCCCCGCAGCGTGTGCCAGCCCTGGGCGGCGGCCTGCGCGAGCGCAGCGTCGGCGAGCCGCGTCTTGCCCATCCCGCCGTCGGCGGTGACGAGCAGGGCGCCGCCGCGGCCGCGTCGTGCGCTCGTGACGGCCTGCGCCACGGTGCGCAGCGTCGCGTCACGGCCGATCACGGGCGCGCCGCCGCGAGTCGGAGCGACGACGGCCGGCCCCTGACACAGCTCGCGGTAGAGGGCCTCGGTCTCCGCGCCGGGCGCGAGGCCGAGGGCGGAGAGCTCGTCGCGTGCCCGCCGGTACTGACGCGCCGCGGCGACCCGGTCGCCGTCTCTCGCGTGCGCGCGCATGAGCGCACGGTGTGCTTCTTCGTCGGCGGGGTCGGACGCGAGGATGTCGTTCCAGCGCTCGTCGGCGCGCAGTGTGGTCAGCCGCCGCTGCGAGAGCTCTTCGCGGGCCGCGGTCGTCCATTCCTCGTAGCGGTCCTCGGGGAGCAGCTCGCCGTCACCGGCGCCTTCCGCGAGATCGGTCGCGACCCGCGCGCCGGGCGCGAGCTGCACGACCCCCTGGCGGATGACGATGGCCTCCTTCGCGCCAAGTGCGCGCCGCGCGTTGCTGGCGGCCTTGTGGAGGTTCGCCGCGCCCGCCTGCGGCGCGAGGGTGGGCCACAGCGCCTCGAGGATCTCGTCGCGCGTGCGCCGGTGCTCCGGAGCGAGTGCGAGGACCTTGACGAGATCCTGCGCGCGGCGATGCGGCCAGGCGTCGTCGGGGACGGCAGCGCCGTCGACGGTCACCTCGAACCGGCCCAGCAGGCGGATCTCGACGCAATCCATGACGCTCGCAGTGTGGCGCGGTGTGTCCCGACATGCCAGGTGGACCTGTATTGCTCAGCGGAAGTAGAGGAATGCCGGTCCCTGCGCTATACCTTTGCTCGGGGTTCCGGTCTTTTGTCCTCTCGTCCCTCATCGCTGCCGGCGCTCGCCGCGCTGATCCTCACGTGCGTCCTGTGCGCCGTGGCGCCTGCCCATGCCGCCACGCTTCCGGCCGGCTTCTCCGAGCAGACGATGGTCGGCGGGCTGAGCATGCCGACCGCCGTCGCGTGGACGCCGGACGGGCGGATGCTCATCGCCGAGAAGGAGGGCGTGCTGAAGGTCGCCGACCCGGGGCAGACCACCGCACGCCAGATCCTCGACCTGCGTTCGACCGTCCACAGCTACTGGGACCGTGGCCTCCTCGGCCTGGCCGTCGACGGCCAGTTCGCGACCAACCCGTACGTCTACCTCCTCTTCACGTATGAGATGGCGCCCGGGAACGCCGATCGCTACGGCCCGATGATCTCCCAGCTGCGCCGCTACCGGCTGAACGCGGACAGCACGCTCACCGACATGAAGGTCATCCTCGGCACGTACACGTCGTCGCTGTGCCCGGCGCCGAGCAACGCGGTCGACTGCATCCCGTCGGAGGGCGATTCGCACTCGATCGGATCGGTCCGATCGGCGCCCGACGGCACCCTGTACGCCGGCTCGGGCGACGCGTCGAGCTACTCGATGGTGGACCCGCTCGCGCTGCGCACGTACAACGAGCAGAGCCTCGCGGGGAAGATCGTCCACATCGATCGTGAGGGGCGGGGGCTGACCGGCCACCCGTTCTGCCCGGCGGAGACGGACCTCACGAAGGTCTGCGCCAAGCTCTACAACAAGGGCTTCCGCAACCCGTTCCGGTTCGATCTCCTGCCCACGGGCGACGGGCTGATCGTCGGCGACGTCGGCTGGGGCGAGCGCGAAGAGCTCGACATCATCCGCAGCGGCGGCGGCAACTACGGATGGCCGTGCTACGAGGGGTCCGGCCGCACGAGCGGCTACGCGGACCGCGCGGAGTGCGCGGTCGAGTACGCGCGAGAGGGGACCGCGACGGCGGACCGCGTGCCGAACTGGTCGTACGACCGCAACGGCGCGGATGCGGCGGTCGTCGGCGGGCCGATGTACCCGAGCGGCAGCTACCCCGACGACTACGACGGCGACATCTTCGTCGCCGACTACGCGCAGGGCTGGGTCAAGCACCTGGACGTCGACGCGCAGGACCGGGTGACCGCGGCCACCTCCTTCGCGACGGACTGGTCGGGCGTGCAGCTCATCCGCACGCCGTCGGGCGACATCGCCTACGTGTCGTTCGGGACGGGCGATCCCGGCACGGGCTCGGTCATGCGGATCGCGTACGGGACCGGCAACCGCGTGCCCGTCGCCGACGCGACGGCGACCCCCTCGAGTGGCTCCGCGCCCCTCACCGTGAACCTCTCGTCGTCCGCCTCACGGGACCCTGACGGCGACCCGCTGACCTACCGCTGGACCTTTGGCGATGGCACGGCCGCCAGCACCGCCGCGTCGCCGCAGCACGTCTACACCGCCGCGGGCACGTACACGGTGACCCTGACGGTCGACGACGGCCGCGGCGGCACCGCGTCGGACACCGTGCAGATCACCGCCGGCAATGACCCTCCGGTCCCGGTGATCGCCGCCCCGCTGGCGGGCGCCACCTTCCGCGGCGGGGACGTCGTCGCGCTGCGCGGGTCGGCCACCGACCCGGGCGTCGGGGCGGTCGCCGCGAGCGGGCTGAACTGGCGGGTGACGCTGCACCACGGCACCCACACGCACCCGATCGTCCAGGTCGCGGGTGCGGCGGAGACGAGCTTCCGCGCGGTCGAGGACCACGACGCCGACAGCTACTACGAGATCGAGCTGACGGCGACGGACGCGACCGGGCTATCGGCGGTCAAGCGGGTGGAGATCCGGCCCGAGACCCGATTGCTGAAGCTCGACAGCTCGCCGGCCGGCGCGCCGATCACCTACGCGGGCCGGGCGTTCACGGCGCCGTACAGCCAGGACGCGGCGGTCGGGTTCCGGACGTCGGTGTCCGCGGCCGAGCGCTTCACGCGCGACGGGCGGATGTGGGAGTTCACCGGCTGGTCGGACAGCGGCGCTCGCCTGCACGACATCGCGATCCCGGCGAGCGCGCTCACGCTGACCGCGACCTACCGCGACGCGGGTGCCGCGACCGGCGCGCTGAAGCCGGTGACCGCGAGCACGGCCTTCGGCGAGGTCGCGCCGGGGGCGAACCTGACGAAGACCGTGACGCTGCGCAACACCGGCACGACCCCGGTCACCATCACCGGCTCGACCGCGCCCGGCGGCCAGTTCACACTCGACAGCCCGCTCGCGACCGGCACGGTCGTCGCCGCGGGCGCCGACGTCTCGCGGACCATTCGCTTCACGCCGACCGAGCTGGGCAGCGTGCAGGGTCGCTGGCGGGTCACCGCGAGCGACGGCAGCATCGTCTCGGCCGACCTCACCGCGGCGGGCGCGATCCCGAACGTCACGGACACGCGTTGGCAGCGCAACGGCACGGCGGCCGTGAGCACGAACCCGGCCGGGATCGAGTTGACCCCGGCCCTTCGCGACCGCAAGGGCACGGCGTTCTGGCCGACTCCGGTCGACGCGCGCCGGCTCGACGTGAGCTTCGACGCCCTCATCACCGGTGGCACGGGCGGCGACGGCATGGCGCTCGTCCTCGCCGACCCCGCGCGCGGCGCGACACCGACCGCGCTCGGCCTGAGCGGCGGCGGGCTCGGGTTCATCGGCGTGCCGGGCTGGGCCGCGGCGCTCGTGACCTATCCGAACAACGGGGTCGCCGCCCCGTTCGTGGGCGTGTCCGACGGGGCCGCGACCGCGACGGCCGTCCTCCCGCGCTGGCTGAAGACGAGCGCCGTCCCCGTGCTGGCGGGAACCACGCCGCGCAAGGTGCGCGTGCAGATCTCGGGCGGCGTGCTGAAGCTGTCGGTGGACGGGGTCGAGCGGGTCAGCCAGGCCGTCACGCTCCCCGACCGCGTGCTCGTCGGATTCAGCGCGGGCACCGGCGGTCGCACGAACCGCCACGCCGTGTCGAACGCGACGATCGGCGGCGCGGCCGGTCCGGCGCTGCCGCCGCCCGACGGGGGCACCGGCGAGCCGGGGCCCGAGCCGCCCTCGCTGCGGATCACGAACACCGTCGTCGCGCCGCCCGGGTCGGCGCAGGAATCGACCACCGTCCGCGTGGCCGGCCGCTGCCCCGGCACGTTCGGGCCGCTCCAGCTCGCGCCGCGCGCGTCGGCGACGCCCACCCCGGCCAACGCGCAGGTCGGCAGCCAGTGCGTCGTCGAGCAGGACGCCATCACCGGTGACGGGTGGTCGACCACCGCGACGGTGAACAACGGCACGCCGCAGGCGATCAGCGTCGTCGACGGGATCATCCGCGTCCCGTCCTTCGCGCTCCAGGCCGGGCCGAACACCGTCGTGCTGACGAACCGCTACCAGCCGCCGGCGCCGCCGAGCCAGACCGTGCCCGACCCGTCGGCGGGGGGCTGGCAGCTGAACGGCGTCGCGTCCATCACCGGCGGCGCGCTCCAGCTGACGCCGGCGACCGCGGACAGCAAGGGCAGCGCGTTCTGGCCCCAAACCGTTCTCGCCAATGGGCTCAGCGTCGAGTTCGACGCGACCGTCGACGGCGGCACCGGCGCCGACGGCATGACGATGGTGCTCGGGGACCCGGCGCGCGGCGCCACGCCGACGTCCATCGGCGGCGCGGGCGGCAGCCTCGGCTTCGGCGGCATCCCCGGTTGGGCGGTCGCGCTCGCGAGCTACGCGAACGGCACACAGGCGACCGGGAACTTCGTGGGCCTGTCGAACGGCGCGGTCACCGGCGCCTGGCAGACGCTGGGGTGGCTGCAGACCGCATCGCTGCTGACCCCGCTGCAGAACACGACCCGGCATATCAAGGTCACGGTCGCCGCGGGCGTCATGACGGTCACCGTCGACGGTGCGCCGCTGCTCTCGCGTGCGGTTGTCCTGCCGGAGCGGGTGCTCCTCGGCTTCAGCGCCGGGACCGGCGGGCTGACCAACCGCCACACCGTCCGCAACCTGAAGGTGTCGTCCACCGGCACCCCGCCGCCCGCCGCGACCCTGCGCGTGCGCAGCACGATCGTCGCGCCTGCGGGGACCCCTCAGGCGAGCACCGCCGTGTCGGTGAGCGGCTCCTGCCCGAGCGCCTTCTCGGCGACGGTCGCGGCCGGCGCAAGCGCCACGCCCGCGCTGACCGGTGCGGTGCAGGGCACCGCGTGCTCCGTCGTCCAGGCCGTCCCGTCGGGCGCCGGCTGGAGCGCGACCGTCTCGGTCAACGGCGGCGCCGCGCAGCCGGTTACGGCATCCGGAGGCGCCTACACGGTGCCCGCCTTCTCGCTCGCGGCGGGGGAGAACACCGTCGCGTTCACCTCGACGTACACGCCGACGACGAGCACCGTGCCCGACCCGTCCGCGGGCGGGTGGCAGCTGAACGGCGTGGCGTCCATCACCGGTGGGGCGCTCCAGCTCACGCCGGCGACGGCGGACAGCAAGGGGACCGCGTTCTGGCCGACTCAGATCGACCCGGCCGGGAAGACGATCGAGTTCGACGCGACCGTCGACAACGGCACGGGCGCCGACGGCATGACCATGATCCTCGGCGATCCGACCCGCGGCGCGCTCGCGACGTCGCTCGGCGGGGGAGGTGGCAGCCTGGGCTTCGGCGGCATCGCCGGCTGGGCCGTCGCGCTGGCCAGCTACCCGAACGGCACGCAGGCGACGGGGAACTTCGTCGGCCTGTCGAACGGCGCCGTCGCGGGGGCGTGGCAGACGCTCGGCTGGCTGCAGACCGCGTCGCTGCTGACCCCGCTGCAGAACACGACCCGCCACGTGAAGGTCGTCATCGTCGCGGGGACGATCACCGTGTCGCTCGACGGCACCCCGATGCTCTCGCAGGCCGTAACGCTGCCGTCGCGCGTCCTGCTCGGGTTCGGCGCCGGCACCGGCGGGCTGACGAATCGCCACACCGTGCGCAACCTCGTCGTTCGCTAGTCCCCGGCGGCGATCCGCTCGCGCTCGACGGCCCGTGCGATCTCGATCCGCGAGGAGACCAGCAGCTTCCCGAAGATGTTCCGCACGTGCGTCTCGACGGTCTTCGGTGAGAGGTAGAGCTCGGCGGCGATCTGCGCGTTGGTGCGCCCGTCGCAGATGAGCTCGGCGACCTCGCGCTCGCGTCCGGAGAGCCTGGCAAGGCCGGTCGCGTCGCTGTCGCCGCGCCGGGGGCGGCGGCCGAGGCGCTGCAGCTCGCGGGCGGTCTCGTCGCGGAGCCCGCGCGCGCCGGTGCGGTCGGCGACGTCGGCGACGGCGCGCAGGGTCGCGACGGCCTCGTCGCGGCGCCCGGCCGTGGCGAGCGCCTGCGCCGCGAGCACGCGGCTGCGTCCCGCCTCGATCGGGGCGTCCCGCGCGTCGAGCGCGGCGGCCGCGGCCACGGCGAGGCGCGCCGCGTCGTCGGCGTCTCCCGCGTCGAGCGCCAGCGCGGCGCGGGCTCGGGTCGCCCACGCGCCCGCGCACGGCAGCCCCAGGCCGTCGGCGAGCTCGGTGGCGAGCGCGGCCGCCGCTTCGGCGTCGGCCCGCCGCCCGGCCGCGAGCTGGGCCAGGCACAGGTACATCAGGGTGCGTGGCCGCCAGAAGCCCTGGATGAGCGGGATCTCCGGCCCGCCGCAGTGCTCCAAGAGGGTCTCGGCGGCGCGGGCCGGCCGGCCGGAGAGGAAGAGCGCCTCGCCCAGGACGTCCCCGGCGTACGCCTTCATGATCATCTCGTCGAGCGCCTGGATCAGCTCATCGCCCTCCTCCGCGAGCGCGATCGCGGCCTCGAGGTCGCCGACCGTGCAGCGCGTGTTCGCGGCGTTCAGCAGCACCCACCCGAGCGAGAGCGGGTTGTCGGCGAGCCGCGCCTCCTCGATGGCGGCCTCGTAGATCGCGGTCGCCTCCGCGAGCCGTCCCGTGATGCCCAGGGCGAAGCCGCGCGCGAAGGCGAGGACCCCGAGCAGGGCACCTTGGCGGGTGCGGCGCGCGACGCCGGTCGCCCGTTCGGCGTGCGCGACCAGCGGGTGGAATCGCTCTTGGTACATGTCCGCCAGGGTCAGGAAGTGCGCCTGGTCGAGCCGGGCGGCCAGCTGCTCGTCGGTCAGCGCATCGAAGGCGACGGTGGCATCGTCGAGGGCCCGCTGCGCGTCGGGGAGCGCGCCGAGCGTCCGCGCGAGCGCCCCGAGCGCGAGCGCCGCCGAGTACGCCGGGACGTCCCGGATCTCCTCGGCGATGGCGGCCGCCTCGTCGCTGCGCAGGAGCATCTCTTCGATCTCGGCGCGGGAGAAGCTGTCGCCGGCGAGCTCGAGCAGCAGGGTGAGCCGCTCGGCGAGGTCGTCTGCGCCCAGCGCGTCGAACGCCGCGACCAGGCGCGCATGCGCGGCCTCGGGGCGGCCCATCCGGCGTTCGAGGCGGGTGAGCTCCGCCAGTGGCGCGGCTCGGAGTCGCGCGTCGCCGCACTGGCGGTCGTCGTCGGCGGCCTCAACGAGCAGCGTGTGCGCCGCCTCGAGCCGACCGGTCGCGACGAACGCCCGGGCGAGCGGCGCGCGCAACCGCCGCTCCGCGTGTGCGTCGGCGCCGTCACGCGCGAGCGCGAGCGCGATCTCCAGCCATTCCGCGGCCGTGGCCGGCGCAGTGTCGAAGACCTCCTCGGCGGCGTCGTGCAGCGTGGCGATCGCCGCGGCGTCCCCGGGGGCGGCCGAGCGGGCCACGTGGTGGGCGAGCACCGCCGCCGGTGCGCCGCGCTCGCTGAGCGCCGTCGTGAGCCGCGCGTGCGCGCCCAGCCGCCAGCCGGGGCCGGTGGCGTCGTAGACGGCACGGCGGACCAGCGGATGCCTGGCGGCGAAGCGGTGCGGCACATCCGTCGGCACGATCAGCCCGTCTGCGCGCAGCCGGTCGAGCGCGGCGAGAACGTCCGCGGGAGGGCGGGCGAGCACGTCCGCGACGAGGCCGGGATCGAACGGGTCACCGACGACGGCGGCCGCGTCGAGCACGGTCCTCGTGCTGGCGGGGAGCCCGCGCAGCTCCTCGGTCACCGCGTCGAGGATCGTCCGCGGAACGGCCCGCGCGCCGGCCGGCATCCGCGCGAGATGCTCGAGGTAGAAGGGGTTGCCGCCGCTCTCGCGGTGCAGGTGCGCGCGCCGGCGTTCGGGGACGCCGTCGCCGAGCAGCGCGTCCGTCGCGGCCCGGTCGAGCGGCTCGAGGGTGAGCTGGAGGAGCCCCCGGTCGCGTTCGGCCCGGTCCAAGGCGCTCTGGAGCCGCTTGGGCGCCTGGCGGGGCCGTGTCGCGCACACGATGAGCACGGGCGCGTCGGGCGGGCGCCGCACGAGCGCGGCGATCAGGTCGGCGGAGCCCGGGTCGGCCCAATGGAGGTCGTCGAGCAGCAGCACGACGGGCTGCGCGTCCGCCAGCCGCGCGAGCAGGAGCCGCATCGCCGCATGGGTGCGGTGGCGTTCGTCGACCAGCGGTGGCGCCGACCCGGTCGCGCGGCGCCGCAGCGCCGGCAGGATCGCGGCGAGCTCGTCGATCGCCTCCTGCCCGCCGAGCGTCTCCGCCGACTCCGCCTCACACGCGCGCAGGTGATCGTCGAGCGCCTCGATCCACACGGCGAACGGCAGGTCCCGCTCGAACTCGGCCGCGCGCCCGGAGAGCACGAGGGCACCGTCCGCCCGCGCGCGCCCGCCGAACTCGGCGAGCAGCCGCGATTTCCCGATCCCGGGGTCGCCCGTGACGCTGACCAGACCGGCATGCGTCGGCAGCCGCGCCGCCACCAGGGCGGCCAGCTCGCGGTCTCGTCCGATGAGCGGGGTGCCGAACACAAGTCCGTGGGGAACGTGGCGCGGAAGCCTACGGACTGGACGAGTTGCCCCACCAGTTCTGGGGATGGGGGTGCGGGTTGGTCCGGTCGATATGCATGAAGGGGAGATCGCGCGCCTCGTTTGCTGCGCGTTCCCGCTGCCGCTACCCATGTCCTTGCCCACCGCCGCCATCACCGAGCTTCACGACATCACGCTGGCGGCTGCGGTTGTCGTCCTGTTCGTGGCGCTTGTCGGGGTCATCCTCGTCACCCAGCGTTGGCGCCGCGCGACCCGCAAGTTCGACGAGCGCGCCGCGGCGCTGTCCGCCCTGTCGGCCGAGAGCATGATCGTCCTGAACGAGGATCAGGAAGTCGAGTGGATCAGCGACGCCGCCACCGAGCTGCTCGGCGTGGCCCGCGACGACATGCTCGGCCGCGCCATCGACCAGCTCGAGGATCGTGCGGTGCACGAGCTGCTGTCTCGCGTCGACCTCGCCGCCTCCCGCGACTCGGGCGACGATCTCGTCGTCGACCGGCCCGGACGCGACGGCTCCGTTCGCCACCTGCAGATCGGGGGCTCGGAGCTGCGCGCCGCCGACGGCGCGTACGTCGGGGCCGCCATCTGGCTGCGCGATGTCACCGCGCCGCGCCGCGCCGAGGCGCGCCTGCGCGAGAGCGAGGATCGCTATCGCCGGCTCGTCGAGGCCGCCCAGGAGGTCATCTGGACCTGCGACACCGATCTCGTCATGACGTTCTGCAACCACGCCGTCGAGGACGTCCTCGGGTACACGGCCGAGCAGAGCGTCGGCGCGCCGTTCGACGCGATCTTCCTGCCGGAGACCGCTGAGCGCGACAAGCTCGCGCTGAACGCCGTGCTCGCGGGCGAGGCGCGCCTCCAGCACGAGACGGTCCTCCTGCGCGTCGACGGCGCGACCGTCGACGTGGTCATCGACCTCGTGCCGCTGCTCGACGGCGAGGAGGTCGTCGGCATCTCGGGCATCACCCGGGACGTCACGGCCGACCGCCGCGCGAAGGCCGAGCGCGAGCGCGCGTCCGCCCGTCACGCCGCCGTCGCCGAGCTCGGCCGCCGCGCGCTGCAGCTCGCAGAGCCCCACGCCCTGATGGACGAGGCCGCGCGCATCGCGACGTCGGTGCTGCAGGTCGACGCGAGCGTCGTCTTCGAGCTCGCCGACGAGGGCACCCGCCTGGAGATCGTCGGCGCCGCCGGCGGCGACGGCAACGAGGAGCGGGCCAACCTGATGCCGCTCCCGGACGACCGCACGACCCACCTTGGCTACACGCTGTTGCAGGGGTGCCCTGTCGTCTTCAGCGACCTGGAGACCGAGACGCGCTTCCCCGGCAGCGAGGCGATGCGCGACTACGGGACGCGCAGCGGGATCGCCGTCCCGATCGTCGTGCGCGGCCGCACGTACGGTGTCCTCGCGGGCTACAGCCTGCAGGTCCACGAGTTCGACGAGGGCGAGATCGCGTTCGCCGAGTCCGTCGCGCACGTCGTCGGCTCGGCCGTCGAGCGCGCGCAGCTCGAGAGCGCCGACCGCGAGCGCGCGCTGCACGACTCGCTGACGAAGCTGCCGAACCGCTCGCTCTTCATGGACCGCCTGCGCGGCTCGGTGCCCCGCGCCCGCCGCGACGAGTCGCACACCGCCGTCTTCATGGTCGGCGTCGACAGCTTCAAGCTCGTCAACGACGAGTTCGGCCACGCCGCCGGCGACGAGCTGCTCGGCGCGATCGCCCGCCGCCTGCGCTCCGAGGTTCGCGCGTCCGACACCGTGGCCCGTCTGGGCGGCGACGAGTTCGTGATCCTCTGCGAGGGCCTCGCGGGCGAGCACGACGCCATCGCGCTGGCCAACAAGCTGACCGAGCTGTGGGGTTCCCCCTTCACGCTCGACGTCGGCGAGGTCTTCTCGACCGCGAGCATCGGCGTCGCGATCTCCGAGAACGGATCGGAGGGCGCCGACAGCCTGCTGCGCGACTCTGACGCCGCGATGCACCGCGCCAAGCGCCGCGGGCGGGGGCGGTTCGAGCTCTTCGACGAGGACCTGCGCGCCCGGATGCACGAGCGCATGCGCCTGGAGCGCGATCTGCACCGCGCGCTCGAGCGCGACCAGATGCGGGTCGTCTACCAGCCCATCGTCGACCTGAAGACCGGGGCCGTCGCGGGGGCCGAGGCGCTCCTGCGCTGGGACCACCCCGAGTGGGGCACGGTCTCGCCGATGGAGTTCATCCCGGTTGCCGAGGAGACGGGGCAGATCATCCCGATCGGCATGTGGGTCCTGCGCGAGGCGTGCAGCCAGGTCGCCCGCTGGCAGGAGCGCTGGCCGGACTTCCGCCTGTCGGTGAACCTCTCCGGCCGCCAGATCGCCGAGTCCGACCTGCCCGAGCGCGTCTCCGAGGTCCTCGCCGAGGTCTCGCTCACGCCCGGCACGCTCGGCCTCGAGATCACCGAGAGCGTCCTCATGGAGACCGACGGCGATCCCGAGGACATCCTCGCGAGCCTGCGCAGCGCCGGCGCGCGCCTGCTGCTCGACGACTTCGGCACCGGCTACTCGTCCCTGAGCTACCTCAAGCGCTTCCCGCTCGACACCCTGAAGATCGACCGCTCGTTCGTCGACGGGCTCGGCAGGGAGGACGAGGACTCCGCGATCGTGGCCGCCATCGTCCAGCTCGCGCAGACCCTTGACCTGACCGTCGTCGCCGAGGGCGTCGAGACGGCCGAGCAGCTCGACCTGCTGCGTGACCTGCGCTGCGACCTCGCCCAGGGCTACCTCCTGAGCCGGCCGATCGACGCGCCGGACCTCGAGGTCCTGCTCGGCGACGCGCCCGAGCCGGTCCTGCGCGTCGCGTAGAAGCGGCCGAGTCGGCTACGCGAAGCGCGCGGCGTGCTGCGCTTCGACCACCGCGGCGTCGGCCGCCAGCGGCACGGCGTACACGATGTGCGCGCGATGGATGGCCATGAAGGCGTGCTCCGTCGCGGGTTCGGACCCATCCAGCGGTGTGATCTCGACATCGGTGAGCGCCACGAAGTCGCGCTCCGTGGCGTTCAGCATGTCCGAGATCCGGCTGCGGTAGCCCTCGCGGGCGAGGGTGAGGGTGCCGACGATGCGGTGGCGTCCGGTCTCGAGCTGGACGCGTTCATGGCGAAGCTGCACACATCGGACATCGGCATCCCGGGGCGGGGGGTTGAGTGGGCTGACGCACGCGTCGGCGATCATGGGGGTGTGGAGGACACGCTGCGCATCACCGGAGCCGTCGCGATCCCCCTGGCCGAGATCGAGCTGCGCACGAGCCGCTCGTCGGGCCCGGGCGGTCAGCACGCGAACGTCACCGCTTCCCGCGTGGAGGCCGTCTTCGACGTGCGCGCGTCCGCGTCGCTGACCGACGTGCAGAAGGACCGCATCGTCGCCAAGCACGGCCCGAAGGTGACCGCGGTGGCGCAGGAGGCGCGCAGCCAGCTGCGCAACCGGGAGGTCGCGCTCGAGCGCCTGGCCGAGCGGCTCGCCGCGGCGCTGCACGTCCCGCGGGCCCGGCGCAAGACAAAGCCGAGCAAGGGCGCGAAAACCCGGCGGCTCGATGCCAAGCGCCAGCAGGCCCAGCGCAAGCAGGGCCGGCAGCGGCCACGGCACGACGACTGACCCGCCCCGTAGCGTCTCGCGCGATGACGGACGCGATCGTCTGCAAGGAGCTCACCAAGCGCTACGGCAAGCAGCGCGGGATCGAGGGCATCGACCTCCGGGTCGCGGCCGGCGAGGCCTTCGGCTTCCTCGGTCCGAACGGCTCGGGCAAGTCGACGACGATCCGCACGCTGATGGGCTTCCAGCGCCCGACGAGCGGCCATGCCCGCGTGTTCGGCCACGACTGCTGGGAGCAGGCCGTCGCGGTCAAGCACGACGTCGGCAACCTGCCCGGCGACTTCGTCTACGACGAGCAGATGACGGGCTGGGAGGTGGTCCGACACGTCGCGCGCCTGCGCCGTCACGCCGACCTCGAGCACGCGCACGAGCTCGCCGAGCGCCTGCGCGCGGACATGGACCGGCCGCTGCGCCATCTCTCACGCGGCAACCACCAGAAGGTCGGGCTCGTCCAGGCGATGTTCCACCGCCCGAAGCTCCTGCTTCTCGACGAGCCGACGAGCGGTCTGGACCCGCTCATGCAGGAGACGTTCCTGGACATGGTGGGCGAGGCCCAGGCGGCGGGCGCGACGATCTTCCTCTCCTCGCACAACCTCGAAGAGGTCCACCGCGTCTGCAAGCGGGTCGGGATCATCCGCGAGGGGCGGCTCATCGCCACGGAGGAGATCGGGGAGCTGATCGCCCGGGCGCTGCGCCACGTGCGGATCGTGTTCGCGGCACCCGTCGATCCCGCGCGATACCGCGCACTCGAGGGTGTGCAGGACGTCACGGCCCAGGACGCGACGCTGACGCTGCGGCTGTCCGGCGCGGTCGATCCGCTGGTGAAGCTCGCCGCGCAGCACGAGGTCGTGGACCTCGAGATCGGGCGGGCGAGCCTCGAAGAGGTCTTCCTCGCCTACTACGGCCACGCAGAGGACCCAGCGGCGTGATCGAGCTGGTCCGCCACGCGCACGGCCGTCGTCTGCGCTCATCGATCGTGTGGGGGGTCTCGCTCGGTCTGCTCGGCCTGATGATGATCGGGATCTACAGCACCCTGGACGTCTCGGTGTTCACGAAGGCGCTCGAGTCCTATCCCCAGGGCTTGCTCGATGCCTTCGGCATCTCCGCCGAGGCCTACGCGACCCCGGAGGGATTCATCTCCGGCGAGCTGCTGAGCTTCATGGTGCCGCTGGCGGTCGGCTTCTACCCGATCCTCGCGGCGTCCCGCGCGATCGCCGGAGCCGAGCAGAACCGGTCGCTCGACGTCGTGCTCGGCCAGCCGGTGCCCCGCTGGCAGGTCCCCGTCTCGACGTTCCTGGCGTTCCTCATCGGCCTGTTCGAGGTCGTGCTGCTGTTCTGCCTGCTCACCTGGCTGTCGGCGCTCGCGTTCGGCGTCGACCTGAACCTCGGCCACATGGCGGCGGGATCGCTGAACCTCGTGCCGCTCGCGCTGCTCTACGGCGGGCTGGCGCTCGCGATCTCCGCGGGTGTCCGCCAGCCGGGCCTCGTGACCGGGATCGCGGGCGGCGGGCTGGTGCTCGCCTACCTGCTCGATGCGGTGGGGAAGATCTCCGCGGACGTCGATTGGCTCGCCGACATCACGCCGTTCCGGTTCTACGGGGTGGCGATCGAGGATGGGCTCGACGCGGGGGACGTGGGGCTGCTGATCCTCGGGGCGCTGATCTTCCTGGGGATCTCGATCCCGGTGTTCGCTCGGCGCGACGTGCGGGCGTAGCGCGCTCCCCGGCCGTCCGGGTCAACCATCCGGCGCCTCGACCGATCACCTAGTCGATGGCCCGATCCCCGGTCACCGATGACGCGCGCGCGAACGGCGCGGGCTGGTTCGCCGCGCTCATGGCGGCCGCCATGGTGGCGCTCGCCGTGTCCGTCGGGCTGACCGCGCTCGTGCAGCGCAACGCCGCCCGCCAGGCCACCGAGCGCACGAAGGACGCGCAGCGGATGCTCATCGCGATGCTCGACCAGGAGACCGGCCTGCGCGGCTACGTCCTGAACGGCGACGACGAGTTTCTCGAGCCGTACCGGCGCGGTCAGAGCGCCTTCGAGAACGCGACCCGCGATGCCCGGACCGGGATGGCCGGGGACGCGGACGGCATCACCAGCCTCAACGAGCAGTACCAGGTCGCGAAGGAGTGGGAGCAGCTGGCCGACCCGGCTCTCGATGCCGCTCCGCGGCGGCGGACGGTCCACGCCGCCGCCGGACCCGCGCGGCAGCGCAAGGGAATCATGGACCGTTTCCGCGCAGCCAACAGCGACTACCAGCGGTTGATCGAGGACCGCCGCGAGGCGCGGGAGACGCAGCTGGCGTGGCTGTCCGGGCTCGTCGTGCTGGTCATGGGCGTCATCTTCGCCGCCCTCGGCGCGTACGTCCTCCGGCGCCAGCGGCGCGCCCGCCGCATCCTCGCCGAGCGCGAGGCGCGGTACGTCGCACGCCAGCAGGATCTCGGCACGGGCCTCCAGGTCGCCCGGAGCGAGGACGAGGCCCACGAGGTCCTCCGCCGCCACCTGGAGATCAGCGTCCCGGGCTCCGAAGCGGCGATCCTCACGCGCAACAACAGCGCGAACCGCCTCCAGCTCAGCACCGAGCTCCCGGTCGAGTCACCGCTGCCCGAGCGCCTGGTCGACGCCGAGCCCCGCTCGTGCCTCGCGGTCCGTCTCGCGACCCGTCGCACCGAAGGCGATGGCGTCGACGCGTCCGTACTGGAGTGCGAGGTCTGCGGGAAGCTCGGCGGCCAGGCTGACTGCTCGCCGCTCGTCGTCGGCGGCGAGGTCATCGGCTCGGTGCTCGTGCGCCACGTCCATCCGCTGACCCGGCGCCAGGACCGTGCGCTCGAGGAGTCCGTCGCGAAGGCCGCGCCGGTGCTCGCAAACCTGCGCAACCTCGCGCTGGCCGAGAGCCGCGCCGCGACGGACGGCCTGACCGGCCTGCCGAACCGCCGGGCGTTCGACGAGGCGCTCAAGCGCATGGCCGCCCAGGCCGGCCGGACGAAGACGCCGCTCGCGGCGCTCGCCCTCGATCTCGATCACTTCAAGTCGATCAACGACACCCACGGCCACGAGCAGGGCGACGAGGTCCTCGCGGCCGTCGGCGCGCTGCTGGCCGACGTCATCCGCGCCAGCGACTTCGCCGCGCGGGTCGGCGGCGAGGAGTTCGTCGTGCTCGCCCCGGACACGAACCGGGCGGGCGCGGTCGCGCTCGCGCAGACGATCTGCGACACGGTCCGTGACCTGTCGCTGCCCGGGCTGCCCCAGCTGACCGTGAGCATCGGCGTGGCCGCGCTCCCTGACGACGCGTCAACGCCGGCCGGGCTCGTGCGCGCAGCCGACCGGCTCCTGTATCTCGCCAAGGATCACGGGCGCGATCGGGTCGAGTCGCACGCCTCCGACAACGTGAACGTCGGTTCACCGTCGCTATAGCGACGGCAGAACGACGTTCGGCCGAGCGGGGCGTCTAGAGCGGAAGCTTGTCCCGGCCCTTGCGGCCGGCGTCCGCGCTCTTGCCCGCGGCCTTCGAGCTGTTGTGGAACGGCTTGGCCAACCACGTGCCGAGCTTGCCCGGGGCGAGGCCGGCAACCCGGCCGCCGGTGCCGAACGCCTTGTGCGTGGCGTTCTCGGGGTGGCGCGAGAGCCGAGGCAGCAGGAAGGCCAGGACCAGCAGGACGATGCAGATGGCGATGACGGCGGCGATAACCATGCCCCCTGATGCCCGGTCCGCCCGCCGGTGAACCGCGGATCAGCCGTCCGTGGGCTCGGCCGCGTCGGGGAGCTCGAACATCCGCGCCAGCGCGACGCCGACCCGCTCCCGGACCACCAGCGCGCTGCGCAGCACATGGGAGCGCATGAAGGCGGCGGACGCCTCGGGCTCCTCGGCGAGCACCGCCTCGATGATCTCCGCGTGCTCGGCGAGGGTCGCGCGGATCCGCTCCTCGCTTGTGAAGTCGTGGATGCGCAGGATCCGGATGCGGTCGTTGAGATCGCCGAGCAGGCGCTCGGCGGTCTCGTGCCCGCTCGCCGCCGCGATCCGCTGGTGGAAGTCCTCGTCGGCGTGCACGAAGTCGGGGCCGTGGAGCTCGGCCCGGCCGTCGTGCCAGGCGGTCGACAGCGCGGCCCAGTCTGAGCTCAGCTGCTCGAGGACGGCCTTGTCGCCACCGGCTGCTGCGCGCCGCACGACGAGCTCCTCGATCGCCACCCGCACGTCGTAGAGCTCGCGCATCTGGCGCACGCTCGGGACCGCAGGGCGTAGGCCGCCGGACGGGTCGCGCTCGAGATGGCCGTCGCCCTCCAGGCGGCGCAGCGCCTCGCGAACGGGCGTGCGGCTCGTGCCGTGCTCGGCGGAGAGCTGCAGTTCGACCAGCCGCTGGCCGACCGGAAACTCCCCGCGCAGCAGGCGATCCCGGATCTCGTGGTACACGCGCTCGGCGCGTGATGGGGCGGCGCTCACGCGCCAGATGGTACGCGACAAATCGCTGCATACAGGGCTGTGTGCGATCGCGATTGCGGTCCAGACGGGCCGCCCCAGCAACGACGGGGTGGTTGCACCCGAAATCACCCGAATCTGCGCTCTACGTCTAAGTCAGTTCGTACCGAGTGTCCAATGCCTCGACACCCTGGCGAACGTAGCGTGCTGCCGGTCGATCCCCGTCCGTCGACTGCATTGCATACACCGCCTTCCACTCCCGGAGTCGCCATGACACCACCACCCACCGCGAGCGTCCCGGCCGAGCCCTACGAGTTCGACTTCGACCCCGCCACCACCGCGCTCGTGATCATTGACATGCAGCGCGATTTCCTCGAGCCCGAGGGCTTCGGCGAGATGCTCGGCAACGACGTCAGCCTGCTGGCGAAGACCGTCGAGCCGCTCCAGAAGGTTCTGACCGCCGCGCGCGATCTCGGGATGCTCGTGATCCACACGCGCGAGGGCCATCGGCCGGATCTCACGGACCTGCCGCCCAGCAAGCGCGACCGCGGCCGCGGTGAGAAGACGATCGGCAGCCCCGGCCCGAAGGGCCGCATCCTCGTTCGCGGCGAGTTCGGCCACGACATCATCGACGACCTCGCACCGATCGATGGCGAGGCGGTCCTCGACAAGCCGGGCAAGGGCGCGTTCTACGCCACCGACCTCGAGCTGCTGCTCAAGAACAACGGCATCACCCACCTGATCGTCACCGGCGTCACGACGGAGGTGTGCGTGCACACCACCACCCGTGAGGCCAACGACCGCGGCTTCGAGTGCCTCGTGCTCTCGGACTGCACCGGGTCCTACTTCCCGGAGTTCCACGCGATGGCCCTGAAGATGATCTCCGCACAGGGCGGGATCTTCGGCTGGGTCGCCGACTCGGAAGCGCTGCTGTCAGCGCTTCCCGTCCCGTCCACCGCGAGTCAGGGAGCCTGATTCCGTGTCGTCCTCTGCCGCATCTGCCGCTGCCCCGAACCCAGCTCCGCTGTGGGTCCGGGGCGATCTGAACGCCTTCTTCGGGCTGTTCATCAACATGCTCGTCAACGTCATCGTCTTGAGCGGGCTGTGCATCTTCGTGGTGAACATCCCGGCTGACGACACGGTCGGCACGATCCTGCCGGCTCTTGGAGTGATGCTGCTCCTGGGCAACCTCTTCTACTTCTGGATGGCGCGTCAGCTGGCCGCGAAGGAGAACCGGTCGGACGTGACGGCGATGCCCTACGGGCCGTCGGTGCCGCACATGTTCATCGTCGTCTTCGTGATCATGCTGCCGACGTTCCTGGCGACGAAGAACCCCACGAAGGCCTGGGAAGCCGGCCTCGCGTGGTGCTTCATCATCGGCGTGATCATCCTGATCGGCGCGTTCGTCGGGCCGTACATCCGCAAGTTCACGCCGACGGCCGCGATGCTCGGCACCCTGGCCGGCATCTCGCTGACCTTCATTTCGATGCGGCCCGCCGCGCAGATGTGGGAGGCCGCCTGGATCGCGCTGCCGGTGCTCGCGATCATCATCGTCGGGTTCATCAGCGGGGTGCGGCTGCCGGGCAACTTCCCGGTCGGGGCCGCCGCGCTGCTCGTCGGTTCGGCGATCGGCTGGATCGGCGGCTTCATGGACACCGCGACGGTCGGTGACTCGATCGACCAGATCGCCGTCGGCATCCCGTCGCTGAACGTCGACCTGCTGCTCAACGGCCTGGACGGGATCTCGCCGCTGCTCGCCACAGCGATCCCCCTCGGCATCTACAACTTCACCGAAGCGATGTCGAACGTGGAATCGGCGGCGAAGGCCGGCGATGAGTACAACCTGCGGGCCGTGCTCCTCGCCGACGGCACGGGCGCGATCATCGGCTCGGGCCTCGGCTGCCCGTTCCCGCCGGCCGTCTACATCGGCCAGCCGGGCTGGAAGGCGGCAGGCGGACGCATCAGCTACTCGCTGGCGACCGGCGTGCTGATCTTCCTGCTCTGCATTCTCGGGATGTTCCCGTTGCTCTCGGCGTTGCTGCCGATCCCGGCGATCGTCCCGGTGCTCCTGTTCATCGGCCTCGTCATCGGCGCACAGGCATTCGCCGCGGTGCCGAAGGCGTACTACCCGGCGATCGTGCTCGCCTGTATCCCGAACATCGCCTCGTGGGGTGCGGGATTGATCGACAGTGCGCTCTCCGCCGCCGGGACCACGGCGTCGCAGGTCGGCTTCGCGAAGCTGTCGGAGGCCGGCGCGATCTACGGCGGGCTGAACAGCCTCGGCCAGGGAGCGGTCCTCGCGGGCATGATCCTCGGTGCGATTGCGGTCTTCATGATCGACCGCAACTTCCTGTGGGCCGCCGGCTACTCGTTCCTCGGCGGCGCGCTCGCCTGGATCGGGCTGATCCACGGGGCGAAGGTCGAGTTCTTCCTCGACGGGAAGATCGCCCTCGGCTACGCCTTCATGGGCATCGTGTGCATCGCCTTCTACTTCCTCAAGCCCGGGCCGCGTGACCGGGACAAGGACGACCCCCTCGATCTCGAGCTCGGGGACGCCGGGGTCGAACCCGAGGAGCTCCTCTCGCCCATGCCGGCAAAGGAGGCACCCGCTCCGGCCTGAATCAACGTGTAGGGACCAAGTTGAGTGCAGGGAACGGCGGGGCCATGTGCCCCGTCGTTTCCGTTCAGGCCGCTACGCGTCGAGGTCGTCGTTGCCCTTGGTGCGCCGCGCCTCGACCTGCACCCGCGCGTAGGACCGCCCGCGGGCCTCGCGTTCGCGGGCAGCGGCCTTGCGGTCGTCGATCCACTGCTGCTCGGCCGCAAGCTTGCGCCAGGCCGCGATCCGCTCCGGGTCCGTGGCGGCCTCGACCGCGCAGCCCGGCTGGCCCTCGTGCTGGCAGTCGGCGAACCGGCACTGCAGGGCGAGCTCGTCGATGTCGGCGAAGGTCTCGCCGGTTCCGTCCCAGAGCCCGATCTCGCGGATCCCGGGCGTGTCGATCAGCAGCGCGCCGTTGGGCAGCTCGAGCAGCTCGCGGGTGACGGTGGTGTGGCGGCCGCGGTCGTCCTCGGCCCGGACCTCGCCGATCGCCTGGCGGTCCTCGCCGAGCAGCGCGTTGGCGAGCGTGGACTTGCCGGCGCCGCTCGCGCCCATCAGCACCGTGGTCGTCCCGGGGGTGAGGAGCGCGCGGACGGCTTGGACACCGTCGCCGGTTGGTGCCGCCACGGCCAGCCCGTCGACGACGCCCGCGTCGCGCGCGATCGCGACAGCCTGCTCGTGGGCGTCGTCGGGTGCGCGGTCGGCCTTGCTCAGGACGATCGCCGACGGCACGCCCCCGGAGCTGGCGAGCGTGACGAATCGCTCGGCGCGCCTGGGGTTGGGATCGGGAAGCGCCTCCATGACGAGCGCGAGGTCGACGTTCGCCGCGAGGACCTGCGGCGCCGTGGTCTCCCCGGCCGCGCGGCGGGTGATCGTGCCGCGCCGCTCGATGATCTCGGCGATCGCGCCCCCATCGTCGATCCGGACCCAGTCGCCGGTCACCGGGGAGCCCGTCCGCTTGAGGCGTCCACGACCCGCGACGAGGCGCGGCGGGTCGGTGCCAACGAGCCAGCGGTCCGTGTGCTGCGCGAGCACGCGGACCACCTCGTCGTCATCAGACCGCATGGATCCCATCGATCATGCAACCCTACGCAGTCGATATGAGTTTGAGCCCCGTCATCGAGCGCCGGTCCACCGGCGGCCCCACCCATCCGGGTGAGGAGATCTGTCACATCGTCACCAACGAGGACCCGGACACCGCCCTGTGCGGGAAGGACGTCACGGGTTGGCCGTGGAATCCGCCGTGGCCCGTCTGCATCGTCTGCGCGGATCTCGCCGGGCACGGCGACTCGCCGTTCGGCCCGTAAGCGGGCGGGAACGGATCACCCGTTGAGATAGCGGAGCACCGCCAGCACGCGGCGGTGCCCGCCGTCCCCTGCCGACAGTCCGAGCTTCTCGAAGATCGCGGTCACGTGGCGCTCCACGGCGCCGACGCTGACGACGAGGCGGTCGGCGATCGCCTTGTTGCCGAGCCCCTCGGCCATCGCCTCGAGCACCTCGCGCTCGCGCGGGGTGAGCGTGTCGAGGACGTTGTCGGTCCGGCGCCGGCCGAGCATCTGCGCGACGACCTCGGGGTCGAGCACGGACCCGCCGTCGGCGACCCGACGGACGGCGTCGACGAACCGATCGACCTCCGCGATCCGGTCCTTCAGCAGGTAGCCGACGCCCTCGGTCCCGCTCTCGAGCAGCTGCTTGACGTAGTGCTCCTCGACGTACTGGGAGAGCACGAGGATCCCGGTGCCGGGCAGCTCCTCGCGGATCGTCGCGGCCGCGCGCAGCCCCTCGTCGACGTGGTCGGGCGGCATCCGGATGTCGATGATCGCGACGTCGGGCTTGTGCGCGCGGACCTTCCGGAGCAGCTCCTCACCGTCGCCGGCCTGGCCGACGACCTCGATGCCCTCGCCTTCCAGGATCCGCGCCGCGCCCTCGCGCAGCAGGACCGAGTCCTCGCCGATCACGACCCGCATGGAACCTCCGCTCGAAGGATGGTGCCGCCGCCCGCCGGGCTGACGACGGTGATGTGCCCGTTGAGCGCGGCGAGCCGGTCGCCGAGCCCGCGCAGTCCGCCGCCCGCGGCATCCGCGCCACCGGCTCCGTCGTCGCGGACCTCGGCGGTGAGCGTGCCGTGCGCGGTCGTGACCTCGATCTCGATCGCCGCGGCGCCGGCGTGGCGCGCGGCGTTCGCCAGCCCCTCGGACACGACGAAGTAGACCGCCGACTCGATGGCCGCGTCGAGGCGCTCGGCCGGCACGCCCACGAGCTCGGCCGGGACGGGGCTGCGGCGGATCAGCCCGCGCAGCGCCGGGTCCAGGCCGCCCTCGGTGAGGACCGCGGGGTGGATGCCCCGGGCCAGCTCACGCAGCTCGGAGATCGCCTCGCTCAGGTCGCCGACGGCCTCGTCGAGCAGCTCGCTCGCGGCCTCCGTCTCACCCTTCGCCAGGCGGGTGCGTGCGCCGCGCAGGTTCACCGCGAGCCCGACGAGCTGCTGCTGTGCGCCGTCGTGCAGGTCGCGCTCGATCCGGCGACGCGCGGCGTCGGCGGCCTCCACGATCCGTGCGCGCGAAGCCCGCAGCTCCTCCTCGGCCTCGATGCGCTCGGTGATGTCGCGCAAGTGCCCGGTGAAGACGGGCGGGCCCGGGACGTCGATGCGGGTGATCGTCAGCTCGACCGGCAGACGCGTGCCGTCCGCGCGCATTGCCTGGACCTCGATGCGCTGGTCGAGGAGGGTCGGCTGCCCGGTCTCGAGGTAGCGCTTCAGCCCCGCGCGGTGCGGCCCGCGCAGCTCCTCGGGGACGATCAGCTCGGCCATCTCCCGGCCGACGGCGTCGTCGCCGCGCCAGCCGAAGACCCGCTCGGCGGCGGGATTGAACTCGATCACGCGGCCCTGGTGGTCCATCGTGACCACGGGGTCGAGCGCGGCTTCCAGCGTCGCGCGGTAGCGCTGCTCGGAGACGTGCATGTCGGCCTCGGCCCGGCGGCGCTCGGCGAGCTGTCCGAGCAGGCCGCCGACGACCTCCATGGAGGCGAGCAGATCCGGGTCGGGCGCCATCGCCTCGCGGCCGAAGCACTCCAGCACGCCGATGATCCCGCGGTCGCTCGTGATCGGCACGCCGATCGCGGCGAGGAGCCCGGCGTCCTTCGCGAGCTGGCGGCGGGGGAGGTTCGTCTCGAGCTTCGTGTCGCCGATCCACGCCGGCGCGCCCGACAGCCAGACGCGGCCCGGCAGGCCCTCACCGGAGGCGAGGCGCATCGTCTTCGTCGCCTCGGCGAACGCGTCGATGTCGGCGCCGGGCGCGGACCACAGGCCGCTGCAGCGCACGCCGCCCTCGGGGTCGGGCTCCCACGTCGCGGCCAGCTGCCAGCCCAGGCTCTCGCAGAGCGCGCGCAGCGCTCCCTGCAGGGCCTCCTTGCTCTCCGCCGCGCCCACCACCGCGCGCGCGACCGCCTGTTCCGTGCGCACGCCTATCGCCATCGGCCGCGAAAGCTATCGGTCGAGCAGGGCGTCCAGCGCGTCGCCGGACAGCTCGGCCTTGGGGAGGAACCCCCGCGCCCCGTTCTCGGCGGCCAGGCCGGCATAGTCGTCCTCCTCGTGGGTGGAGACGAGGACGACCTCGGTGTCCGGGACCTCGGACTGCATCCGCCGGGCGATCTCCAGGCCGGAGACGTCGGGGAGCATGACGTCGAGGAGCATGACGTCGGGCGTCAGCTGCCCGGCGGCGGCGAGCCCGGAGAGCCCGTCGGCGGCCTCGCCCACGACGTCCCAGCCGTCGCCCTCGAGGGCGCGGCGGGCGACCGAGCGGAACCGCTCGTGGTCATCGACGATGAGGACACTGCGCGACATGTCCTCACATGATGCTCGGTCGCGCGTCTCTCGAACCTTGGGTTAACCCGATAGTCCGGGTCCTCACTAATGGTGCGCCGGCTCCAGCAGCTGGGACATCGCGCGGCTGACCGCGACCTCGCCGCCCATGACACCCATGCGGTGGATCTCGATGTCCCCGAGCTCCTGGGTGATCCACGAGTGCGCCAGCTCGTTGGAGTGCTCGGACTGCTCGATCGTCTGGAAGATGGTCATCGAGGCGATCCTCCCGTTGCCGAGATCCAGGCACTGGTACGAGATGAACCCGGGCTCCTGGGCCAGCGCCTCGGCGAAGTCCCGGTCGACCCGATGGATGAGCATGTCGACGGCGTCGGCCTCCATGCGGTACGTGCGGATGCTCGCGAACATTCGTGGTGTCTCCTTGCGTCGAGGGTCAGCCCGCGGCGTGCGCGAGCTGGGGCAGGGCATGCAGCTGGCGGTAGAGACCGGCCGCGTCGGTGTAGGTGGTCTCGGAGGCGATCTGGCCGTTGGCGTCGAGGCGGATCACGTTGCAGCCGGCCATGTCCGCGTGGTACCCGGTGGGCGCAAGACCGACGAGGTCTCCCATGTGGGTGCCCTGGGCCCGCCATTCCTCGCAGATGAGGTCGCCCTCGCAGGCCATGCGGGTCGCACGGACCGTGAGGTCGGGGAAGGCACGGAGATAGGCCTCCGCCGCGTTGCGGATCGCGGCCCGGCCGTGGAGCGCCTCGGTCAGCGTGATGTCCCGGGACACCGCGTCGGGGGCGTAGCAGTCGGCGACGCCTTCAGGGTCGTGCGCGTTCCAGGCACCGGTCAGTCGGTCGATGAGATCGGCGCACTGCTGGTGCGTCATCGCGATCTCCTTCCGTTGATAGCTCTCCGGCTCCGACGTTACGCCCGCCCCGATGGCCCTGCAAGGATGAACCGCATGAGCGAAGCGCCGCAGCCGGAGAAGCAGAGCGCCACGGTCTCCTTCCACGAGCCGGGCGAGGTTCTGCCCCATCTGCTCGAGCTCGACGGGCTCGGGTACGTCGAGGCCGTCAGAGACGGCGGGCTGCCGCCCGATCCGCTCATGGAGGCCATGGGCATCTCGGTCACCGAGGTCGAGCAGGGCCGGGTCGTCATGGAGGCCGTGCCGCAGCGCCACCACCTGAACCTCGGCGGGATCGTGCACGGAGGCTTCCTCGCGACGATCCTCGACGCGACGACCGGCTTCGCCCTGCACAGCACGCTGCCGGCGCAGTCGACCGCGCCGCACGTCGCCGTCTCGTACCAGTTCCTGCGCGCCGCGCTGCCCGGCGTGCGGCTTCGCGCCGAGGCGAAGGTCCTGCGCAAGGGCACGCGGCTCGGTCACGTCCAGGCCGAGCTGCACGACGAGAACGGGCGCCAGCTCGCGACCGCCGAGACGACGCACGCGATCATCGTCGTCGAGGGGATGGACCACATGCAGGCCGGCCCCTCGGCCTAGTGCGCCGGTCCCTCGTCGTCCCCGTGCTCGTCGCCGCGTCGCTGAGCGCGGCGCCCGCGTCCGCGGCGTGGACGCCCGACGTCAGAGCGGCGCGCGCCTACGCCGAGTCGCGGCCCGGCGTCGTCTCGTTCTCGGTCCGCGACGGCAAGCGGGCGTGGGGCTCCCAGCCGCGGCGGGTCGTGCGGACCGCGAGCCTCGTCAAGACGATGCTCCTGCTCGCCTACCTGCGTCGCGAGCAGATCCGCTTCCACCCCCTCGGGGCCGACCAGCGGGCGGTGCTCGGGCCGATGATCCGGAAGTCCGACAACATCGCCGCGACGCGCATCAGAAACGTCGTCGGCAACGATGCGCTGAAGCGGGTCGCCCGCCGCGCGGGGATGCGCGACTTCGCACCGGCCGTGAGCTGGGGCGACAGCGCGACGACGGCGCGCGACCAGGCGGTCCTGTACCAGCGGGTCGCGTCGCTGCTCCCGCCGCGCCACCGCGCGTACGGGATGCGGCTGCTGGGCACGATCGTCCCGTCGCAGCGGTGGGGGATCGCGCGGGTCGCGCCCCCCGGCTGGCGCCTGTATTTCAAGGGCGGCTGGGGCTCGGGCAGCGGCGCGGTCGACCACCAGGCGGCGCTGCTCGTCCGCGGCGACCGGCGGGTGACGCTCGCGATCACGACGACCGCGAACCCCAGCCACAAGGCCGGGAAGGTGACGCTGCGTGGCGTGGCGGCGCGGCTGCTGCGCGGCCTGGAGTGACCCCTTACCGGGCGCTGAGCTGCGTGGCCGGCGACTTCGCGTCGCCGATGTAGGCCGCGACCCGCAGCGTCGCCCCGCGCGCGAGCCGGCGATGGAGCCTGATCTTCAGCGTGGTCGAGCGCCCGGGGCGCAGCTTCGTCTCGGCGCGGCCGAGGCGCGTGGCGCCATGCCGGGCGACGACGCGGACGCGGCAGGTGCGCGGGCGGTCCGACGCGCAGCGCACCCACACGCGCAGGGAGCGACGGTCCCCCGCGAGGCGGACGGTGCCGAGCTTCAGCGGGGAGCTCGCGCGGGCGCCGAGCACCTCGCCGACCGGCTCGGTGACCGGCGTGCCCTTGGTCGAGGGCGTGCCGAGAAGGGGATCGCTGGTCGTCGCGGTCTGGCCGGGGCCGAACGGCGGGTCTGCGGGCGTGCGGATCGGCGGCCTGAGGCTGTCGTAGTCCAGGGCGTCCCAGACCAGGTCGGCGTACGCGCCGTGGCCGGCGGGGGTGGGGTGGATGTCGTTCGCGACGCACATGCGCATGTAGGTGCAGATCGCGGCGTCCTGGGCGGCCGGCGGTGAGTTGAAGAGCGGATGCGGATCGACGAACGTCGCCCCGGCGCCGGTGGCGGCCGTGCGCAGGCGATCCTCGAACGCGGCGTGCGTGGCGTAGCGCGCGGCCTGGCCCGGCTTGCCGTGGGAGAGCGGGTCGCCGTAGCCGGTGACCACGAGGTCCGCGGCCGGTGCGGCGGCGCGCAGGGCGCTCGCGATCTGCGCGACGTTGGCCTGCATCGCGTCGAGATCGAGGTTGTGCAGCAGGTCGTTGCCGCCCGCCGTGACCACGATCGGGCTGACTTCGCCCGGGTGGGCGGCGAGGAACGCGAGCGCGGCATCCAGCTGGCTGCCGGTGTGCGGCGAGCGCTGCGCGGCGCCCTGGCAGGCCGAGGGCGCCGGGCCGACGAGGTCGGCGCTCTCTGCGCCGGAGCAGCTGTAGTTCACCGCGGTCAGACCGGGACGGACGACCTGCAGGCGCTGGGCCAGGACGTCGACGTAGCTCGTGTTCGCGTTGCCGAGGCCGTACGGGACCGAGTCACCGACGGCGAGGAGGTACGTCGCCGGTGCAGCACTTGCGCCAGGGGCGAGCGCGGCCAGCACCCCTGCGAGGGCGAGCAGCATCAGCGCGGCGTGTCGTCCGTGGCGGCGCATGTCAATCCCCGTAGTCGGCGCATCCGGCGCCGGACCGCAATCCAGCTTATTCGCCCTCAGGGTGGAGCTGGTAGCTGGTCGTCACCGGCTGGCGCTGCTTCTGCCCGTCGGGCAGCGTGATGACGCGGGTCACGGTGATGGCGAAATCGCCGCCGTCGACGGGCTCACGCGGGCCGGGGAGCGCGGTCACGCGACGACCGCCGTTGTCGCCGTAGAGGCGCACGGTGACCGAGTCCTCATCGCTGCTGGTGCGGATGAGGATCGGCACCTTCGTGTCGTTGGTCCAGCGCAGATCGATGCTGCCCCAGTTCAGCGTCGACTCGCGGCCGGCGGGATAGCGATCGATGTACAGCGAGTGCGCCGTGTGGGCGTCGAGCTGGAGCCCGGCGAAGTACGCGGCGTTGTACATCGTCGTGGAGAACTGCGAGACCCCGCCGCCGACCGACGGCTCGAGCTTGTTGCCCTCGGCGATGAAGGGCGCCTCGACGTAGCCCTTCTCGGTGGTCCTCTCACCCGCGACGTCGTTGAGCGAGAACGTCTTCCCCGGGCCGATGACGGTGCCGTCGACGGTCGCCGCGATCTTGCGGATGTTCGTCACGCGCGGCTGGCCGGGGATGTAGTGGGTGGTGAACGTGCCGATGAGCTGGTCGATCTCCGCCGCCTGCCCGGCACTGACCGACGAGGCGACCGTGGCGACCGGCAGGGTCGCCTCGTGGCGGCCCGCACGGACCGCGCTGTCGATCCGGTCCGCGGCCTCGCTCTGCTGGACGGCGCGCCCGGCGCGACCCTCGGACTCGATCTCCACCTCGGCCGAGCGCGGTTTCCACGTGACCTCGTCCTTGCCGTCGAGCACGACGTCCCCGCCCGTTGCCGTGAACTTCGCGTCCCGGGCCGGGCGGTCGCGCTGCTCGGCCAGGGTCGCGACGAGGGCGGTGCGCGCCTGTGGGTCGGTTCCGAGGCGTGCGTCGCGGCCGCCCTCGAGGGGGCGCAGCGCCAGGACCGGCGCGAGCTGCGCGGGGCTGACGGTGAGGGGCTCCGCGCCCTTGACCGACAGGCGGAGCGGTTCGCGCAGGTAGGCCTCGGCCTGCTGGCCGATCTCGGCGACCTTCTCGGAGGAGACGGCCTTGCGCTGGGTCACGGGGACGGCGACGGTCCCGCCGCGGCGGCCGCCGAGCGCGCGCTCGAGCCGGTCGGCGAGCTCGTCGCGTCGCACGCGCCGGCCGTCGGTCGGCGGCGTGACGCGGGCGGTGAGGGTCTCGGGGGAGACGGCGATCGCCCCGGCGGAGATCGGCCGGTCGACCTCCTTGGCGACCGTGCGCACGCGTGCGAGCAGCTGGGCCTGGTCGATGCGGGCGACGGGCTCGACCTCGCGGCCGCCGACGGTTCCGGTCGCGACGCCGCGGACCGTGCCGAGCGGCCCGGAGCGGCCGGCGTCGATGGCCTCCTGCGCGGTGGCGCCGAGGTCGACGCGGTAGCCGGCGTCGCTGGGCCGGACGCTGATCGTGGTCCGCCCGGCCGCGAGCGTGACGGGCTCGTCGCCGCCGATGACGGGCTTCAGGCGCCGTTCGATCTCGGCCGCGTCGGCGCCGCCCAGATCCACGCCGGCCACGGTGGTTCCGGGTAGGGCCTTGTCGTCGTAGCGCGCGCCGATGACCAGCAGCACGACGATGACCGCGACGACGCCGCCGAGCACGGCGAGCAGCGGCCCACGACGGGACCGGCGGACAGGAGGTCGGGTGCGATCAGGGCGCCTGGCGGTCATGGTCGACATGCGCTGCATCCACGGTACGACGCGGGCGGTGCCGACGCTGGGCGTCGCCGTGCAGGGAGCCACCCATGCCGATGGGTAGCGTGAGCAGCATGGCACTCGATAACGCGGTCCTGCAGGCGATGCGCACGGTCGGGACCTGTCGGCGCTTCCGGCCCGACCCGGTCCCGGACGAGGTCCTGGACGCCGCGCTCGAGGCGGCGCGCTTCGCCCCGCAGGGTGGCAACCTGCAGCCGGTCCGCTGGCTGCTGGTCCGCGACCCGGCGCTCAGGCGGGCCCTGCGCGATCTCTACATCCCGCTCTGGGAGACCTACGTCGCGGAGGTCGTCGGTGAGGTTCGCGGGACCGGCGCGCGGAGCCGTTCGCTGGCGGCGGCCAACCACTTCGCGGACACGCTGCACGAGGTCCCCTTGATCGCGATTCCGTGCGTCCACATCAGCTCGCTGTGGGCGACGGACGACCAGCTCGGCCGGCTGCCCATCGTCGGCGGCGCGTCGGTCTATCCGTTCGTGCAGAACTTCTGCCTCGCCCTGCGGTCGCTCGACGTCGCGACGGCCATCACGACGTTGCTCTGTCAGGTCGAGCCCGAGCTCCACGAGCTGCTGGACATCCCCGAGGACGTGGGGACGGCGTGCCACATCGCGGTGGGCTACCGGGAGCGAAGCTGGCCGACGAACCTGCGTCGCCGAGCGGTCGCGGACACCACCTACGTCGATCGCTTCGGAACGCCGTTCGCCCCCTGAATCAGGGCGCCTGTGCGCCGATGATGCGGTCGACGGCGATGTCGGCGTAAGCGCGCGCGACCTGCTTGATCGACAGCTTGCCGCCGGGGTGAAACCAGTCGTTGACGCCGTTGACCATGTTCAGCACGGCGAGCGTGGTGATGTGGGGGTCGGGCGGATCGAACTCGCCGGCCTTCTTGCCGTCGCGGATGCACTGCTCCAGCGCGTGCTGGTAGCGCAGCCGGATGTCGTTGACCCGCTCGCGCCGCTCGGGCGCGAGCTGGCGCAGCTCCCGCAGCCCGACGTACTCCTCGGTGCGGTGCTCCCAGTAGTAGAGGATGTGCTCCTCCAGCAGCCGCCGCAGGCGGTCGGCCCGTGAGCCGTCGCCCTCGAGCATCGGCAGGTGGGTCTCGACGAACTGCTGCGTCGCGTCGGTGGCGATCGCGTCGAGGAGGTCCATCTTCGACGGGAAGTGGTGGTAGAGGCTCGAGCTGCGGATCCCGACCTCGTCGGCGATCGCGCGCATGCCGACGCCGTGGAAGCTCTCGTTCGCGAACAGCTCCGTCGCGGCGCGGATGATCGCCTCGCGCCGTTCGGGGGCGGTGGGGGGAGCGGCCTTCTCCGGCATGGCTCGATGATGCTTGAACGATCGGTCATTCGCCGGAACTCCTGCACGGTGCCGCAGCCGCGTCGGCGCCTAGAACAGGCTGCGGGTGATCCGGAACGAGGACCAGACGGCATTGCTCTTCTGCAGCGTCGACCCGGCGTTGATGTAGAGCCGGTAGGTCCCCGTGCGGTTGCTCCGCGGGGCCACGACGGCGCGGCGCTCGGCGTAGCCGCAGACGTTAGCCTTCCCGATCTTGAACTTCTTCAGGACCTTGGCGCTGTCCGGCTTGGTGATGAAGCCGTACAGCTCCTGGTTGGCGAACGGGCTGCCAGAGACCTTCACCGCACGCTTGGACCGCGGATTGCGCGGCTTCGTGGCGACGTCCATCGTGAGTGTCGAGACCAGGAACGAGCCGGCCGGCTGCTCGACCCCGCCCGCCGCGTAGTCGGTGATCGACACGTTGATCGTCTGGCCCTTGTCCGGCTCGATCGTCGTGCGGGGCGGCCTGATGCCCTGGTAGGTGACGACCGCGTTGCCGAGCGCGTCGAAGTTCCCGCTCTGTGAGCCCGCCGTCCCCGAGGCCTTCCCGGGCACCGTGAAGATCAGCTGGAAGCGGCCGCCCGGGGTGCCTCCGGAGATCGTGGCAACGAGCGGCTCGGAGCCGCCGAGCGGGACCTTGCTGTAACAGGGCTTGTCGAGCGTCACGGTCGCGGCACTGGCGGCGGCGGGCGCGCCGACGGTCAGGGCGGCGGTGCCTGCGAGGGCGGCGAGGAGGCGGGAAGAGCGGTGAGTCATGAGCATGCTCATCCCCGCCGCGGGCCCTCCAGAAACCTGTGCCGTGGCTACCGCTTCGCGCCGAACAGTCGGTCTACGGCCATCGCCGCATACGCGTCCGCGACCTGCTCCAGGGACATCGTCCCGTCCTCGTGAAACCAGCCGTTCACCGACTGGACCAGCCCCAGCACCGCCACCACGGACAGCCGCGGGTCGTCCACGTCGAACACGCCCTCGGAGACGCCCCGCGCCACGAGCGCCTCCAGCGCCCGCTGGTACGCCCGCCGCTCACCCTGGACCTTCTCGTAGACGTCGGGCTCGAGCTCCTTCAGCTCACGCAGGCCGACCGAACGCTCTTCGCGGTGGTGCCAGAAGAAGATGACCTGCTCGCGCAGCAGCGCCCGCAGGATCTCGTCGGGTGCCCGTGGATCGTCCGGCCCGGGCAGGTGCTCCTCGATGAACTGGTGGACGTAGTCGTACGCCAGCGCGCCGAGGATGTCCGCCTTCGACGGGAAGTGGTGGTAGAGGCTCGAGCCGCGGATCCCGACGGCGTCGGCGATCGCCCGCATGCCGACCGCGTGGTAGCCCTGCTGGCCGAAGAGGCGGGCGGAGACGGCGAGGATCTCGTCGCGCCGGGACATCACGGTGGATGGATCGCTCACGGTCGCCAGTATGCGCGATCGATTCCCGGCTCACCCAACCGCGGTCGCGGCTCTGGCGTCCGCGTCCGAGGGGAGCAGCGAGCCGGTCGGCTGCGTGAACACGATCTCGGGCACCACGCAGCCGTTGGAGGTCCGCAGCAGGAAGCGCACGGACTCGGCGATGTCGCTCACCTGGATCATCTCCTCGGCCGGCATCTGTTCCTTGAGGAAGTCCGTCATCGGCGTGTCGACGAAGCCGGGGCAGAGCGCGCAGGACTTGATCCCGGCGTCGCCGAGCTCGCTGTTCATCGCCTGGGTGAAGCCGACGATGCCGTGCTTGGTCGCCGAGTAGACGCCCAGCAGCTTCTCGCCCATCTTGCCCGAGAGCGAGGAGATGTTCACGACCAGCGCGTTGTGGTGCTCGGCGCCGGTGCTGCGCAGGAGCGGGACCGCCTGGCGGTAGAAGAGGAAGACCGAGCGCAGGTTCGTCGCGAGCTGGAGGTCGATCGCCTTGACGGTCAGGTCCTCGGCCGCCTGGCTGCGGCCCATGCCGGCGTTGTTGACGAGGACGTCGAGCCGGCCGAAGCTGTCGTGGTGCGCGCCGACGACGTGTGCCACCGCCTCCTCCGTGCCCAGGTCGCCGGCGACGTCCAGGACGTCGTGGCCCTCGTCGCGGAGCACCTGCGCCGCGGCGGCGAGCTTCTCCGGCCGGCGGGCGGCCATCGTGATGGCGTGCCCCTCCTCGGCCAACAGGCGGGCGAGGGCGAAGCCGATGCCGCTCGACGCCCCGGTGATGATGGCTGCGCGCGTGCTCATAGATTCCAGCGTACCTGACGAACGATCGTTAGGTGACCCCTGCTCCGGCGGACGCCCTCGTCGTCGCCCGGGTGGTCGAGCACCACGCGCAGGTTGCCTGGATCGTCCGCGCCGGAGGCTTCGGTACCGTCGCCCCATCGCCGAGCCCGCCCCCGCGTCGTCGCCGCACAGCGTCGTCGAGTTCCATCTCGATGCTGCGGCCTCGCGCCTGAAGCTCCCCGAGGCGACGGTCGAGCTGCTGCGCTCGTCCGAGCGCGAGGTCCAGGTCCAGCTCCCCGTCGAGCGGACGGACGGGTCGATCAGCGTCTACACCGGCTACCGCGTGCAGCACAACGCCGCCCGCGGGCCGTTCAAGGGCGGGATCCGCTTCCACCCCGACGTCGACCTCGAGGTGGTCCAAGGGCTCGCCTCGCTGATGACCTACAAGTGCGCGCTCGTGAACATCCCGTTCGGCGGGGCCAAGGGCGCAGTGCGCTGCCCGTCACACGAGCTCGACGATCGCGAGCGCGGTCGGCTCGCCCGCGTGCTGACTCGCCGGCTGGCGGACGTCATCGGCCCGGAGCGCGACATCCCGGCGCCGGACATCGGCACCGACGAGCGGACCATGGCGCACATGATGGACGAGTGGAGCCACCTCGTCGGACCCTCCAGCGCCATCGTGACGGGCAAGCCGCTGGCTCTCGGCGGCACCTACGGACGGCGTGACGCGGTCGGCCGCGGGCTCGCCCAGCTCTTCTCCTTCGGCGCCGAGGACCTGGGCGTCCCGATTGAGGGTGCGACGGTGGCGATCCAGGGGTTCGGCAAGGTCGGCGCGTCCGCGGCGGTCGCGTTCACCCGGATCGGGTGCAAGGTGGTCGCGATCAGCGACGCGGACACCGCCGTCATCGCGCCCGGCGGGGCCTTCGAGCTCCCTACGCTCGAGCGGGCCATGGGCGCGGGGTCGGTCGCCGCTGAGCTCCCCGGCGAGCAGATCCCGCGCGACGACCTGCTCGGCGTCTCCTGCGACGTGCTGATCCCGGCGGCGCTCGGCGGGGCGATCCACCAGGGCAACGTGGCCGACGTCGATTGCCGCGTGATCCTCGAGGGCGCCAACGCGCCGGTCGACCTCGCCGTCGAGGCGGAGCTGATCGAGCGCGGCGTGAAGGTCGTGCCTGACCTCCTGGCGAACGCGGGCGGTGTCGTCGTCTCCTACTTCGAGTGGGTCCAGAATCTCCAGCACCTGCACTGGGATGCGGGCGAGGTCGACGAGCGCCTGGGCCGCACGATGCGCCGCGCGTGGACCGAGCTGATGGCCGACCTGGCCAACGGCCATCACGCACGGACACTGCGTGAGGCGGCCTACGACCTGGGCGTCGCGCGGGTTGCGGAGGCGATGGCGCTGCGCCGCTCGGCGTGACGTCCTCCTGTTGACCTTCGCGCGTCCTGGTGCGAGAGTCGCCGAAGTGCTTTCGAGGAGCGCATTGGTTTGCCGGTTTCTCGCGCCCTGCGTTCTCGCGCTGAGTCTTCCTGCTCCCGCTGCGCTCGCCGCGCCGCCGCTGATCGCCCAGTACCACCTCGACGCCAACGACGGCGCCGACAGCTCCGGAAACGCGATCGACGGCACGCCGGGCGCGGGTGCCACCGTCACCGCCGGAAAGTTCGGTGGCGCCGTGCGGGCTGGCGGCGCCGCAAGCCTGATCGTTCCCGAGACGAGCCCGAAGATCGGCTCGCTGCGCCCGGCGCGGACCACCGTCCTGCTGTGGGTCAAGCAGAGCGGCGACCCCGGATTCCTGCGGTACCTCGTCAGCGCCGGCGGTCAGGGTCCGGGAGCGTGCCTCGGCTCGCCGTTCGCGCTCTATACCGGGTACTCGGGCATCCCCGGCGGGCCGGGAGCGTACTTCTACGTCCGCGGCACCGACGGTCAGACCCACGTGAGCAACTCGAGCGGGGCCAGCCTCTACGACGGTCAATGGCACATGTTGGCGGGGACCTTCGACGGCCGCCACACGCGGCTGTACCTCGACGGCGCCGAGGTGGGAACCGCGGCCGACGAACCGACCGAGATCAACTACGCGATCGCGACCGATGGGAGCTTCCGCATCGGGCAATACAGCGCGCCCGCGTGCGGCGCGGCGCTCTTTCCCGGCGACATCGACGAGGTCCGGGTCTACGACCGGGCGTTGACCGCCACCGAGATCGGGCGTCTTGCTGCGGCCCCGGGCCCGAATCCCCCAGATCTCGTGCCCGATGC
>JAEMSV010000271.1 GCA_016462625.1 Solirubrobacteraceae bacterium | reverse complement strand
CGATCTTCAACGTCATCCCGAACGGCGAGCCGGAGAGCCGGATGGCGGGCAAGCAGTCGACCCCCCAGCAGATCGCCGCGATCCGCAAGGAGTGGGGCTTCGACAAGCCCGTCACCACGCAGTACGCGAAGATGATGGAGAAGCTGGTCACGGGCGACGGCCTGGTCAGTTACCAGCAGCAGCGAGAGGTCTACGACGAGCTGCGCGAAGGGTTGCCGCGGACGTTCGCGCTGGCCATCGGCGCGGCGATCCTGTGGATGGTCGCCGGTGTCGCGCTCGGCGTGTTCAGCGCGCTTCACGCCGGGCAGAAATCGGACTTCATCGTCAACGTGCTGGCGCTGATCGGCATCTCGGTGCCGGTCTTCTGGCTCGGCTCGCTGGTGAACCACTACCTCGGCTACAAGGCGGGGATCTTCCCCAACGGCGGCTACGTGCCGATCGCGGAGGGTGGCGTCGCCGATTGGGCGTACCACCTGATCATGCCGTGGACGGTCCTGTCGATCCTGTTCATCGGCGTGTACTCGCGGGTGCTGCGATCGACGATCCTCGACACGCTGAACGAGGACTTCGTTCGCACCGCTCGCGCGAAGGGGATCAGCGAGCGGCGCGTCATCACCCGCCATGTCCTGCGGACGTCGATGATCCCGATCCTGACGCTGTGGGGCCTGGACTTCGGCCTGGTCATCGGCGGCGGCGCGATCCTCACCGAGACGGTCTTCGACCTGCAGGGCGTCGGCTCGTACTACGCCGACTCGGTCAAGCAGCTCGACGTCCCGCCGATCATGGCCGTGACGATGCTGGGCGCCGTCTTCATCGTCGTGCTGAACACGTTCGTCGACATCCTGTACGCCGCCCTCGATCCGAGGATCCGCCTGACGTGAGCACCCCTGACTCCGTCCCGCTCCTGTCGGTGGAGAACCTGCGCGTCCGGTTCCGGACCGAGCGCGGCCGCCTGACCGCCGTCGACGGCGTCTCCTGGTCGCTGAGCGCCGGCGAGGTGCTCTGCGTCGTCGGCGAGTCGGGCTCGGGCAAGTCGGTGACCGCGCTGACGGTCATGGGCCTCACGCGCGGCCCCAACACCGAGATCGAGGGCGCCGCGCGCCTGCACGGCGAGGACCTGATCGCCGCCGACGACAAGCGGCTGCGCGCCGCGCGCGGTGCGGAGATCGCGATCGTCTTCCAGGACCCGATGTCGTCGCTGAACCCCGTCCAGCGGATCGGCAAGCAGATCACCGAGCAGATCCTGGCCCACGAGGACCTCGACCGCGATCAGGCCCGTGACCGCGTGATCGCGCTCCTCAAGCGGGTTGGGATCCCGCAGGCCGAGACGCGCGTCGACGCCTACCCGCACGAGCTGTCGGGCGGCATGCGCCAGCGCGTGATGATCGCCATGGCGCTGTCGTGCAAGCCCAAGGTGCTGCTCGCCGACGAACCGACGACCGCGCTCGACGTGACGATCCAGGCGCAGATCCTGGACCTTCTGCGCGGGCTGAAGGACCAGACCGGTCTGGGCGTCGTGTTCGTGACCCACGACCTCGGCGTGGTCGCGGAGATCGCTGACCGCGTGGCCGTCATGTACGCCGGGCGGATCGTCGAGCAGGGTCCCGTCGAGCAGATCTTCAGCGACCCGCGCCACCCGTACACGTGGGGCCTGCTCGGCTCGATCGCGCGGGTCGACCAGGAGCGCCCCGACCGGCTGCCGGCCATCAAGGGCTCGACCCCCGTGCTGACGGAGCCGATCGAGGGCTGCGCCTTCGCCCCGCGATGCCCGCACCGCTTCGACAAGTGCTCGGCGGAGCCGCCGCTGCAGGGCGCCGACGAGGCCGCGGAGCGCACGGGCCACCTGGACCGCTGCTGGCTCACACCCGAGGAGAAGCAACGGCGCCGCGTGCTGCCCGACGGCCAGATCGGGCTGGCCGACCCCGTCGAAGAGGGGGCCGCATGAGCGAGCCGCTGCTGACCGTCGAACACGTGCGCCAGTGGTTCCCGGTGCGCTCCGGGCTCGTGATCGACCGGACCGTGGGCCACGTGCGGGCCGTCGACGACGTGAGCTTCAAGCTGCACCCCGGCGAGACGCTCGGACTCGTGGGCGAGTCGGGCTGCGGGAAGACGACGCTCGCGCGCACGGTGCTGCGCCTGCTCAAGCCCACGAGCGGCAGCATCATCTTCGACGGCAAGGAGATCGCGACCGCCGGCAAGAAGGAGCTCAAGCCGCTGCGCCGCAACGCCCAGATCGTCTTCCAGGACCCGTACGCCTCGCTGAACCCGCGCAAGCCCGTCGGCGACATCATCGGCGCCCCGCTCGCCCGGCAGGGCGTGAAGAAGGAGGCGCGCCGGGCGCGCACGGCGGAGCTGCTCGAGCTCGTCGGCCTCCCCGAGAGCGCGCGGTTCCGGTACCCGCACGAGTTCAGCGGCGGCCAGCGCCAGCGCATCGGGATCGCCCGCGCGCTCACGGTGAACCCGAAGCTCGTCGTGCTCGACGAGCCCGTCAGCGCGCTCGACGTCTCGATCCAGGCGCAGATCGTGAACCTGCTCGACGACCTGCAGGACGAGCTCGGCCTGAGCTACCTGTTCGTCGCGCACGACCTCGCCGTCGTTCGCCACGTCTCCCACCGGATCGCGGTGATGTACCTCGGCCGGATCGTCGAGCTGTCACCGGCCGAGGAGCTCTACACCCGGCCGATCCACCCGTACACCGACGCCCTGCTGAAGGCGATCCCGGTGCCCGAGCCGCGCCTCGCGCGCCGGCACCGGTCCGTCATCGGCGGGGAGCCGCCCTCGCCGATCAACCCGCCGAGCGGGTGCGTGTTCCACACCCGCTGCCCGCGGGTCCAGGACCGCTGCCGGGTCGAGGTTCCCCAGTTGACCGAGTACGACGGCGGCCACGCGGCGGCGTGCCATTTCCCGATGAACGTCAGCCAGGCGGACGTCGCCGCCGCCACGCGGTCACCGGAGAGCCCGGCGTCCGCGAGCGACGGCGCGCCCGAGGTGCTGGCCGAGGCCTGATCCTCAGCCGT
>JAEMSV010000113.1 GCA_016462625.1 Solirubrobacteraceae bacterium | reverse complement strand
GCGCACGTACCACTGGTAGGTCTCGACGGTGACCGGACCGTTCATGTGGCCGTCGGAGCCGAGCATCGGCGGCGAGAGGCGGTCCTTGTAGCCACGATCGACGAGTTCGCCGATGAACTGGTCGACGAGGTTGCGACGGTGGGTCAGGATCAGGACGCCGCCCGTGCGGCAGGCCTCGACAAAACCAAGCGCCGCGACGGACTTGCCGGCGCCGGTCGCGTGCTCGAACCAGAAACGGCGTGACGCGTAAGGGTCTTCGGGCTGCTCGGGAAGCTGTTCCTCGGAGTCGTAGAGCGCGGCGTCGGCGGAGACGTGGTTGCCGACCTTGTGCTCGCCGGTGAGGACGTACTCGGCGGTGTCTTCCTTTTCTTCTTCCTCTTCGTCCTCGAAGACATCCCAGTCGATGTCGGCGTCGATGTCCTCGGACTCGTCCTGGGCGCTCTCCTCGACTTCGTCCTCGAAGTCTTCTTCGTCGAACTCGCCGCCGTCGGCGTAGGGGCCGCCGTCAAGCGTCTCGTCGTCGCTCATCAGCGCCGCGAGCGTTCCCGAGAGCACGTCCACCTGGTGGGCGTTCAGGACGGTGCCGTCAACGAGCTTGGGCTCGGGAACGGAGATTTCGCGCTCGAGTCCGAGCGCCAGTGCGTACTTGCGCGCCCAGTCGCGGGAGACCTCTTCCGCGCCGGACTCGATCTCGGCCAGCGCGTCATCAAACGCGCGGCGGCGAATTGTTCCGGCCGCCAGCGCGATCTTGGGATCGTCACCGTTGAGCAGTACAGGCTCACGGATGAAATCCTCGACGCGCTCGAGCTGCTCGGGCGTGGGGGCGACAACCTTGTCAGTCATTGAGTGTGTTGGTCATACGTGTGAGGCAAAAAAACGCGAGAACGGTTCATGTAGAAGCACTCAGTCCAAAAACTGAGCCGGGCGAAAGAGCGACTTCGTCTGCTCTGGCGCGAGAAAGAAAAAAACCGTTGCCGCCGCGGTGATCCGAAAGTGAAATTCTGCGGTCCGGATAGCCCTACGGGGGCGAAGTAACAATGAGGATTATAGCGTTTGCCGCATGCTCCGCCGACTCCCACTGGCCATTTGCCTCACCGCGCTGATGCTTCTGGCTACCGGATGCGGTGACAAGAGCACCGTCACGCGGCCCACGCTGAGCCAGGTGAAGCCGGACGTCACCGGTGCGGACCCGCGCCTTGTGAAGATCTCCGAGCAGTCCAGCCTGCTGATCTCCGGCGGTGAGCCGGCCTTCGAAGCGCGCCTGAAGTCCCTGAAGGGGCTGCCCGTCGTCGCGAACAAATGGGCGAGCTGGTGTGCGCCGTGCATCGCTGAAGCCCCGGACCTGCAGAAGACTGTGAAGAAGTACGGCGATCGCGTCGCGTTCCTCGGCGTGAATGTCGCCGACAGCAACGCCAAGGCCAAGCAGTTCCTGCGCAAGTATCCGCAGGCCTACCCGAGCTATATCGACCTGGATCTGAAGATCGCAAAGCAATTTCCGCCCGCCGGCTCTCCGCCGGTGACGAACATTTACGACGCCGAGGGCCGCCTCGTACGCAGCGTCGTCGGGCAGATCCAATCCGCCGCGGAGCTCGACGAGATAATCGAGCGATACGCCGGTCCGATCGCGGCCGGACCGAACAACTGATCTGCCATATTTCCAGCGACCATGAATCCCCCGATCGACATGTCTCAGCACCCGGAAGTCCAGGACGGACTCGAAGGCGTCGTCGCATTCGCCTCGGAGATCGCCGAGCCCGACCGCGAGGGCGGCGCGCTGCGTTACCGCGGCGTTGACATCGAGGACCTCGTCGGCGCAGTGCCGTTTGAGCGCGTCTGGGGACTGCTCGTCGACGGCACCTACGAACCCGGCCTTCCGCCGGCCGAGCAACACCCGCTCGGGATCCGCACCGGGAATGCCCGTGTGGACCTGCAGGCGTCGCTCGCAATGCTCGCCTCCGAGTGGGGCTTCGAGGAGATCCTCGACATCGAACCCGCCCAGGTGCGAGCAGACCTCGCGCGCAGCAGCGTGATGGCACTCAGCCACGTCGCGCAGTCGGCGCGTGGCGTCGGCCAGCCGCCGGTGCCGCAGAGCGAGATCGACGAGTGCAACACGATTTCCGAACGCTTCCTCACGCGTTGGCGTGGCGAGGCAGATCCCGGCCACGTCAAGGCGATCGACGCCTACTGGATCAGCGCGGCCGAGCACGGCATGAACGCTTCAACCTTCACGGCCCGCGTGATCGCTTCAACCGGCGCGGATGTCGCCGCAGCGCTTTCCGGAGCGGTCGGCGCGCTCAGCGGCCCGCTTCACGGCGGCGCGCCTTCGCGCGTGCTCGACATGCTCGACGGCGTTGAAGAATCCGGCAACGCCGAACAGTGGGTCAAGGACGCGCTCGACCGCGGCGACCGCCTGATGGGCTTCGGCCACCGCGTCTACCGCGCAGAGGACCCCCGCGCCCGCGTGCTGCGCCGCACCGCCAAAGAGCTCGACGCCCCGCGCTACTACGTCGCCGAGGCGCTTGAGCAGGCCGCACTCGCCGAGCTCCACGCACGCAAACCCGACCGCGTGCTCGCCACGAACGTCGAGTTCTGGTCAGCGGTTGTTCTGGACTTCGCAGAGGTCCCGCCGGATCTCTTCACGCCGCTGTTTGCCTGCGCCCGCACCGCCGGGTGGTCAGCGCACATTCTTGAGCAGAAGGTCACGGGTCGCCTGATCCGGCCGAGCGCCAAGTACGTGGGCCCCGGCCCGCGCGGCATCGCCGACGTAGCCCAGCACGCGTAGGCTCGCCTCTTATGCC
This sequence comes from Solirubrobacteraceae bacterium, assembly GCA_016462625.1. Next base: position 8,713 of record JAEMSV010000113.1, on the reverse strand, counting down.
TGAGGCGCGCATCGATCCGATGAGCGGCCTGCGTACGATGGTCGCCAATGACAGAGCCGGCAGGCCGCACGCCTGGCCACCGATTTCGCCACCCGCTCCGCTTGGCGATGACGACCCCTTCGCGGAGGGCAACGAGCACCTGACCCCGCCCGAGGTCTGGGCCGATCGCCCCGATGGATCCGCGCCGGACACGCCGGGCTGGCGCGTGCGCGCGGTGCCGAACAAGTACCCGGCGCTCGATCAGTCCTACCCCAACGAGATGGTGGCCAGCGGGATGCAGGACCCGCTCGGCGCAACGCGCGGGATGCCGCAGCTGCTTGCCGATGCTCCTGCCGCCGGGATGCACGAAGTGATCGTCAACTCGCCGAGGCCGGTGCGCTCACTGGCCGAGCTTGATCCGGAAGAGCTCGATGCGGCCACCGCGGCGTGGGCGGCGCGAATCTCCGCGCACGCCGACTCGCCAGCGCAATATGTCCACGTCTGCGTGAACGAGCGCATCGAGGCCGGGGCGACGCTCCCCCACACGCACGCCCAGCTCTTCGCGCTGCCGTTCGTCCCGCCCCCGGTCGCCCGTGAGCGCGAACGCATGCGCGCCTACTACGAGCACACCCAGGGCCGCACGCTGCTCGAGGACCTGCTGGTCGAGGAAGTGCGCGGCGGCCAGCGCCTCGTCGCGATCGACGAGCACGCGGCGCTGATCGCGCCGTTTGCCTCTCCGACGCCCTACCGCCTGACCGTGATCCCGCGCAAACCCGAGCCGCGCTACGAGGAGAGCGCCTCCCGCGGCACCGCGATGCTCCACGCCGCCCTGAAGGCGCTTGCCGGGGCGATCGATTTCGGGGAAGGGGCCGCCCCGCCCCTGAACATCTGGATCCGCACCGCGCCCAGCGGCGCCCAGGGCTACAGCTGGCGTATCGAGATCGCGCCGCGACTCGGGCAGCCCGCGGGCTTTGAGCTGGGGACCGGAGTCGGGATCAACGCGGTTGCGCCGGAGGACGCGGCTGAGCAGCTGCGCGGAGCATTGAGTTGATCTGGATCGTCCTCACGATGGCGGTGTCCGGCGCGCTGGGCGCGTTCTTCGCGCACAGACATCCGGAGACTTCCGAGAGCTTCGCCAAGCGCCTGATGGACATCGTCCTCTGGGTGATCATCCCGCCGGTGCTGTTCTTCAACCTCGCGCACTTCGAGTTCACGGCCGAGGCCGGGAAGGCGCTCGGGATTGCCTGGATCGGAAACCTGCTGCTGCTCGCGGTCGCATACCTCGCCGCGACGCGACTCTTCACATTGACCCGCCCGCAGATCGGCGCGTTCGTGTGCTGCGCGATGATGGGCAACACGGCTTATCTCGGGTACGCGTTCTCTTCGGTCGCGCTCGGAACCAAGGCGCTCGACGAGGCAATCATCTACGACATCCTGCTGATGCTGCCGTCGCTGATCTTCATCGCCTTCTCGATGGGCGCGGCGTTCGGCACGCACGCCGACACTCCACGCGAGCGCTTCAAGTCGTACTTCACGAAGAACCCGCTGCTCTTCACCGCGATCCTCGCGCTGCTTGCGCCGGAGTCGCTCTCGCCGCAGTGGGCGCGCGACATCACCCACCTGCTCGTCTACGCGATCCTGCCGGCCGGGTTCTTCGCGGTGGGAATCGTCGTGCGCCACGAGAGTGAGCTGGACAAGCTCAGCTTCCCGCCGAAGCTGACCGGACCGGTTGCCGCCGCGAGCCTCTTGAAGCTCAGCTTCCTGCCGCTGATTCTGCTGGCGGCGGATCAGTGGATCACAAAGATCCCGAAGGCCTACGTGCTCCAGGCGATGATGCCGACCGGAGTCAACAACCTGCTGCTGGCCAACAACTACGGACTCGATCGCAAGCTCACCACCGGCGCGATCATCTGGACGACGTTGGTGATCGCGGTGGTGGGGCTTGCCATCGAATTCGTCTGATCAGCCGCCCTGCTGCTTGCCCTTGTACTTCATCGTGTAGCTGCCGGTCTTCACGTTCGCGCAGCCGACTGACGTTTTGTCGACGGACCAGGTGCCCTTGACCTTGTCCTGCTTGGTGACCTTGCCCTCGATCGTCACGACGCCGGCGGTGCCCTGCGCGTCGGTCTTGTCGTAGCTGTTCGAGGTGATCGTCGTCTTGAACTTGCCCTTGCTGTTGATCTTGAAGAGCACGCCGTTGTTTGAGGCCGAGAAGTTCGATCCGGCCGCGCTGCACTTGGGCCCGAGGCTGAACGCAACCATGCGCGTGTTCTTCGAGTTCGTGTAGGCCGCCAGCGAGCAACCGATCTTCGTGCACTTGCTGCCGTAGCGGTAGTAGGTCGGCAGCTTCGCTGCGGCCGCATAGGCCGGGATTGCAAGCATCGAAACAGCGATCGCCGCCAAACAGATACGCCTGAGAGTCATGGGTCCTCCGAGAAGAATTGCCGAGAGCCGCAGAAGCGGCCGAGAGTCCCACTCTACCCAGAAGTAATGCCCCGCGAGCGGGGCATTCATCGCGGTTCTGACTAGGACGCAGGGAGCGACGCCTCCTGAGGGAGGCGAGCGACCGAGGACGCCGCTCAGAATCGTGAGGAATGCCCCGAGCTGGAGTCGAACCAGCGGCCTCTTCCTTAGGAGGGAAGCGCTCTATCCATCTGAGCTATCGGGGCGCTCGTCAAACTCTAACCTCGGCCCCCGCGTGGAGACTCTCGCGAGCAGCGCGCCGAAGTAGATGAACCACGCGACCGCCGCGGGTATCCAGGCATTTGTCGCCACGAGTCCGGGGACCGGAGAATCAAGTTGCGTCGCCACCACCGTGATGACGATCCCGGCGAGGCCGGAGATCGTCGCGCCGGCGCGATTGAGTTCGGCCATCACCGCGCCGAACGGAAGCAGGATGAGCAGGAGGATGGTCTCGACGGGATAGCCGGAGAGCAGCGTCGTTCCCTCCCGGGTGATGCGGCCCCGCACGAGCCCGCCGGTGTCGTCCGGGTCGTAGAGCGACACCGCCGTCGACCACCAGTCGACAACGACGACCGCCCACACCATCAGCAGAAAAGCGATCAGGTACGAAGCGAGGATGCCCCAGCCCATCGGGGTCGTTGGCCGCACGCGCCGGAGCATGCCGCTCAAACTACAAGGTGGGGGAAATCGTTCTCTACGCGCTCGCGGTAGTGGCTGAAGGCGGGGCCGCAGACCGCGACGATGCGTAGGCCGGCCGTGAGGCTGCCCTTCACCTTGACCTTGCGCAGCGCCAGCGCCTTGGCGACCTGGAGCTTGCCCTGCATGAACTGATTGGCCACGTCCGAGGTGACTTCGACGCGGGTGGTGGCCTGCCACTTGACCTTCTTCGACCACACCCAGACGAGATTCGACTCGCCCTCTTCGCCGCCGCGGATGTTCACGGTGATGTCGAAGTCCTTGTACGTGATCTCGATCGGCGTGCCCAGTTCGCGCAGCTGTGGTCCGACCTCAGTGTCATCGCCAAGCGTCGCGATGACCTGGTCCATTACAAGGCGGAGTTCTTTTTTCGATTTGAAGCGGCTCATCCGTAGCCTGTCGGGTCACCCAAATAGTCGGTACTGCTGGTCCCGGGTCCCGACTGCCTGTTTATCGGTCAGGCCGGTCGGGATGGACATCATCGATAGTCGTGAACGCCCTGTATGGCGCTCCCGCGGCGGCTTCGATCGCTTCTCCGCCTCCAGCCAGTCGGTCGAGCACGCTGCACACACCGACTATCTCAAACCCTTCGTCCTTGACGCGCTCGATCGCCTGGAGCGTGGAGCCGCCCGTGGTGACGACGTCTTCGACGATCAGGCAGCGCGCGCCGGGTTCGAGCAGCGGGCCCTCGACCCAGCGCTGCAGGCCGTGCTCCTTGCGCTCCTTGCGCACGAAGAACGCCTTCGCGTCGGAGCCGGCGGCGAGCGCCGAGCAGGCAACCGGGTCCGCGCCCATCGTCATTCCGCCCACGGCGGTCGCGCCGACCTCGTCGGCGAATTCCTTGACCAACTCGCCGAGCGCCATGAAACCTGCCCGCTGAAGAATCGCGCGCTTGGCGTCCACGTAGTACTGCGCGGTCTTGCCGCTGGTCAGAACCACTTCGCCGATCACGAGCGCGTGCTCGCGAAGTTCAGCAATCAAAGTGTCGCGTGCGTCCATAGCCGTTGAGCATCGTAGACACATGTGGGCGGGAGTGCGAATCGCAGGCCTGGAGCGGGAAGCGAGTGGACATACAGCTTGGAGTGTCCGCCCCATTCCGCTCAAGGGTTTGCGGATCGACGCCGAAACTCGATGCAGGGCGCGCTGTCGGCTCCCGGCGGGACTCCAACGCGATGGAGAACCGCAAGCAACATTCAGCCGAAATCCGCATCGGCGTTCAATAGAAAGCTCGACGGGACATGACAGTCTCCGCTCTCATCCGATTGGTTTCAATACTCCTGACGGCGATCGTCGTCATCAGCTTCGGCCTGTTTGTCTGGGACGAGCTCGGTTCGGCCTCAAAGAGTCAGACGCAGCTCGCGGCCGCCAATGGCATGCAGGTCGCAAACGTGCGCGACACGCACGGTCGCCTCGCCGTCGACGAGAACGGCAAGCTGCGCGTCAACCTCGACAAGGCCAACGACGCCCTCACCTCACCGGGTGAGTCGATCGGAAAGAAGTTCAGCGGCGGCAACGCGTGGGCGCTGCGCGGCGCGGCCTTCCTCTTCGGAATGCTCGTCTTCCTGCTCGGCCTGCGAGTCCTGGCAAGCTGGATCGAGATGAGCGGGCCGGCAAGCGGATCGCTACCGACCCAGGGCGGCCGCGGCGGCGAGTTCACCGCCGGCTCGCGTTAGACCAGCGCCCGCCTAGTAATAAGTGTCGATGCGGGTGCCCATGTGCACCCAGCGAAAGATCGACGCGGCGTTCGGGATCGGAACGCGTACGCAGCCGTGGCTGGCGTTGTAGATCGGAACGTCCTTGTATCCGTGGATCGCGTAGCCGCGGATGAAGTAGCTGCTCTTGACCATGCCCTTGGCGTTTGTGCCCGGGTCCTTCATGTAGACGCGGTAGGTGCCGCGCACGGTCGGCGTTGCCGGTGCGCCGGTTGAGACGTGGTAGATCCGCACAACCTTGCCACCGCTCGCGAAGGCCATCACCTGACGGCGAATGCTGACCTCGACGTGGCGACCGGCACCGGGGTAGCGAAGGTGGAAGCCGCCTCCGCCGCTGACGAGCTTGCGTGCGACGGCAGCGCCTGCGACCGGAACGCGCGCCATGCCGTTGACCTTGCGGAATGCGATGAACGCGCGGCCGGTTGCGGCATCGAAACGGCCATTCAGCGGTGTGACGTAGGCCAGCTGGCGCAGTTCGTGCTGGAAGAGGCGGACCGCAACGCCGCGGCTGCCGCCACGAATGCCGGTGCGGACAACCGCCACGCTGGTACCGGAGCCGTCGTCGACGAGCACCTTCTGCGCGTCGGTCAGCTCGACCTTCGCCGAGTACTTGCCCTTGCTGCCGGTGCGGAAGGAAAGGTGGAATTTCGCGATCGAGCCCGCTTCGTCGATCTCGACGGTCTTGCTCTTGATGACCTTGCCGCGCTTGAAGATCTTGATCTTCATCGTCTGGTCGGCGAGCTCGGCCTTCACGCGACCGCGGAAGACGAGCTTCGTGCGCGGCAGGACGTAGCCGTGGCCGTGGTAGCGGTAGGCGCCCTCAGCGGTCAGCTTGATCGCCGGGAGATTGCTGCTCGACTTCGACTTGCCGGAGCTCTTCTTCTTGGCTGCGGCCTCTGCGCTGGCGATCGGTCCGCTTACGCCCGTGGGCTCAGCAGTCGGGCCCGTCGGTTCGGCAAAGGCGGGAACGGCCAGCGCGAGCATGGCCAGCAGCGCGGCCGCGCCTGAGATCCATCCCGATTTGCGCGAGCGCAGGTTCATCTGGGCAAAGCATATTCGACTGGACCGTCGCCGCCACCCGGGAATTCGTTCGGGGGGACATCTGTTTTACGGTCGGTGACGAGGTAGCCGAAGCCGCATCCGAGCATCATCAGCACCCAGAGCACTCCGGCGAGCACGAGGCCGAAGTCGGAGTTGTGCTCCTCGGCGAACGCGGCCACCGCGATCGCGTTATTGGTCGCGTGCAGCGCGATCGTCGAATACAGCGTTCCCGTCCACGAATAGAGCAGCGCGAACGAGACGCCGAGGATCGCGAGCGGAACGACCTGGAGCAGACGCTCGGCCGTGCCGGCGTCGATGTGCAACGCGCCGAAGAGCAGGCCGGAGACGATCGCTGCCGGCCAGAGGCCGATGCCGTTCCAGAGCGCGCGGAAAATCATGCCGCGGAAGAAGATCTCCTCGGCGATCGGCGCCAGCACCGCGACCAGCAGCGCGAAGCAGAGCATGCGCAGCTCGCCGGCGCCCGCGCCGAGCTTCTCGGGCGCGTCATCGGGCGCGAGGTTGACGAGTTCGTTGTAGATGCCGAGGATCAGGAAATACGTCGCCATCACGGCGGCCATCAGAATCACCGTGCGCTTGAAGGGTGCCCGCACGAGGCCGAAGTCGCGCCAGGCGAAGCTGCCCGACATGCGCGCCACAAAAACCGCGGTGGCGATGAAGAGGATCTCGTTGACGGCCGAGGCGACGACGATGAAGCTCGAGTCATCCTGGAGGACGTCGAGATCCTTACCGCTCGTCGCAACCCAGATCACGCCGATGATCAGCACGGCGATCTGCGACACCACGAGCCCGCCGAAGAAGGCGAGCAACGCGTAGTACCAACGCCAGCCGTCAGCGCCGCTCGGCTTGAGCGACCCCGGGACCGGCGTGCCCGGCGGGGGCGTGCCGGGCGGTGGCGGCGTGACCGGGGGGGGCACCACGCCGGGCACTGGTGGCGGACCCGGCACGGGTAGCTCCGGCAGATAGCGCGGGTCGCCTGCCTCTGGTCCAAAGGGATCGTCGGTCACGCGGCATATTGTGGCCGCATAAGCGGTTGCACATGCTGATCCTCGCCAAACAATCATTTCTCGACGCCAACGCGCAGTGGATCTCGACGATCGTGATCCTCGTCGTGACGCTGGTCGTGGCCAAGCTGATCGACATCTTCCTGACGCGAAGCGCGAGTCGGGTCACAAGCGTGCGTGACGCCGAGCCGCTCTCAAAGGGCGCGGTCACGCGCCTGCGCCTGATCCACCGGCTGATCGTGCTCGCCGTGGTGTTGTTCGGGATCTTCGTGGCGCTCTCGCAGATCGACGCGCTGCAGTCGCTGGGCACGGCGCTGCTCGCCTCGAGCGCCGTGATCGGCGTGGCGCTCGGCATCGCCGCACGCGCCGTCCTGGCCAACGCCGTGTCGGGAATGATGCTGGCGACGGTCCAGCCCTTCCGCATCGGCGACGTGATCGAGTGGCAGGACAAACGCGGCCGCGTCGAGGACATCACGCTGAGCTACACGTTCGTACGGCTGCCGTCCGGTCACCGGCTGGTGATCCCGAACGACGCGATCGCCACGAGCGCGATCGAGAACTACACGATCGCCGGAAGCGTCGTCGACGCCGACGCATCGATCCAGGTCTCGCCCGACAAGGCGACACCCGCGATCAAACTCCTGCGCGAGAAGCTCGAGGACGCAACCGTCTCACTGGGCGAGTGCGAAGTCGATCGTTTCGAGATCCTCGTCTCCTTCAGCACCACCGCGGGCCACGAGGCCACGCAGCGCTTTGCCACGCGCGAGCAAGTAGTGGCGATTTTGAGCGACGCGGGTATGCTGAGTGCGTCTTCGCAGACCGCCTGAGCACCGCATCGAACGCGGGGCTCCGTGTGTTCTCTTGAGCAGTGTGATCGCAGGAATCGGCAGGGCAGCCACGCCGCCCGACGAACTGTCATAGAAGACGCAGAACCACCCCCAGAATGACTGCACGAGAAAGACGCAAGCGCCGCACCAGGCGCGGCCATGTTCATCGCCCCTTGGCGATCGGCGTCGTCGTGCTCTTCACGCTGGGTCTGATCGCCGGCTTCTCTGCCATTGGATACGTCATCGCGCTGGCCAACGGCGCGCCGCCGCTGGGCAAGCCGGTCAACCGCGGACTCACCTCGGCCGTCTACGCCGCCAACGGTCAGCTGCTCGGCTACATCCAGGCCGACGAGATCAGCACGCCCGTCGCGTGGAAGCGCCTGCCGCAGAACTGCAAGGACGCCACGATCGCGATCGAGGACGAGCGCTACTACAAGCACGGCGGCGTTGACTACACGGCGATCGTGCGCGCCGCAGTCAAGAACACCAGCAGCGGCAAGACTGTGCAGGGTGGATCGACGATCACGATGCAGCTCGTGCGCAACCTCTACATCTCCGCGCCGAAGCGCGACTTCAAGCGCAAGATCCGCGAGGCCAAGCTCGCGAGCGAGCTTGAGGAGCAGCACAGCAAGACCTGGATCCTCGGGCAGTACCTGAACACCGCGCCGTACGGCACGGTCGGCGGTCAGTCCGCAATGGGCCTGCAGGCCGCCGCGCAGACGTTCTTCGCGAAGAACGCCAAGGATCTGAATCTCTCGGAGTGCGCGATGCTCGCCGGGCTTCCCCAGGCACCGACCGACTACAACCCCTTCCTGAATCCGAAGGCCGCGCTCGTGCGTCGCGCAGAGGTGCTGGGCAAAATGGCCGAGCTCGGATACATCACCCAGGCCGAGGCCGACGAAGCCGCCGCCAGCTCGCTGCGCCTGCACCGCGGCACGCGCTACACGAAGATCCGCGAGCCGTACTTCTTTGA
>JAEMSV010000112.1 GCA_016462625.1 Solirubrobacteraceae bacterium | reverse complement strand
TGTGCGAGCGCCACCGCTGCTGGCCGTACCGCGTGGGCGGCGACGAGTTCGCCATCCCCCTCCCGGGCGGCGACGAAGCGGCCGGCGCCGAGCTGGCGGAGATCGTCCGCGCCTCGGTCGCGATCCGCCCGATCGCCGGGCTGCCCATCACCGTGTCCGTCGGCGTCGCCGCCAGCCCCGCCGGCTGGGGCTGGGACGACCCGACGCTGCCCGTCCGCGCGACGGCCGCCCTGCAGCACGCCAAGCGCGCCGGGCGCAACGCCGCCTTCGCCGAGCACACGGGCCTCGTGACCCCGCCCGAGGAGCGCCGCGGCACCCGCCTGCTGGCGCCCTGCCGTGCGGTCGTCGCCGAGCCCGAACCCTGGTGGTCGTTTCTCCTGGTCTGGCGTGAGCAGGAGCCCGCGCATCCGGTCCTTTCGCTGCCTGACCCGGCGAGCGTCACGCCGGCCCACCGCGTCGTCGACGACGGCACGCCCGCCCTCTCCGAAGAGGCCCTGACCTGGCACGGCACCGAGCTCGCCGCCCGCACCGCGCGCAGCGGCGCGCCGGTCGCGCTCGTCGTCGCGGACCTCGATGGCTTCACCGCGCTGAACGAGCGCTGGGGCGCACGCGCCGGCGACGACGTCCTGCGCGAGATCGCCCACCGCATCGAGACGTCGGCGCCCGCGCTGGTGGCGCCGTACCGGACCGGCGGCGACGCGTTCGCCATCGTGCTCGTCGGCGCGGATGCGCGCCGGGCGTTCGCGGTCGCCGAGCGGCTTCGCGGCGCGGTGGCCTCCGCCTCGGCGGGTGCGCTGCAGCTCAGCGTGTCGGTCGGGGTCGCGAGCTCCGGGCCGGCGGGCTTCGACCTCGCCGAGACCACCGCCCGAGCGAACGCCGCCCTCGCCACCGCGCGCGCCGGCGGCGGCGACCAGGTGCGGCTCGACGGGGTGGCGGCGCCGACGCCGGACCCCGCCGCGCCGCGCACGCTCCGGGCGGCCTAGCGTCGCGAAAAGACCTCGGCGAGCTGGTCCAGCGCGGCGTTCCATCCGACCGGAACGCCCGAGAAGACCTCCGGCATCCCCTCGCGCAGCGGGTCAAGCCGCTCGTGGACGAGGGTGAGCAGCGTCCCACCCGGCGCCTCGGCGACGGTGATCGTCACCAGTGAGTCGTGCTCGGCGAAGAACTCCCGCTCGGGCCCGACGAACCGCCAGCCCAGCACCAGCCGATCGTGGGTCAGCTCGAGGATCTCGCTGTCGAACCCGCCGATGCTGATCCCCGAATCGTCGGTCTGCCACACCGCGATCCGGCCACCGACCCGGGGGTCGACCTCGGCCCGCATCACCTCGTACCCGCGGCCCGGCAGCGCCCAGCGGCGCAGCAGCTCGGGTTCCAGCCAGGCGCCCAGAACCTTCTCGGGCGGCGCGGGGATGATGCGCTCAACACGGACGACGGCCTGCTCGGTCATGCTGGTCATGACTCCTCCTCGGGATCGCGGAACAGCGCTTCGAGTGCGTCGAGACGGGACTCCCAGTGGGCGCGCGTGGAGCGCATCCACTCGGCCGCGGAGCTCATCGGCGCCGGCTCCAGGCGGCAGACGTGCCGCCGCCCGTCGACCGTGCGCCGCACCAGCCCGGCGCGCTCGAGCACCTGGATGTGCTTCGAGGCCGCGGCCAGCGACATCGCCATCGGCTCGGCCAGCTCTCCGACCGTCAGCTCCCCGTCGGAGAGCCGGCCGACGATGTCGCGCCGCGCCTCGTGGGCGAGCGCGTGGAACACCGCATCCATCTCGACCGTACCTTCAACCATTTGGTTGAAGGTAGCAGATCATCAACCAATTGGTTGAACGTGGCACGATTCGTCTAATCTGGCTAAAGCCGATTAGCTTTGTGTAGATTATGGGGAGAGATGTCGACCGACCTCCACCAGCACCTCTTCACCGACTCCCTCGTCGCCGCCCTCGTGAGGCGCGCCTCACCCCCGCGCCTGCGCCGAGTCGACACCGACTGGGTCCTCGCCGTGCCCGGTGAGCCGCGCTTCGTGCTGCAGGTCCCCGACGATCCGGAGATCCGCCTCGCGCAGGCCGACGCGCAGGGGATCGACCGCATCGTCATCGCCCCGTCGTCGCCGCTCGGCATCGAGGCGCTCCCGCCCGACAGGGCGCGCGAGCTCATCGACGCGTACGACCACGGGGTCGACGAGCTCGGCCCGCGCTTCTCCGCGTGGGGCACGGTGCCGCTGCGCGAGATCGACCCCGAGGATGTGGACGTCGCGCTGCGCCGCGGGCGCGTCGGGCTGTGCCTGCCGTCGGGCGCGCTGGAGACCCTCGCCGGGCTCGACCGCCTCGGCCCCGTCCTCGAGCGGCTCGCGAGCCGGGGCGCCCCGCTCTTCGTTCACCCCGGCCCCGAGCCGTGGCGCACGCCCGCGCGCCCGACCACCGGCCCGTACACCCGCGCCTGGTGGCCCGCGATGGTCGACTACACCGCCTCGCTGAACGCCGCCTGGCACGCCTGGATGGCCGCGGGCCGCGAGCAGCATCCTTCGCTGCGCGTCGTTTTCGCCGCCCTGGCCGGCGGCGCCCCGCTGCACCTCGAGCGGCTCGCCCAGCGCGCGGGCCCGGGGATCGCGAAGAGCGCCGCCGAGGACCCGCACGTCTTCTACGAGACCTCGAGCTACGGCCCTCTGGCGCTCGCCGCCGTTGCGGGCGCGGTCGGGGCGCAGCAGCTCATCTTCGGCTCCGACGCCCCGTACGCCGACGCGTACATCCCCGAGGGCGCCCGCGGCCGTGAACTGACCACCGACAACCCGGCGCGGCTCTTCGCCCGTGCCGCCGTGAAGCAGGAGATCCACGCATGATCGAGCAGCACGACCGCGACCTGGAGACCCAGGAGCTCCGGGCGCTCGTGCAGGACATCGCAGCTCAGCCCGAGCTGTGGGTCCCCCACGTCGCCCACGACCCCGAGCAGCGGATGTTCACCCGCCTGCACCAGGACGACTTCGTGAGCGTGTGGCTGATCTGTTGGATGCCCGGCCACGACACCGGCTTCCACGACCACGACGGGTCGGGCGGCGCGGTGGCGGTCCTCGACGGTGCGGTGCGCGAGGAGCGGCTGCGGCTGCTCGGCGACCCGATCGGCGGGACGCACGCGGCGGGCGCGTCGTTCTCGTTCGACGGCGCGGAGATCCACCGCGTGACCCACGCGGGCAAGCGCCCCGCGGTGACCGTGCACGCCTACTCGCCGGTCCTCCGGCGCATGGGCCAGTACACGGCCAACGAGGACGGCCAGCTGCTGCGCGAAGCGCTGGACGAAGACACCGAGCTCGTGGCGGCCTGACCACCCCCGCCCGGCGTTGGGTGTCCGATCGACGTGGCTATAGCGACGTCGATCGGACACTGAACGGTACTTTGGGGCCCATCACTGATCTGACGCCCATCACGCTCACCGCCGGCGACCTCACCGCCACGTTCGTGCCGGGCGCGGGGATGGTGGGCTCGTCGCTGACCCACCGAGGTGTCGAGCTGCTCGGCCAGCGCGGTGGGCTCGACGCGTACGTGGAGAAGGGCTCCACCTTCGGCATCCCACTGCTCTATCCGTGGGCGAACCGGCTGAGCGACACGACCTACGGCGACGTCGACCTCGCCGGCGTCCCCCGCGTGCGGCTCGACCCGAACGGCCTGCCGATCCACGGATTGCTGCACGCCTGGCCGCACTGGGAGGTCGCCGACACGACCACCGACCGCCTCCGCGCCCGCACCGACCTCGAGGACCTGCCGGGCTTCCCGTTCCCGCACATCCTCGAGCTCGACATCGCCCTCACCGAGACCACCCTCGCGATCACTACGCGCGTGCACGCCACCGGTGACGTCCCGGTCCCGATCAGCTTTGGCTTCCACCCGTACTTCGCCGTTACCGAGGACACGGTCCTCACCACCCCGGCGATGACCCACATCGCCCTCGACGACCGCGGCATCCCGACCGACACCAAGGCCACCGAGCCGGCACGAAGCGCCCCGCTGGGCACCCACCCCCTCGATGACCTCTACGAGCAACTGCCCCCACAACCCACGTTCGAACTGAATGCCACCACGATCACGTTCGACCACGGTTACCCCATCGCCCAGCTCTACCGGCCCGAGAACCAACCGCTCCTCGCCATCGAGCCGATGACCGCCCCCACCGACGCCCTGCGTACCGGCGAGCACCCGACCGTTCCACCAGGCGAAACGTTCACCGCGACGTTCTCCATCGGTCGTACGATGCCGACATGAGCGGCTTCATCTCACGCGGATTCTTCGGCAAGCGCCGCCCTCCCGAGGGCATGGAGGACCGCCTCCCGCCAGGTCAGTACTACGAGTCCGGCTACCCGGTCCTCACGGCGGGACCGACCCCCAAGGTCGACACGGAGAAGTGGACGCTCACGATCGACGGGCTCGTCGAGCACTCCGTCCAGTGGGACTGGAACGCGTTCCGCGCGCTTCCCCGTTCCACGTTCGAGGGCGACATCCACTGCGTGACGAAGTGGAGCAAGCTCGGGACCAGCTTCAGCGGCGTGTCCGTCGACGAGCTGCTGACGCTCGCCCAGCCCAAGCCCGAGGCGACCTTCGTCCTGGCCCACACCCACGAGGGCTACACGACGAACCTCCCGCTCAAGGACATCACCGGCGGCAAAGCGTGGATCGCCGACACCCACGAGGACGCGCCGCTGCCCCGCGAGCACGGCGGACCGGCGAGGCTCCTCGTCCCGCACCTCTACTTCTGGAAGAGCGCCAAGTGGGTCACCCGCCTGGAGCTGCTCGACCACGACGAGTGGGGCTTCTGGGAACGCAACGGCTACCACCGCCGCGGCGACCCGTGGAAGGAAGAGCGGTACACGGGTGACTGAGCCCGTCCGGCCGCCGTCGCCGTCGACCTGGCAGGTCGCCGAGGTCGTCGCCGCGTGGCCGGAGGCGGCAGCGGCGCGCACCCTGCGGTTCCACCTGCCCGAGCCGATGGTCTTCCTGCCGGGCCAGCACTTCGACGTGCGGCTGACCGCGCCCGACGGCTACCAGGCCGAGCGCTCGTACTCGGCCGCGTCGGCGCCCGACCCCACCGGCACCGCGATCGAGCTGACGATCCAGCGGCTCGCTGACGGCGAGGTCTCGCCGTACCTCTGCGACGTCGTCGATGCCGGCGATCAGGTCGAGCTGCGCGGCCCGATCGGCGGCTACTTCGTCTGGCGCGGCCAGGCCCCGGTCCTGCTCATCGGCGGCGGCTCGGGCTTCGTGCCGCTCATGAGCATCCTGCGCCACATCCGGAGCACCGCGCCCGACACGCCCGTCCGCGCGCTCGTCAGTGTCCGGACCCCCGCCGACCTGCTCTACGCCGGAGAGCTCGGCGACGACGTCAACCTGCGCTACACCCGCGCCGCCCCGCCTGGCTGGCCCGAGGCGCCGCGCCGGATCGCCTCAGAGGACATCGCCGACGCCGCCTTCGACGAGGGGCCCGCGTTCATCTGCGGGCCGACCGGCTTCGTCGACCACGTCGCCGACCTCCTGCTGGAGGCTGGCTATCCGCCCGAGCGGATCCTCACCGAGCGCTTCGGACCCACCTAGCGCCATCGGCTCCGCAACCCGCGCGCTGATCCGCGCCAGCTCGCGCGGCTGCAGCAGCGTGAGCAGCTCACCGCTCCCGCCGTGGTAGCGGACGCCCGCCACGGCGCCCTTCTTCAGGCGCACGTTCGCCCCGGTCAGATCGCCGACGAGCTGGGAGAAGTCGGGGTTGTGCCCGACCAGGAGGATCCGCCGGTCATCGCCGACGACGTGCAGCAGCTCGCGCAGCTCGTCGATGCCGAACTCGGACGTCAGCGGCTTGTGCGTCTCGGCCTCGATCCCCATGGCCTCGCACGCAAGCCGCGCGGTCTCCGCCGCCCGGACCTTCGGGCTGGTGTACACGTGCTGGAACGGCAGCCCCAGCGCAACCAGCGCCCGGCCGGCCGCCGCGGCCTGCTCAGCGCCGCGCTCGGTCAGACGCCGCTCCGGATCGGGCCGAGCGTCGTGCGGTTCGGCCTCGCCGTGCCGAAGGAGCCACACCTGATGCGACATGTCGTCGTACGGTAGAGCACGACGACCTGGCACGTGAACGTTCGGTCAGACGCCGTCGTAGGCGCGCGTCGCCGGCCCGACGTAGACCTTGCCGCCAGGCGTGGTCCAGCGCAGGCGCCAGCGGCGGTTCGAGCCGCCCTGCGACGTCACCGTGAACGAGCCGCGCGCGTCGGTCGTCACGTCGCGGAGATCCCGGAAGGACCCGCCCGTGCTGACCTGCAGCTTCGCGGTCGTCGCGCCGGCCGCCGGGCGCACGAGGCCCCAGATGCTGACCTGGCCGTCCTTGCGCTTGCGCACGGCGAGCGGGACCCGGAACCCGGCCAGTGATGGCTTGGCCTTGCCGTTGTCGAACCGCAGGCCGGTCTCGAAACCGGGGTGGCTGCCGTTCTCGCCCGGGGGATCGTCGCGCAGCAGGTACTGGGAGAACGCGACGACGCGCGGGTTCTCCCGCGCCATCCGCTCGCTGATCGCGCGGTACTCGTTCTGTTGCAGCAGGCTCACGCCGAACAGCGTGTCGGGCGTCGACTGAATGCCGAACTCGGTCAGGTAGAGCGGAAGGTTCGCCGAGATCGCCCCGGCCCTCGCGGCGCGGTCGAGCGCCTTCGAGAGCCGCCGGACGACCCGGATCGTGACGTCCTCGGCGTTCTTGGGAACGAACGACGGCCCCTGCCGCGTCGTGTAGGCGTGGTGGGCGACGCCCTCCGTGGCCACCTTTGCGCAGCTGCTGCGCTTGCGGTACTTGCTGTCGAGGCAGAGCGCGCCGCGGATGAACCCGATCGGCGTCAGGCGGTTCGCGCCGCCCTTCGGCGCGGTCTCGCCGAACAGGATCGAGTCGCCCGTCTGCCCGGCGTCGTGCAGCCCCGCCCGGCCCGCGAGGTACAGGTCGCGGTAGAGGCTCGGGCCGACGGCCTTGCCGCGGGAGATCTGCGGGCGCAGGAAGTCCGGCA
The DNA here is from genome assembly GCA_016462625.1 of Solirubrobacteraceae bacterium. Next base: position 4,578 of record JAEMSV010000112.1, on the reverse strand, counting down.
GGTTGGGCTCGTTCCAGACCGACCACGTGTCGATCTGGTCGCCGTACTTGCGCCCGACCGCGGTTGCGAACTGGCGGAACTCCGCCGCGCTCGGCCGGGTGACGGTGTCGCGCTTGGCCGCCGTCGCCCACTTGGGGACCGGGCTGGACAGCGTCACCAGCACCGACCACCCACGTGCCTTGGCGGCCGCGAACAGCGCGTCGTACTGGCCCCAGCCGTACGCGTTCGGATCCGTCGCGTCGAACTGCGGCCGCGTCGCGCTGTCGCCGTCCGGCGCGACGTCCTTCCACCGCAGGATCACCCGGAGGCTCTTGACCCCGAGCGAGTCGAGCTCGGCCAGCGCGGCGTCCCGGTGCTCGGCGATGAGCAGATCGCGCGGCGCCTCGAACGTCATGGACTGGTCGGCGCGGGCGAAGGCCGCGGGCGCGGCGAAGCCGAGAAGGACCGCGCCCAGCGCGAGCAGGGTGATGAGGACAGGGCGAATCAGACGCACAAGGAGTCAGACACCGTAGCCGGGTCGTTTGTTGCGGAACTTCTGCGTCAGCCCTGGCTCTCGATGCGGGCGCGCAGCTCGTCCCCGCGCCCCGCGGCGACCGCCCGCGCGGCCCGTCCCGCGGGGAGATCCACGCCGCGCGCGACCGCCAGCTCGTCGAGCGCGGTGGCCTCGTCCTCTTCACGCCCGGCCCGCAGGAACAGCCAGCAGAGCACGCAGAGCGTGACGATCGAGCCCTCGACCATCATCACGCTGCCCGCCGCGACCTGGTCGGAGAGCGGGTCGATCGACCAGTAGCGCTCGCCGGGTCGGTAGGCGTCATACAGCGGCTGACCGGTCCACACGAAGACGTTGGCGACGAGCGTGCCGAACAGCCGCAGCGCCACGATGTACCCGAGCTTCGCCCAGTTGCCGAACCACGCCGGTTTGGGCAGCGGGCCGAGCAGTGCCATCCAGGCGTTGAAGGCAAAGCCGACGAAGCACATGTGCTGCAGCGCGTGGATCGCGTCGGTGCGCAGCGCCGCCTCGTGCGGGCCCGCGAGGTGCCAGAACACGAGGTTGGCCGCCCACAGGACGAAGGCCGGCACCGGCTGGGCCAGCCGCTCGAGCCAGCGCAGCCACGGAACCCGCAGGATCGGCACCAACACCGGCCCGGTCAGCCCCAGCACGAGCAGAAGCGAGCCGACCTCGGCGATCAGGAGGTGCTCGGTCATGTGCGCGACGAAGAGCTCGCCCGCGAGGTGGCCAAGCGGCGAGGAGAGCGTGAGTGCGATCAGCAGCAGCCCGGCGTACCACGACGCCTGCCGCCACACCGGCACCGCTCGCCCGTCGCCGGAGAGCGTGCGGGCGCGCAGGCCGTACATCACCGCCGCCGCGAGCAGCGGCGCGAGCTGCAAGACATCGACCTGCGGGCCGCCGACGTGCCCGATCATCACCACGCCCGCAGGCTACTGCCCGGCCCACCGGGCGATCGCCTGAACCGGATTCACGCCGATCGGCGTTTGCACAGATACCTTCGATGCAATGCACGACTCGGATGTCCGCATGGTGGGTTGGTCCCCCTGGTCAGGCGCGCAGCTCATCGCCGCCGCCCGCACAGGAACGCCGATCGAGGAGCTGCCCGGTGACTTCACCGTCGCCGAGGACGGTCCCGGCGAGACCTACATCGTCAGCTCGCTCCTGGCCTGCCGCCCGTACTACTGGACCCAGGACGCCGTAGGCGCGGTCGTCCACGGAGACGACCTCTTCGCGGTCGCCCAGCAGGCGGGCCTGCCCTGGCGCTGGGACGACGACGCCGTCCGCACGCTCGCGCTGATGCGGCATCTCGTCGGCGAGCAGACGCTGCACCGCGACATCCGGCGGATGCCCGCCGGAGCGATCCTGCACCGGCACGCCGGGATCGTGACGATGACGCGCGCGGACCCGCTGACCGCCGCGCTCGACGGGCCGCGGGACACAGACGAGCGCGCCGTTCAGCAGCTGCTCGACGCGCTCGCCGAGATGCCGGGGGACCCGCTCCTCACGCTCACCGCCGGCATGGACAGCCGCCTCCTCCTGGCGGCGCTGCTGCACCTCGGGAGGCGCCCGATGCTGTGGACGGCCGGCCCCGAGCACGGCAGCGACCGGCGCGTCGCCACTGCGATCGCCCGGGCCACCGGCCTCGAGCACCACGTCGTCGAGCTCGACTCCGCCGACTTCCTGCGCCACGGCGCGGCGATCACCCGCCGCACCGGCGGCGGCTATCTCGCGGGCGACTGGCACTCGTATCTGCTCCTCGGTGGTGCCGCCGCCACCGGCGCGCCGATCGCACTGAAGGGCGCCAACGGCGAGCTGGCGCGGTCGTTCTACGCCGACGCCGGCCTCGCCGCCCGGACCGCCGACCACGGCCCCGGGGCGCTCGCCGGCGCCCGGCTCGCGCTGACGGTCCGCCGCGGGCGGGCGCGCCACGCGGACCCGATCCGGGTCCTCGACCCGCTGCGAGGCGGCGACACCGCCGCCTGGCTCCCCGATCGTCTCGCGGCCACGTGCTCGGCCCCACGCCGCCCGCTCGCCCGCCTCGATCACTTCTACGCGCTCCAGCGCGTGCGCCGCTTCGTCGGCACCGGGCTCCACCTCGCAGCGGCCACGATGCCCGTCGCCTCCCCGTTCCTCGACGCCCGCTGGGCGCTCGCCGCCGCGCGCCTCCCGCGCGACCGCAAGCTGGGCGACGCCTTCCACCGCGCCGCGATCGGCCGCCTCGCGCCCGAGCTCCTGCGCCACCCCACCGCGACCGCGTCGCGGATGCGCGTCACCGCCCCACCGGGCGCGTGGCTGCGCTCCGCGCCCCCGGACATGAGCTACAGCCCGTTCGACACCGTCGTCACGAGCGCGGCGGCCGGGGAGATCGTCCGCGACTCACCCTGGCTGGACCGCTTCGCCGACCCCGCCGAGCGGGCCGCCATCGCGCTGAGCAACGACCGCTGGGCGACCGAGCTCCTGCTCACCCTGCATTTCGCGGGCGAGCACGCCGCCGCGGTCGATGCGGCGAAACCGCCGGTCACGATCGGGATCCCGCAGCTCTCTGCCTGATCCCTGGCCAGGCCGTCGAGCTGGTTATACTTTTGGTATGAAGACGGCGATCTCGATCCCGGATGACCTGTTCCACCAGGCCGACGCGCTCGCCCGCCGAATGGGCAAGAGTCGCAGCGAGGTCTACCGCGAGGCGCTCGCGGACTATGTCGCCCGGCGCGAGCCCGGAGAGGTCACCCGGGCCCTCGACGAACTGGCCGACGAACTCGGCGCCGAGGATCTCGGGTTCGTCGAAGCCACCGCCCGTCGCACCCTCGAGACCAACGAATGGTGATCAGCCAGGGCGACGTCTGCTGGGCGTCACTCGAAGATCCGTCCGGCTCTGGCCCGGAGTTCCGCAGACCGGTCGCCGTGGTGCAGGGCGACGAGTTCAACGCCAGCCGGATCGCCACCACCGTCGTGGTGCCGCTCACGAGCAACCTGCGGCTCGCCGCCGCGCCGGGCAACGTCGTGCTCCCCGCTGGGCGCACCGGGCTGCCGAAAGACTCCGTGGCCAACGTCTCGCAGATCACCGCCATCGATCGGCGCCTGCTCGCCGACCACATCGGCCGTCTCTCGAGCGGAGAGCTCGGCCTGGTCCTCGCCGGGATCGACGTCGTGCTCGGCCGCCAGTGAGCCGCCTCAGCCCGAGGCGATCATCACGACGCCGGTCAGCGCGGCGATGACGCCCACCGCCTGACTGCCACGCACGCGCTCGTGCAGGACGAGCGCGGCGAGCAGCACGGTCACCACCGGATAGAGCGCCGCGGCCACCGCGACGCCCGACAGGTCGCCCTTCGTGCTCGCGATGTTGAAGAACGTGTTCGCCATCAGGTCGAGGACCCCGACCGCCACGAGCGGCAGCAACGCCGGGGCCGTCCGCGGGACCGCGGCGACCCCCACCCCCGCGACCACGATCGCGAGCAGCACGGGTGCCGAGATCGCGCGGCTCAGGAACAGCGCCCAGCTCACCGACGCCTCCGACGCGAGGTCCGCGAACGTGAAGTACGCGCCGAAACCGAGGCCGGCCGCCAGCGACAGCCCGATGATCTCGCCGCGCCCGGCCTCCGGCTGGACCCCGTCCTCCGGCGCGGACTCGCGCGACGCGAGGATGACGCCGACGACCGCGAGCACCAGGCCCGCGGAGGCCATCGGCCCCGGCTCGTCGCCCTGCACGAGCCCGACGATCACGGGCAGCGCGACCCCGGTCGCGCTGATCGGCGCGACGATCGACATCGTGCCCCGCGCCAGCGCACGGTAGAAGCAGCCGAGCCCGGCGATGCCGCAGAGCCCCGCCGCGAAGCCGTAGAACGCGTGCCCGCCGGGGAACGGATCGCCGACCAGGACCACGCCGATGCCCGTCAGGATCAGGCTCGTCGTGTACGTGACGAGCAGGACGACGGGCACGGCGAAGCTGCGGCTCTTCAAGCCGCCGAGGAAATCCGAAGCCCCCCAGAAGATCGACGAGAGGAGGGCCAGGCCTATGGCCGTCAGTCGCGCTTCCCGCGGCCGTAGATGAACTTCGTGACCTTGCCCAT
>JAEMSV010000270.1 GCA_016462625.1 Solirubrobacteraceae bacterium | reverse complement strand
AGCGCGGGCTCGTAGGTCAGCGGCCACGTCTTCGCGCTCTCCTCGACGAAGAAGTCGAACGGGTTGATGACCGTCATGTCGGCGACGAGGTCGACGGTCACGCTGAACGCCTCCGCGGGCTCGGGGATGACGAGCCGCGCGAGGTGGTTGCCGAACGGATCCTGCTGCCAGTTGACGAAGTGATCGGCCGGCTCGACCTTCAGCGAGTACGCCAGGATCGGCGTGCGACAGTGCGGCGCCGGCCGTAGCCGGACGGACTGTGGACCGAGGCGCACCGCGCGGTCGTAGCGGTAGACGGTCCGGTGCTCGAGCGCGACGCGGATGCTCACCCGTCGATCCTAGGTTTGCCCTGCACCGCTGCGGTATCGCCGGGTGGTCGGGTCGCGCAGCCTGCGACCCGCCACCTGGTCGAGCCGTCAGCGCTTGATCGTGAGCTTGCGCGCCTTCAGCTGCGTGCGGTTGCCCGCGGTGTCGACGGCGCTCACGGTAAGCCGCCAGCGCGCGGCGCGCACCTTCGCCCGCTTCAGCGTGACGACGTTCTTCCCGACCTTGCCGCTGACCCGGATCGTCACGGTCTTCTTGCCTCGCTTGAACTTCAGCTCCACCTTCGCCGCCTCGTTGAGCGTGAACCGCACGGTGCGGCCCTTGAGCTTCAGGCCGGTGAGCTTCGGAGCCAGGGTGTCCTTCGCGACCGGCTCGGTGGTCTGCGTCCCTCCCTGCGGCTGGGGCTCGCCCTGCGGCTGCGGCTCCACCGTGCCGCTCGGCGTCTCGCCGGCCGGCGCCGGGCCGACACTTCCGCCCCCGCCGGGGAGGAAGATCTTGATCTCGGGCAGCTCGTACGCGCCCTGGTCGCGGCGAATCGTCCCGTCGAAGTTGCCGTCCTGCGGGCGCTTGGTGCCGAGGAGGTCTTCGGTGATGCCTGCTGCGCCCGGGTTGCCCGCGTCGACCGACGGGGAGTTGGTCTTCAGCTTGAGCGGGTGCTCGCCGGAGCCGAGGAACTTCGGGTCCGCGTCGATGTTGCCGAGCACGGTGTTGACCGAGCCGTCGCCGGTGCTCGTGCCGGTCATCGCGACGTTGGAGTACTGAAAGCTCACGTTCGCGTTGCCCTTGCTCGCGCTCACGGGCGCCGTGCGGTGCCACGACTCGGCGAAGCCGCGCACGATCGCGTTCGTGACGAGCGCCGTCGCCTGCATCGCGCCGGTCGACTGGCTGGTGGCGGTGACCTCGAGGGCCGCGTCGCCGCTGGCCGCGTTGCCGGTAAACGTCACGTGGTCGCCGGTGAACGCCGCGCTGCCGGTCGAGTTGGCCTCGAGGCTGACCGCGTGGCCGGTGCTGGAGGTCACGACGCTGTTCTCCATGGCGACGTTGCCGTTCTCGCTGACCCGGACCCCGTACGCCCCGGCGTCGGTGACGGTCGTCTTGCGCACCGTGACGGGGACGTCCGGCCCGTAGACCTTGATGCCCCAGCTGGGGGACTCGAGCGTGGCCCGCTCGATGAGCATGGTGCCGGCCGCGGCGTCGTTGGTCGCGATGCCGTCGCCGAGCTCTCCGCCGTTGGACGCGTACATGCGGCCGTCGCGGTAGGTCCCGCCGCCGACGAAGTCGATGCCGCTGCTCCCGCCGGGGTTCTGGCTGTCGACGTCGACGTTCTCGAGCGTGGCCTTGCGCACCTGCGCGCCGCCACCGAGGCCCGAGGGGAAGCTCGCGGGCAGGCGGATCGTGAGGTCGCGCATCTTCACATCGCGGCTGCCGGGCTCCAGGTTCAGGACGTACTCGTTGGCGGTCGAGCTCGAGGTGATGACGCTCTGGCCGGTGCTCGCGCCGATGATCTCCAGTGGGTCGCTCCCGCCGGAGTCGGTGGACATCGTCTCGGTGTCGGTGACGACGACCGGGGCGAGGCGGATCGTGTCCTTCACGCCGTCGGAGTCGAACGCCTGCAGGGCGTTCTCGAAGGAGACGGCCTTGATGTTCGTGCCGTTGTTCGGGCACGCCGCGCTGTAGTCGGGGACGCAGAACGTGCTGGCGTCCGCGGTACTGGCCCCGATCAGGGCGAGGGCGGCGGCGAGGGCTGAAGCGGTGAGGTGCTGACGGCGCATGGTGGGGCTCCTGTGGTTGGTCGGTCGGTGGGAAACCGGTCAATCAACCAGGCGCCGGGGCATCATTTACTGTGCCTTACGCACGACAGTGGAATCGGCGGTCAAACCGAGGAGCGAGCGTGGAAAGCGCGGCGATCGACGAGATCGACAGGGAGATCGTCCATCTGCTGGTGGAAGACGCCCGAATGAGCTTTCGCGAGCTGGGGGAGCGCGTCGCCCTCAGCGCGAACGCCACCGCCGAGCGCGTCAAGCGCCTGCGCGAGCGCGGGATCATCGCCGGCTACCAGGCGATCATCGACCCCGGCGCCGCCGGCCTGCGCCTCGGCGCGCTGGTCGACGTGCGCCTTGCGACCCCCGACGCGAGCGAGCGTTTCGAGCGCCTGGTGACGAGCCTCGCGGCGATCACCGATTGCGCCCACGTCACGGGCCGCTTCGACTACGCGCTGCGCGTGGTCTGCGGCGACCCCGGCGAGCTGGACACGATCATCCGCACCCTGAAGACCAAGGGCGGGGTCACGGAGACCGATACGCGCATCGCGCTGCGGACGGTCGTGTCCAGGCCGGGGCCGGTGGCATTTGAAACGGCGCCCTTACCGGGCGTTACTTCTTAATCTTGAAGGCGATCGTCTTCGCCGCTCCGCGGTTGCCCGCGCCGTCGGTCGGCGTGAGCCGGACCTGGTAGCGGCCGGCCTTCAGGCCCTTCAGCGCGACCTTCGCGCTGCCGGCGCCGGCGCTGGTGGCGACGACCTGGGTCCGCACGGTCTTGACGATCGTGCAGCGCTTGCCCTTCTTCGCCTTGGCCTTGCAGGCCTTGCCCTTCTTGCGGCCCTTGGTCAGCGACTGGACCTCGATCTTCAGCGTGCCGCTCTCGGTCGGGCGGAACGCGACCTGCAGGCTGCCGCCGCGCTTGACCGAGCTCTTGGCCAGCGTCGCCGTGGCGAGCGCCGGTGCGTTCT
>JAEMSV010000269.1 GCA_016462625.1 Solirubrobacteraceae bacterium | reverse complement strand
GGACGAGCGTCAGGTCCTCGACCTGCGCTTCGGCACCGGCCGCGAGGGCGAGCACAGCGTCGAGCAGACCGCTCGGAAGCTGGGCGTGCCCGTCAAGGTCGCCCGCGAGCTCGAGCGCCGTGCGCTCGAGCGCCTGAGCCGCGAGCCCGACGTGGCCGCGCTCCGCGAGGTCGCTGCCTAGTCACCCGACTGGCAGAGAGATGTTCCCGAGGGTCCGCCATGTGCGGGCCCTCGGTCGTTAAGCGGCGGGGGCCGGCGGTTCCTCGGTGGCCGTGCGCAATAGGGCGACGTGCCGCTGGGCGAGGCGCGCCTGGACGCGCGCATCGAGTGGCCGCGGCGAGCCGAAGAGCAGCTCCAGACCGACGACGCGGCCGACCCGCAGGGCGACGAGGTCGATGACCACGTCGGTGCGGTGGTTCTGTACCGACGGGGAGAAGCGCATGCGCGACCCGCCGCCCTCTGCGCCGAACCCCCGCACGTCGAGGGCCTGGGCCTGGACGCGCTGGAACGCGGTGTCCGTGTGCGCTCGGAAGGCCTCGCTGCTCTCGCGGGCGTAGCAGCGGCGCGTCTGGGCACTGGTCAGCCGGCGGAGCGCCTGCCGGGCCTCAGCCGTCGTCTGGAAGACGTACGCGGCGCTCTGCGCCTGCTGGCTCTGGTGCCGGAACGACGGCGACGCGGCGGTGCCGGATGCGGCGCGCCGCACAGGGGAGAGGCAGGCTGATCCGCCCTTCCCCCGTTCGCCCTGCAACCACCCGGCCGGGAACGCGTCGAGGCGGATGATGGCCTCGCGGGCGACGCGGTCGTCCGGGTTCGCGGGCTTCGCGGAGGCCACGCTGGGGGCCGGCGTGGGCGTGTCCGTTCCGCCGCACCCGGACATCAGCACCGCGGCGATCGCGGTCCATCCAGCGGCGGCCTGGACCCTCCGCAGCATGCCGCGAGCGTACCTCCGGCCCCGGAGGCTCCGCGCCAGGTGGCGTGTGACGGCCATCACACCTCCTAGGCTGTATCGATGTCCCGAAACATGGTCTTCTGCGCGATTGCCCTCGTCGCGGCGCTCGCAATCCCCTCAGCCGCGGATGCGGCCACCAAGAGCCAGTACCTCGTCTCCCTAGGTGACTCCTACGCCGCCGGGTATCAGGCAACCGGTATCGGCACGGGGAAGAACACCCGCAACGGGTTCGCCTATCAGGTGCCCGGGCTCGCGAAGAAGCGCGGGTACAAGCTCAAGCTCGTGAACTTCGGCTGCGGTGGCGCGACCACCACGTCGATCCTCGGGGAGAAGCTCAAGGCCGGCGCGAAGTGCCTGGGCCCGGGAGCCCCGACGTTCACCGGTACGCAGATCGCGGCCGCCGAGAAGTTCCTGAAGGCCAACCGCGATGAGGTCGGGCTGGTGACGGTGTCGATCGGCGGCAACGACGTCACGGCCTGCGCAAAGGCGGAGAGCGCCGTCGACTGCGTCGGGAAGGCGATCCCGAAGCTCGAGAAGAACGTCAAGGCCCTCGTCAAGCGCCTGCGCGCGGCCGCGGGGCCGAAGGTCCGGATCACCGGCATCACGTACCCCGACGTCATCCTCGGCGCATGGGTCGGCGAGAACCCCAACCAGGACCTCGCCAAGCTGTCGGTCGTCGCCTTCAAGTCGCTGATGAACCCCGCGCTGAAGAAGGCGTACGAGGGCGTCGACGGGAAGTTCGTCGACGTCACGACGGCGACGGGCGCGTACACGCCGCTGGAGCAGACCACCGAGCTGGCGCCCTACGGGGTCATCCCGACGGCGGTCGCAGAAGCCTGCCGGCTGTCGTTCTACTGCCAGTACCGCGACATCCACGCGACGACCGAGGGGTACCGGATCATCGCCGACCTCGTCGCGAAGACGCTGCCGAAGAAGTAGCCCGCCCCTGTCCGAGTTTCGCTCCCGGCGAGGGCCGGGCAGTGCCATGGAGACCCACCCCCGAACGGAGGTCTCCATGGCACAGACACTGGAAGGCAAGACCATCGCGATTCTCGCCACCGACGGCGTCGAGCGCGTTGAGCTGGAGGGCCCACGCGACGCGATCCGCGAGGCGGGTGGGCAGATCGAGCTCATCGGCCTGAAGGCAGGTGAGTTCCAGAGCTTCGACCACCTGGACCCGTCGGGCACGTTCGTCGCCGAGAAGGGCGTGGCCGACGCGAACGCGGATGACTACGACGGGCTCGTGATCCCCGGCGGCGTCGCCAACGGCGACTTCCTGCGCGGCGACGACGATGCGGTGTCGTTCGTCAAGGGCGTGGCCGAGCGCGAGATCCCGATCGCCTCGATCTGCCACGGCCCGTGGATCCTCATCGAGGCGGGCGTGACAGACGGCCGCACGATGACGTCGTGGCCGACGCTCCAGACGGACCTGCGCAACGCTGGCGCCGACTGGGTCGATCGCGAGGTCGTCGTCGACCAGGGCCTCGTCACGAGCCGCAAGCCCGACGACATTCCCGCGTTCAGCGACAAGGCGATCGACGCGTTCGCGGCCGCATAGCGGACGCAATACGCCCTGCGCGCGTTTCCTGAACGCGCCTGACGGGCGATACTGATCACATGCCGCGCGCGATCTGGACCGGTGCGATCAGCTTCGGGCTGGTCACCATCCCCGTGAAGATGTACTCCGCCGTACAGCGGAAGAGCGTCCGTTTTCATCAGCTGAACGGGAAGACGGGTGTCCGCATCCAGCAGAAGCGGGTCGACCCGAGCACGGGCGACGAGGTGCCCTACGACGACATCGTCAAGGGCTACGAGCTGGCCCCGGACCGCTATGTGGTGATCGAGCCGGGCGAGCTGGAATCGCTCGATCCGAAGAAGACGAAGACCATCGACATCGAGGACTTCGTCGAGGCGTCGGACATCGATCCGATCTTCTACGACCACCCGTACTACCTCGCGCCCGGCGCCGGCGGCGCCAAGCCGTACCGGCTGCTGCTCGACGCGATGCAGGCGTCCGAGAAGGTCGCCGTCGCGAAGGTGGTGATCCGCTCGAAGGAGCAGCTGGTCGCGATCCGGCCGCTGGGCGATGCGCTGGCGATGAGCACGATGGTGTTCGCCGA
>JAEMSV010000030.1 GCA_016462625.1 Solirubrobacteraceae bacterium | reverse complement strand
ATGCGCTCCACCCCCGCCGCCCAGCCGACCGCCGGGGTCGCCGCCCCGCCCAGCTGGGCGATCACGCCGTCGTAGCGCCCGCCGCCGCCGACGCCGCTCTGCGCGCCGAGGTCGTCGCTCGTGAACTCGAACACGGTCCGCGCGTAGTAGTCCAGCCCGCGCACGAGCGTGGGGTCGACCTCGTAGGGCAGCTCGACGGCATCGAGCAGCCCGCGGACCTCGGCGAAGTGCTCGGCGTCCTCGGTGCTCAGGCGCTCCAGCAGGCGCGGCGCGCTCTTCATGACGTCCTGCGTCCCGGGGTGATCGCTGTCGAAGGCGCGGAGCGGGTTGAGGTCGATCCGGTTGCGGACCTCGTCGCTGAGCTGGTCGGCGTGCGCGCGCAGATGCGCCTGCAGCTCCTCGCGGTAGGCGACACGCGTCTCCGGGCTGCCGAGGGACCCGAGCCGCAGCCGCAGGCGACCGACCTCCAGCTCTTCCAGGATCGTCGCCAGCAGGACGATCGACTCGGCGTCGAGCGCCGGCGCGTCGCTGCCGATCGCCTCCGCGCCGATCTGCCAGAACTGGCGATAGCGGCCGGCCTGCGCGCGCTCGTACCGGAAGAAGGGCCCGTGGTACCAGAGCTTCACCGGCTGCGGCAGCTTCTGCATGCCGTGCTCGAGGTAGGACCGGCAGATCGACGCGGTCCCTTCGGGGCGCAGCGTCAACGACCGGCCGCCGCCGTCCTCGAAGGTGTACATCTCCTTCTGCACGATGTCGGTCGACGCCCCGACCCCGCGCGAGAACAGCTCGGTCTGCTCGAACACCGGGGTCTCGATCCGGCGGTACCCGGCCCGCTCGAGAAGCTTCGCGGCGACGCGCAGAACAGGGGCGCGTGCGGCGTGATCGTCGGGGAGAACGTCGTAGGTCCCTCGGGGTGCTTGCAGTCGGTCGGCCACCGCCGCGTGAGACTAGTGCGCTGGTGGTTCGGGGTGGGGCGGCGGGTTCGGACGCCTTCGCGAGTTCGTCGTGGGCATCCATGCTCCGCTTCCGTCCGCGGAGACGCGCTGTGCGCGATCCCCCACCCCCGCTGGCCGCTCCCGGGAACCGCTCCGTCATGGATACCCCCGACAAACGCTCGGCGTCCGAACCCACCACCCCACCCCTACACCAGCCGGGCGGTGCTCCGCCGTGATACCCCGGCCTGAGAGCAGCGCGGGGTGGGATGGGCGGCAAGCGGTTGTCGCGGGTGTCCGCGGCGGAGCGGTTCCCGGGAGCGGCCCGGAGGGACGTGGGACCAAGCAGAGCGATCCTCCGCGGACGGAAGCGGAGCGCGGGCACCCGCGACGAACTCGCGAAGCCGCCCATCCCACCCCGCGCGGACCACAAGCGCCCCGAACAGCTACTCCGCGTACACCTCAACCCGCTCATTGATCGCCTTGCCGAGCTGATTGCCCGCCTTGTCGAACGCGATCGCCGTCAGCGTGATCTTGCCGAACGGCAGGTTCGTCGTCGCCTTGTACGCGCCCCGCGCAACCTTCTTCGCGGTCGCATACCGCGTCAGCGACGTGTACCCGCGCTGCTTGCCGCGCCGGACGCGCAGCGCGATGCCGGCGACCTGCGAGGCCCCCGAACCCGACACCCGGATGCCGACGCGGCACGTGTCCTCGTCGATGCACGCCATCTGGCCGTACCGCAGCTTGACGGTCTTCGTGGCCTTGGCGGGGGGCGGCGCCGGCGCGGTCTGGCCCGCGTCGGGGTTCGGCAGGACGGCGGTCTGGAGGATCCAGTCGCGCTCGGAGCTGACACGCGCGTAAACCCCGGCGTCGCCAGCGCGGCCGCAGGCGTCGGAGCCGTAGGACACGATGCCGATCAGGTGCGGTGCGGTCGCATCACCGGCGATGAGCGGGCCGCCGCTGTCGCCCTGGCAGGAGTCCGGCAGGTTGCGCGGCGCCTGGCCGCACAGCTGGTACGTGTTGGTGTAGCCGGCGAAGATCTTGGAGCAGACGCTGCCGGCCACCACGGGGATGTCGGCGTACTTGAGGTCGACCGGCTGGCTGTCCTCGTCGTTGTACTTCTGCAGGCCCCAGCCGGTCAGACGCAGCACCGACCCGGGCGCGCCGAACGCCTCGTCGGCCGAGCCGGCGACGGCCGCGGCCGTCACGGTCAGCGGCGACGCGAGGCGCAGGATGGCCACGTCGTGCAGCGTGCGCAGGTCGTCGTAGCTCGGGTGGATGAACAGCTCGGCCGCTTGGGCGCGCTGCATCGCAGGGTCGGACAGCGAGGTCGAGCCGGCGACGACGTCGACCTGGCCCGCCTTGGTCCCGCCCGTGAAGCAGTGGGCCGCGGTGACGACGACGGTCGGGCTGAGCGCCGTGCCGCCGCAGAAGAGCGAGGAGTCCGTCGTCATCCCGCGGGTGACCAGCCCGACCATCGACGGGTTGTCCCCGAGGGTCGCGTCGCGGCCTCCGACCACCGCATGTGCAGGGCTCACGAGGGCGAACAGGGAGAGCAGGAGGCTCGCGAATCCGACAACAGCGGACGCGCGGCGGCAGGGCGAAGCGGGCATGGACGCGATGGTCGGCAGCGCGGGCCGCAGCTTTATTCGTGCTCGAGCACCGTCAGGTCCGGCCCGTGCGGCGGCTCGTGCGGGCGGTCGCCGCTGCCCTCCAGGACGACGCTGCGCGCCAGGCGGTCGTGCAGCCCCCGCCGCCGGTCGTCGAACAGGATCGGCAGGAACCCCGCGCCGAGCGGGATCATGCACAAGACCATCCCGCCGAACCGGACCACTGCCCGGCGGGGCTTCAGCCTCCGGCCGTCGGACTGCTGGACGCGGAAGCCCATCACCCGGTCGCCCAGCGTCTGGGCGTTGATGCACCAGAACCCGACGAAGTACACGACCACCCAGAGCGCGAACACCGTGCCCCCGATCGCGGCGACGACCTTCGTCGTCTGCTCGGGGAGGTTGAAGATGCCGAGGACGAGCGACACGCTGACGCCGGTGATGACGGCGACGATGTTGAGGATCGCGGCGTCGATGACCATCGCGACGACGCGGGTCACCAGGCCGACGTAGCGCAGCGGCGGGGGCGCCAACGGGTCGGCCACGCCCGTGACCGCAACGCCCGCGGCGCGCTGGGCCGCGCGGATGGTCGCGTCGGTCACGCCACGCCCTCCGGCGGCTCGGCGCTCGGCGGCAGCGCCGGGCGCGGCGGCTGCCCGGTCCTGTTGCGCCTGCGCAGCATGCGGTGGGCGGTGCGCTCGACCCAGTCGTCGGCGTCGCGCGAGCGCTCGCGGACCTCGTCGGTGATCTGGTCGGCGACGCCGGCGGTCTGCCGCGACAGCGCGGCCGTCACCTGCGGGCTCTCGGCCACCTCGGTGACGAGGACCCACAGCTCCTCGCTCTGGAGCAGCGCCCGGACCACCTGGTCGATGAGCTTGCCCTCGACCGCCTCGCCGACGATCCGCTCGACGCCCGGACTGTCGAGCGCGCCGGCGATCGTCCTCTGCATCGACTCGCTCGCGAGCGTCACGTCGAGGATCTGTGCCAGCTCGGGCCCTTCGACGACCCGCAGCGCGATCTGCTCGGCGACGCCGTCGGCCAGCAGGACCTCGACGACGGGGCCCCGCACCGCCTCGGCCACGGCCTCGCGCGCGATGTCACTCGCGACGATCCGGCGGAGCGCCTCCTGCGTGGTCGCGGCGGCGAGGAGGAAGTCGACGGCGCCGAGCACCGCACGCCCGACATGGGGCCGCAGGTCGTCGGCGATGATGAGCGCGACCTCCCTGCACTCGGTCGCCGTGATCCGGACGATGCCCGCGGCGGTGCCCGCGACGCTCAGCGCCGCGCGGTCCGGCCGCAGGAGACCGAGACGGCTCACGGACCGACCGTACCTACGTCGTGGAGCTGAGGTCGGCGAGGAACGGGTTCGTCGCCTGCTCGCGCCCGAGCGTCGTGACGCCCATGTGGCCGGGGTAGACGATCGTCTCGTCCTCCCCGCGCTCGAGCAGTGCCCGGATGGAGCGCGCGAGGGTCGGCCAGTCGCCGCCGGGCAGGTCCGTGCGGCCCACCGAGCCCTGGAAGAGGACGTCGCCGCTGAACATCGCGTTCTCGTCGCGGACCGAGTACGTGACGTGGCCCGGGCTGTGACCGGGCGTGAACAGCACGTCGAACGTCAGGCCACCCAGCTCGAGCTCCTCGCCGCCGGCGACGGTGTGGTCGGCGTCGTAGGACTCGAACGGCCCGAGACCGGGGAACCGCATGAAGGCGTTGATGTCGGCGAGAACCGGCACCTCGAGTTCGGGACACCAGACCTCGGCCCCGGTCGCGCGCGCGACCTCGGCGACGGCGCCGACGTGGTCGAAGTGCGTGTGGGTGAGCAGGATCGCGTCGAGCTCGACGCCCATCTCGTTCAGCGCTGCGAGCAGCCGCGGCGCCTCGTCGCCCGGATCGATGATCACGCCGCGCGCGCCACCGTCGGGCCGCACGATGAACGTGTTCTCCTGCACCGGCCCCACCGTGAACATGCGGACGTCCATCGTCAGCCTCCCTGGAGCTTCTTCTGGCGCCGGTTGTAGATCCAGAGGTCCGTGTAGTAGCCGAGCGGCACGTACACGAAGAGCATGAACGCGAGCAGCGGGATCATCTGGACCGGCGAGACCTGCTTGAAGAACACGAGCATCAGGACGGCGAACAGCGCCGCGGCGATCAGCGCCCGCTGGAAGGCGCCCTTCCAGGTCGGCGGCTGGGCGAAGCGATCCCCACGCGACTTCCCGCCTTCGGCGCTCTTGCGCTCGTCCTCGGTGGGCTTGCGACCGGTCCGACCGCGCGCCTCCACCATGCCGGCGGCGTTGCCGCGATGCTTGCTCGTCCTGCGCTTGCGCGTCTGGGCCATTGTCAGGAAAGCGTAGTGGTCGACGCGTCCAGTGCGTCCTCGAGCGTCCGCCGGTTGCGGAGCGGGAGATCGGCGGGGAATCCGTCGAACGCCGCCCTTGGCGGCAGCCCGACGACTTCGCACTCGGCCACGCGCGTGTGCGCGGCCACCGCGGCAACCAGGCGGGCGAGCGGGACGGCCCGGTGGTCCTCGACGTTGCAGGTCACCTGCGCGACGCCGCCGCGAGCCGGCAGCGTGAGCCCGAGCGCGCGGACGCCCGGCAGCCCCTGGGCTCCGCCCTCGCGGATCGCTCCCGCGATCGCCCGCGCGTCGTCGAGGGTCGCCGGTGGCGCGAGCTCGAGGTTGAAGGCCAGGAGCGGCGCCCGTGCGGCGACCAGCGTCGCGCCGATCGCGGGGTCGATCGCCTTCGGGCCGAAGTCGGGCACGAGCTCGCCGTCTGCGACGCGACGGGCCAGCTCGGCCGGGCCGCCTCGCCGCAGCTCGGCGCGGGTCCGCCCGTCGGCCAGCTCGCCATAGAGGAACACGGGGATGCCGAGCGCGCCGAGGTCGGCGGCGGTCGCGAGGGCCTCGGCGCAGGCCGCGCCGCGGCGGGCGTCGTCGAGGTAGACGACCGGGCACACGTCGAGCGCGCCGACGTGCGGATGGGTCCCCCGGTCGGCCCGCAGGTCGATCCGGTCGATCGTCGCCTGCGCGCCTGCTGCGAGCGCGGGAGCCAGCGAGCCCGGAGGCGCCGCGATCGTGAAGACGGAGCGGTGATGGTCGGGATCGTCGTGGACGTCGAGGACCCGCGCGGGGCCGTGCGTAAACGCGTCCGCGATCGCACCGACGACCGTCAGGTCGCGTCCTTCGGACACGTTGGGCACGGCGACGAGCGTCATTCCTCCTCGGTGATGACCTTGACGTCCGCCTTGCCGAAAGATGAGCCCTCGAGGAAGGACGCCGTCCCGAGCGTCTTGTTGATGTCGAGCGCGAGCTTCTCGGTCATCGTCAGGACGATGTTCTCGGCGTTGATGCCGCTGCCGGTCTCCTCCAGCCCGCCGAGGTCGACCTGGAGGCGCGCGGCGATGTACCGGCGCTTGCCGACCGTGGCGGTCAGCGTGCCCTGGCCGGACGTGATGTCGATCGATGCCGCCGGGCTCTTGATGACGAGGGAGCGCTTCCGCGTCGAGATCCGCATCTCGCCCTTGTGCTTGAGCACGTAGCCGCCGTCCAGGCCGGCGCCGAGACTGACGACCTTGAACTTGACGCCGGTCTTCGTCGCCTTCGCGGGCTTGCCCGCGCGCACCTTGCCGCCGGCCTCGGTGATCGCCTGGAACAGGTTCTTCTCCAGGCGGATGATCGTGCTGCCCTTCAACTGCACGCCCAGCGTGCCCGGATTCCCTGGCGCAGAAGGATCAGACGGGTCGGCGCTCTGCCCGAGCGCGGCATGGGCGCCCCCGAGGAGCACCAGAGCCGCGCAGAGCACGGCGGTGGCGAGAGACAGTGACCGGGACACGGTGCGTGAGGATACGGAGGCCATTGCGGTTCGCAACACCTCCGAGCCGCGAAAGGTGCTGCAGAACGCTCGGAAGCGTCGGCTACTCTTTCTGGCGCGCGCCAGGGTAGCTCAGCCGGTTAGAGCGCAGCACTCATAATGCTGAGGTCGGGAGTTCGAGTCTCCCCCCTGGTACTTCGGGGCCGCCCACCGGGCGGCCCTTGGCGTTTCAGGCCGCGGCGGCGCCCGGCTCGCCTGCCGGGTGCTGGGCCGAACCCGCCACATCGCCGCGGGCGAGCTGCTTGGCCCGCGCACGGACCCAGAACTCGCCGTAGCTGCTCAGCGGACCGCGGATCAGCGGTGTGCTCGCCTTCGACGCCGCGCAGAAGGCCCGGTAGGCCGCCTGGTCGGCGCGGTTGTAGCGAATGCCGAGGCGCTCACGCAGATCGACGGGCAGCATGCCGGCCATGACGATGTTCACGCCGGCCGAGAGGGGCTTGTTCAGCGCCTTCCACGCCCCACGCGGCAGGCCGGGGATCGGCGGGATGGTGGGCGCGTTGACCAGGTCGAGCACTTCCGGCACGGCCGGCGTCCAGACCAACTCGTCCCGGACAACGCCGTCGAAGTAGGTCTGGAAGTCCGTCCACTCCTCGGGCAGGTCGCGGTAGCGGACGCCGATCAGGCGGCCGACGTCGCGCCACTGGGCCCAGAATGCCTGCTTGTCGCCGGCGCTCATCGGGCGGCCGAAGTCCTCGTTGCCGTAGACGATCCCCACCGCCAGCGTGGCGTGGACCCAGGCGAACGCGCCCGGCTCCATCGCGCTGTAGCGCTCGCCGCTGCCGTCGGTGAGCGGGCCCTTGATCGTCTTGTGCATGTTGCGCACGCGCGCGCCGATCTGACCGGCCAGCTCGGGGCCGCCGTAGACCGTGCCGTGCACGTAGTCGAGCGTCCGGAACAGCCGGCCCCACGGATCCTTCGTGAAGGACGAGTACTGGTGGACCCCGGCGCCCACGGTCGGGTGGGCGACCTGCAACATGATCGCGTAGCCCGCGGTGCCGAGCATCCGCGCGTCGTTGAAGGCCTTCCACACGGGCGAGCCCGGGCGCGGCGAAAGGGCGGCGTAGTCCTCGGGCGTCGGCAGCACCCGCGTGCGCGTGGTCGTCGCAGTCGCAGTCATGCCCATAAGGTGCGACAACGCATCTGATGTCGCGTGTCGTCAGACGACACCGACACCGACACTCAGAGTGATGTTGCCGCGGAATTCGGCCTATGCCCGGGCCGAGACTTCTCCCGCATCGTCGCCCCGATGCGACAGGATGGGACGAGGTCATCGAGTGGAGGAGCAGGAATGGACGCAGGACGCCTGAAGCGGATCCCGGTCTTCGCCGATCTCGGCGACGACGCGCTGGGCCACATCGCTGCGCTCGCCGCAGAGGTCTCGGTTCCGGCGGGCAAGGAGCTGGTGCGCGAGGGCGACTACTCCTACGACCTCCTCGCCATCGAGGAGGGCACGGCCAAGGTCGAGCGCGGCGGCGAGCGCATCGCCGAGCTCGGCGCCGGTGATGTCATCGGCGAGATGGGCGTCCTCGAGCGCAGCCAGCGCAACGCGACCGTCACCGCCGAGACGCCGATGCTGCTCATCACGCTGACCGGCTGGGACATCAAGAAGCTCCGCAAGACGACGCCCGAAGCCGTCGAGGCGCTGCGCGAGCTCGTCGCGCGCCGCAGCGCCGAGGCCTGATGACGGTCGTCCTGCACGCGCGGATCCACGGGCGTCCTGGACAGGCCGAGCAGCTCGCGGCGCTGCTCGCCGATCACGTCCGCGAGACCACGTCGGCGCCGGGCAACCTGGGCGCCGTGGCGTACGCGGAGATCGGCGCGCCCGACACGTTCGCCCTGGTGATGACGTGGGCCGACGAGGACGCCGTCAGCGCGCACTACGAGAGCGCCGCGTACGGGCGCTACAGCGATGCGGTCACGGCGCTCCTCGCCGCGCCGAGCGAGGTGGAGATCCACCACGTCAGCCAGACGACGCGGCCGGTGCCCGACCTCTCGCTCGACCCGCGGCGCCAGGACTAGGCCTCAGCAGGTGAACGGGACCGGCGGGCGCGCGATGCCGTAGGCGGTCGCGTCGAAGGTCGCGACGGTCGTCGTGCCGGCCGGGTGGCCGAGCGTGGTCGCCGTCTGCGCGACGACGAGCCGGTTGCCGTCCTGCGCAGCCGAGGTCACGACGACAGGAGCCCCGCCGAAGACCGCGGGACCGTACGTCTGGGCCCCTGGCGATGAGGCCGAGACGCGCTCGGCCATCCAGACTTCGCCGTCGGTCTCGAGGTACGTGACGCGTCCCCCGGTGACGGTGGGTGCGAGCACGCTGTCGTAGTTGCATTCGTCGTTGTTGACGCCGTAGCTGACCTGGTGGGCCTTCGTGCGGCCGCTCGCCGAAGCGACGTTCAGGACGGCGTTGAAATCGTGGAACTCGCGGTCCTCGTAACGCCACACGACGGCGACGTGCGTGCCGTCGGTGTCGAGGGACGCGGGGCCGCCCGCGACCGATGCGGTGCCGGCGCGCCACACGCCCCGATCGACCACGACCGTCTTCCTCGTCTTGGTGTCGCGGACGCGGACCGATGCGGTCCGGTTCGCCTTGACCGCGACGAACGCGACCTTGTTCCCGGAGACCGATGGCAGGACCTCCGATGTCGTGCCCGCGGTCTTCGCCAGCTTGCGCTCGGCGCCGGTCTTCAGATCGAACGTGTACAGGCGGCAGCCGCGGCCGGTCGCGTAGTTCGGAGCCGTGGCGTTCGCGCCGCCGATGCGCTGCGGCTCGACCGCGCAGCGGGAGTACGCGGCGACCGGGCCGGCGGCGCCGACGCCGAGGTCGAGATCGAACGGGACCTTGCGGGTCGGGACGGCCGGCCGCGTGACGATCCCCTCCGGCGAGGAGACGACCAGCGCGAAGCCCGCGGGGGTCGCCTCGCTCCAGGCCGTGTAGCCCACAGCAGCGCCGACGACCGTGGCCTGCGTCGTCGTCGCGAGCGTGGCCGTGGGCACCGACGCCGGGACCGTCGCGGCCGTGGCCACGCCCGCACCGAGGAGGACGATGCCCAGCACCAGCGCGACCACCCACGCGATCGTCGCGAACCGGGCATTGCGCCGGTGACCCGCGACGAGCTCCTCCTCCGAGCGGGTCGAGACGAGGAACGACCCCTTGTCCTTCGGCTCATCGAAGGTCAGCTCGCCGTCGCGGTCGGACAGCTCACCCTGGACGTAGAGCTGCGTGCCCGGGCGGATCGCCCACTCCTCGTGCTGGAAGCCGACCGTGCCCGAGTCCGAACCCGAGCGCAGCAGCGCGCCCAGGATCCCTCCGCTGTCCATCGATTCCCCACGCTCGAAGCGGTCGGCCACCTGCTCGGGCCGGTCGATGTCCGCGGCGGACGGCACGACCCGGACACTGCCGGTCGCGTCGGTGACGGCGAACGGCACCTCCGAGGTCTCGTCCGAGACGGTCTCCTCGCGCTCGACCCGGCGACGCGTGGTCTTGCCGTCGGTCGTCGAGGACTCCATCTCCCAGTAC
This sequence comes from Solirubrobacteraceae bacterium, assembly GCA_016462625.1. Next base: position 32,201 of record JAEMSV010000030.1, on the reverse strand, counting down.
TTGTGCGTGACGGTCGTGCGGTGCCAGACGGCCTCGACGCCGGATTCCGGGGCCTTCTCGACCCCGCCGTCGACCGCCGTCGCCGCGCCCACGATCTCGCAGCGCTGGTGGAAGTTCCCGCCCCCGACCTCGTCGGCGACGCTCTTCGCAAGCGCGGACGCGTCGGCGCAGGTCACGGTCTCCGTGGCGACCGCGCGACGTTCCTTCTTGCGTTCGTGCCGGGCATAGAACCAGGCGGCGATGGCCGCCACGAGCAGGACGGCACCGGCGATGAGCATCAGATTCAGGACTCCGCGAGGACGATGAGACGGTCGCCGGGGCGCACCGTCAGGGACAGGGACTTCAAGGGGTTGACCAGCACGCCATCTGCCGGGGCGCCGTTGCCGCGCTCGGCGTGGCGGTAGCCGATCGCGGTCTCGCCCCGGCCGGCGGCCGCGGCGACGAACGTGGCGAACGTCGTGGTGGCGCCGGGCGCGACGTAGGCCTCAGCCGCACGGAGGTAGACCTCTGACCCCTCGGCGTTGAAGAGCTCGGTGAACACGTCTGACAGGTGCCGGTTCTCGGAGATCTGCGTGAGCAGCAGGCTGATGACCTGGTCGCTGACGATGACGTCGTCGACCTTCGTGACCTGGGCGAGCTCGCGGTTGCGGTCGTCGAGCATCTCGCTGACGACCGCGCAGCTGCGGCCGGTCTTGTCGGCGATGTCGCGCAGGTGCAGCAGGGTGACCAGCGTCCGCGCGTCGGCACGCTGCGGATCGAGGTCGTCGGAGTAGCACATGACGATCGTGTGGTCGAAGCGCGGGACGTCGAGTGCGTCGAGCGTCGCCCGCTCCGTGGTCGGGCCCCGCTGGACGTCGACGGTCAGGTGCTGCAGCGGCCCGATCTTCGCGCGCAGCTCCTCGCCGTCGACATCGCGGTCGGCGACGACCAGCACGGTCGAGCCGGCCTCGACGTACTCGTCGAGCTCGCCGATCACGGTCGGGGTGCGGCTGTTGATGCCGAGGATGAGCGCGTGCGTCGGGACCGGAGCGATCGCCGCGCCGTCGACGATCGCTGCGTGGTCGACGACGCCGACGGCCGCGGTCGCCGAGGCCAGGTGCGAATCGTCTTCGGCGATCGCGATGATCGACGCACCGTCGGGAAGCACGGTGTCGACCGGCGGATTCAGCCCGCTGCTGCCGTTGGCGCCGTGGATGCCGATGACGGCGCAGTTCTCGTAGGCGAGCAGCGCCTCGCCGTACGTCTTGCCGACGAGCGACGGGTCTTGGTGAAAGTAGACCTCGTCGCCGTCGAAGTCGAGGAGCTCGGTGTAGACGGCGGCCGCTCCGGACTGCCGGGCGGTCTGCACGATGATCCGCGCGATCGTCTCGCTCTTGTCGACGAGGACGGCCTCGTCCCCGGCCACGAGCCGCGCCGCCTCGAGGTTCTTCGCGTCCTGGATCTCGGCGACGATGTGGTACGGCTCCTCGCGCCGGCCTGGGCCGCGGGTGAGGGCGAGGATCGTCTTGATGACGCTCGCATCCGGCTCCGGCTCATCCGGGGAGAGGACGATGATCGAGCGCGCCTCCTGCGGGTTGGCGATCGCCAGATCCCGCAGGTCGATCGAGCTGCCCGTCCGGCAGATCACGCGGGTGCCTCGCAGGTCGTCGACCTTGTCCCGGATCGCGTCCTCCATCTCGACCTTGTCCTGCTCGGCCAGGATGACGATGGACGGGTTGCGCTCGTTCTCGTTGGCGATCGCGAGCTCGGAGAGGACCGTGAAGATCGTGTCCGACCAGCCCAGAATCAGCGTGTGATCCCGCTCGAGGACGAGCGAGCGGCCCTTGCGCAGCTCTTGGAGCTGCGCGTCGACGCTCGTCGCGAGCACGCCGATGAAGGCGCTGAAGATGATGATGCCGCCGAACGTCAGGAGCAGCTGGAGGCCGATGAAGGCCGGGCTGCTCGTGTCGTCCCCGCCGATGGTGCCGGCGTCGATGACGTGCAGCAGCGCGTTGTAGAGGGCATGCGTGGCGTTCTCGGTCGGCCCGAGGCTCGCGAGCACGACGATCACGCCGAAGAGCACGACCAGCACGACCGTCGCCAGGCCCAGGTACCCGATCAGCGCGGATGGCCCGCGGGCCATCGAGGTGTCGAATCGGTACCGGAGCCGGGCGCGCAGGCTCGCCCGCTGCGGCGGGGCTGGGGAAATCGTGCTCACGAGTGGGTATTCGGCCGCGCGGCCGACATCCGCACTCAGGCGGAGAGGATGCCGTCGGCGATCCGCTCGAGCTCGGCGTCGAGCCCGGCCTGCTCGTCGGAGAACAGGAACGACTGGGCGACGAGCAGGAGGCTCCGGGCGATCCGCTCGGGGTCGCCTTCGCGCACCGATCCGTCGGCCTGACCGGCCGCGACGGCCGCCGTGAGGAGCACGAGCGCGTGGCGCTGCGACGCGCCCAGGTGGCCGAGCACGTAGGGCAGCAGCAGCTCGGGCTCGGCCTCGACGACCTTGCGCAGCAGCGGGTGCGCGCGCAGCGCGCCGACCCCGGCGACGACCTGGCGGGAGATGCGCTCACGCCCATCGTTGCCCGCCGCCTGTGCGGCCAGCGCCGTCTCCTCCAGCGTGGCGCCGAACTCGCGCGTCATGAGGTCGCGCAGGACGGCGTCGACGTCCGGGTAGCGCCGGTAGACCGTCATCCGGCTCACCCCCGCGCGCCGCGCGATGTCCGTGAGGGTCGTGCGGCGGACGCCGAAGTCGAGGACCGACGAGCGGGTGGCGTCGAGGATCGCCTGCGTCGTGACGTCGGTCATCCGACCCGCGCCTCGCGGCTGGCGGCGACGAGCGCCTCGACGGCGGGCAGGACCTGCTCGCGCCGGGCCGGGACAAGCCCGATCCGGGTGCGGCGGTCCAGGACGTCGTCGGCGTCGAGCGCGCCCTCCGCCCGCACGGCGTGGATGACTTCGGCTCGCAGCACGTCGAGCCCAGGCGCCAGGGGCGCGAGCAGCTCCGGGTCGCCGTCCGCGAGGGCCAGCACGTCGGGCGCCTCGATGCCGTGGCGATCGACGAGCCGCGCGGGTGCCGGAACGGCCGCGAGCGCGGGGCGCGGGGCCGCGCCGACGAGTGGGACGTCGGTCGTCCTGCAGAGTCGCGCGACCAGCCCGCCCGCGGCGACCGCGGCGTCCACGGCGTCCTCGGCCATCTGCCGGTAGGTCGTCAGTTTCCCGCCGACGACGGTGACCAACCCGCCGGTGCCCGTCTGCACGACGTGCTCCCGTGACAGGTCCGCGGTGCGGGTGTCGCCGTCGCCCTCGACGAGCGGACGGAAGCCCGCGTAGGTCCCGAGCACGTCGGCGTCGGTCAGCGGCTCCTCGAGCGCGGAGGACAGCGTCTCGAGCAGGAACGCGACGTCGTGGTCCGGAGCCTGCGGCACGTCGGGCAGCGGGCCGGTGATCGGCTCGTCGGTGATGCCGACGTACGCGAGGCCCGACCGCTGCGGGATCGCGAACACGAAGCGGGTGGGATCCCCGGGCACGGGAACACTGAGGATGCCGGCGAGGCCACCAAGCCGCGCGAGCGAGACCACCAGGTGACTGCCGCGGCTCGGACGGACCTGGAGACCGGGCGTGAGCTCCGGGGTCCAGACGCCCGTGGCGTTGATCACGGCACGGGCACGGACGTCGAAGGTCTCCCCCGTGCGCTCGTCGCGCACCGTCGCGCCGCCGGGCCGGGCCTCGACCGCGCCGCAGTGCGTCGCGACCTGCGCGCCGTGGGCGGCCGCGGTCCGCGCGATGGCGACGACCAGACGCGCGTCGTCCTCGACCTGCGCGTCCCAGGCCACCAGGCCGCCGCGGAGCCCGCCGCGGCGCACACCCGGGGCGATGTCGCGCATGGCGGAGGCGTCGACGTGACGCACCCGGGGCAGCTCGCGCGACGACGTGCCGGCGGCGCGGCGCAGCCCATCGCCGAGGTGCAGGCCGACGGCCGCGCGCCGCTCGATCCCGCGCGGGACGACCGGCGTGAGCGGGATCACCTGGCGCAGCGGGCGGACCAGGTGCGGCGCAGTGCGCTCGAGCAGGACCCCGCGCTCGCGGGCGCTCTCCATCGCGATCCCGACGTGGCCGCCGGCGAGGTAGCGCAGCCCGCCGTGGATGAGCTTCGAGCTCCACCGGCTCGTCCCCCACGCGAGGTCCCGCCGCTCGATCAGGCCGACCCGCAGACCGCGCGAGGCCGCGTCGAGGGCGGCGCCGGCGCCGGTGATGCCCCCACCGATGACGAGGACGTCGAGCGCCTCGCCGTCGCGCAGCTCCGTCAGCGCGTCGGCGCGCTGCGTGGCGTTCAGGTGTGAGGAGCGATGTGACATCTGGGCGCAGACTGTAACATCGTCTCGTATGGACTTCACGCTCCCCGACGACCCCGCTTCCGCCTGGGCGGCGCCGCCCGCCGAGCCGCTGGTCACGCCGCGGGTCCGTGCGCTGCTCGCGCAGGTCTTCTCCATCGATCCCGACGGCGCCACCGCCCCGCCCGTCCCGGTGGTCACGCCAAGCCGGCTCGCCGACGACGCGCGCGCCGCGTTGATCGACGCCGTGGGCGCCGAGCACGTGCTGCTCGACGACGCCGCGCGATCCGGCCACGCGAACGGGATGTCCTACCTCGACCTCGTCCGCCGCCGCACGGGTGCGGAGCTCGCGGCGCCCGACGCGGTGGTCGTCCCCGCCGACGAGGCGGGGATCGCCGCAGTCAGCGCCGTCTGCGTGCAGCACGGAATCGCGCTCGTGCCGTTCGGTGGCGGGACCTCCGTCGTGGGTGGCGTGTCCCCCGTCCGCGCCCGCTTCGCCGCGGTGGTCGCGCTCGACCTCGCGCGGCTGGACGCGCTCGTCGAGGTCGACGACATCTCACGGACCGCGACGCTGCAGGCCGGCGTGACCGGACCCCGCGCCGAGGCGCTCCTCGCCGAGCACGGGTTCACGCTGGGCCACGTCCCGCAGAGCTTCGAGCGCGCGACCATCGGCGGATACGCGGCGACCCGCTCCTCGGGTCAGCTCTCGACCGGCTGGGGCCGCTTCGATGCACTCGTCGAGCACCTGCGTGCCGTCACCCCCGCCGGCGTGCTCGACCTCGGCCGTGCCCCGGGCACGGCGGCCGGCCCGGACCTCAAGCAGCTGATGCTCGGCTCGGAGGGCGCATTCGGCGTGATCACGGAGGTCACCGTGCGCGTGAGACCGCTTCCGAAGGTGCGCCGCCACGAGGGCTGGCGGGTGGCGAGCTTCTCCGAGGGGGTCGCCCTCGTGCGGGCAATCGGTCAGGACGGACCGCGCCCGGACCTGTTGCGGCTCTCCGACGAGACCGAGACCGCGCTCGGCGTGGCCACCGCGGGTGAAGCGGCCGGGGACGGATGCCTGATGCTCGTCGGCTGGGAGGGCGCGGCCGACGACGTCGCGCGCCGCGCAGACGCCACCACTGCGTTCCTGCGCGCTGCCGGGGCCGTGTCGCTGGGTGAAGAGGCGGCAGAGTCCTGGCGCCACGGGCGGTTCCGCGCGCCGCGGCTGCGCGATGAGCTCCTCGGCGCCGGGCTCCTGGTCGAGACCCTGGAGACCGCGGTGCGCTGGCGCGATCTCGAGGCCCTGCAAGCCACGGTCGGCGAGCGGGTCCGCGGCGCGCTCGACGGGGCGACGCCGGTCGTGGCCTGCCACCTGTCGCACGTCTACCCCGCAGGCGCCTCGCTGTATTTCTCGGTGCTCGCGCGGCAGGACGCCGACGATCCGATCGGGCAGTGGCAGGTAGCCAAGCGCGCCGCGACCGACGCGCTCGCGCAGGCGCGGGCGACGATCACCCACCACCACGCCGTCGGCGCAGACCACGCGCCGTGGATGACCGCCGAGCTCGGGGATGCGGGCGTCGCGCTGCTACGCGCCGTGAAGGCGCATCTCGACCCCACGGGTGTGCTCAATCCCGGGAAGCTGCTGCCCTAGCCTCGACGCTATGGCCTCCCCCGCGGACAGCTCCTCCACGCTCGCCCACTGGATGGGCGTTGGCGACGCGAACGCCGCAGGGTTCATCCACGGCGGGACGATCATGAAGCTCGTCGACGAGGCTGCCGGGCTCGCCGCACTGCGCCATAGCCGGCACCGCATCGTCACGGCCGCGGTCGACCGCATGACCTTCCTCTTCCCCATCAACATCGGGGATCTCGTCACGTTCCAGTCGCGCGTGAACGCGGCCTGGACCACCTCGATGGAGGTCGGCGTCCGCGTCGAGGCCGAGGACGTCCGCACGGGCGAGGTGCGCCACACCAACACGGCCTACCTCACGATGGTCGCCCTCGACGAGCAGGGCAAGCCGACACCGATCCCGCAGCTCGAGCCGCAGTCGCAGAACGACCTGCGCCGTGAGCGCGAGGCGCAGCTGCGACGCAGCAACCGCCTCGCCGAGCGCGAGGCGGTCCTGGCCCACCGGGCCGCGAAGGGCGAAGCGCCCCGTTAGCTCTCGTCCTCGGCAGGCGAGGTGACTTTGCCGTTGCCCGAGACGCCGAGGGTCTGCTTGGCGAGATCCAGCGCCGGCCCCGCCTGTCCGATGACCTGATTCATGATCTCGCCGATGCCCTGCGCGCCGTTGAGCACCGTGAGGTTGTCCACGTGGCTGAACGCCTCCGACGCGGCGCGGACGATCTCGGGCAGCTGCTCGGCGATCTGCTGGCCGATGACCGCCTCGGACTCCTTCTCCAGGGCCTCGGCCCGCTTGGCGATCGCCTCGGCCTCCGCCAGGCCCTTGGCGCGGATCGACGCGCCGTCGGCCTCGCCCTTGGCCTGCGTCGCGGCGGCCTCGGCCTCGCCGACCTCGCGGGTCTCCTTGGCCGTCGCCGTCGCGGCGAGCTCGACGCGCCGCGCGTCGGCCTCGGCCTTCAGCTCGACCTCGGTCTTGCCGGCCTGCGCGAGCTCCACGCGCGCGGCACGCTGGCCCTCGGCCTCAACACGCTGGCGGTACGCCTCGGCGTCGGCCGGCTTGCGGACCTGCGTGTCGAGCCGCTTCTCCTCGCGCTCGGCCTCGAGGTTCGCCACTGCCGTCTCCTCGACGACGACCTGCTTGCGGGCCTCGGCATCCGCCAGCGGTCCGGACTGCGCCGAGATCGCCGCGGCCCGGTCCCGCTCGGCCTGGTACTCGGCCATCTTGATCGCCGTGTTGCGCTCGGCGGCCGCCTTCAGGGCCTGCGCCTCCTGCTCACGCTCGGTTGCTTCCCGGTCGGCGTTCGCCTGCGCGATGCGAGCCTGCATCTGGACCTCTGCGGCGCGCGGTTCGCCGAGCGCCTTGATGTAGCCGCTGGGGTCGACGATGTCCTGGATCTGCAGCGAATCGACGACCAGGCCGAGCTTCTGCATCTCCTGCACTGACGCGTCGCGGGTCTCCTGTGCCAGCTCGTTGCGGTTGGCGATGAGGTCCTCGACGCTGAGCCCGCCGATGATCGAGCGCAGGTGGCCGTGGAAGATCTCCTTGACCAGGTGATGCATCTGACCGCCCTGGCCCTGCTGATCGTCGAGGAAGCGGGTCGCGGCGTTGGTGATCGACTGGTCGTCGTCGCCGACCTTGAAGACCGCGACGCCGCGGACGCCGACGGGAATCTTCTGCTTGTCGACGCCGCCGCTGACCTCAAGCTCGGCCGAGTCGGCGCGGAGCGAGAGGTACTGGGCCTTCTGGAGGACCGGGATGACGAACGTGCCGCCGCCGGTGATGATCTTGAACGTCTTGGCGTTCGCCGCGCCCGCGGCCGTGGGCTGGCCGTCGGGGCCGAGATCGATCTCGGCGCGTGACGCGGGCGCGCTCTTGACCCCGAAGCCCGTCACGATCAGCGCCTCGTCCGCGTTGGGGACCTTCCACAGCGTCTTGAACAGGATCACCAGGAGGATCGGGATCACGACCACCGCGACGGCGATGGCGATCAGGACAGGGCTCGGGCTCATTCGGTCTGGGTCTCCGGAATCGGTTCTGGCCGCTCGTACAGCCGGGTGACGAGGACCGTGCGCGGCGCGGTCTGCTCCACCACGACGATCTCCTCGTCCGCTTCGATCGCCCCGCCGTCGACGTCCTGCGCGAGGAACGACTCGACGCCGCCGCGGATCTCGATCAGCACCTCGCCGGTGCGACCCGGACGGATCGCCCCCTGGCGGGACACGCGACCGATGAGGCCGACGGGCGATGCGCTGCTCGCGGACAAGACGCGAGAGAGTACTGAGCATCTGATGTCCTGACCAAACCCCGTGGACGTACCGACCTATCCTCGAACCCCGTGCCGCCCGCCGCCGATCATCCAGCCGCCGGCGACATCCGAGACCGGCTCCACGCGCTCACGCTCCGTGATGAGCACCGCCTCGCCCGGCAGTTGAAGCGGGCCCGGGGCGACGACACCGCGCTGACGAAGCTCGAGGCCGCGATCGCGTCCGCGGAAGCGCTCGTCGCCCAGCGTCGGGCGGCCGTCCCGGCGATCACCTACCCCGACCTCCCCGTGAGCGCCCGGCGCGCCGACCTCCTCGAGATCATCGAGGCCAACCAGGTGACGATCGTCGCCGGCGAGACCGGCTCGGGCAAGACCACCCAGCTGCCGAAGATGTGCCTCGAGCTCGGCCGCGGGATCCGCGGGACGATCGGCCACACGCAGCCGCGCCGACTCGCCGCCCGCACCGTCGCCGACCGCATCGCCGACGAGCTGCAGGTCCCGCTGGGCAGCACCGTCGGCTACGCGATCCGCTTCCAGGACCGCACCCGCGACGACACGCTGATCCAGCTGATGACCGACGGCCTGCTGCTCGCGCAGACCGACCGCGATCCACTGCTGCGCCGCTACGACACGATCATCGTCGATGAGGCCCACGAGCGCAGCCTGAACATCGATTTCCTACTCGGCTACCTCAAGCGGATCCTCCCCCAGCGGCCTGACCTGAAGGTCATCGTCACGAGCGCAACGATCGACCCGGAGCAGTTCAGCCGGCACTTCGACGACGCGCCGATCGTGGAGGTCTCGGGCCGCACGTATCCGGTCGAGGTCCGGTACCGCCCGGTCGAGCTCGATCCCGCAGACGGCGAGGAGGCGCCTGTCGAACGCGACCAGATCACCGCGATCGGCGACGCGGTCAAGGAGCTCCAGAAGGCCGGGCGGGGGGATGTCCTGGTCTTCCTCTCCGGCGAGCGCGAGATCCGCGACACCGCCGACGCGCTGCGCGGCCGGTTCGGCGAGAAGCTCGACATCCTCCCCCTGTACGCGCGACTGAGCAGCGCCGAGCAGCAGAAGGTCTTCCAGGCGCACACCAAGCAGCGGGTCGTGCTCGCCACGAACGTCGCGGAGACCTCGCTGACGGTGCCCGGCATCAAGTACGTCGTCGATCCGGGCACCGCGCGGATCAGCCGTTACAGCGCGCGTCTGAAGGTCCAGCGCCTGCCGATCGAGCCCATCAGCCAGGCGTCGGCGAACCAGCGTTCCGGGCGGTGCGGGCGCACCTCCGACGGCATCGCGATCCGGTTGTACTCCGAGGACGACTTCGCCGAGCGCCCAGAGTTCACCGACCCCGAGATCCTGCGCACGAGCCTCGCCGCGGTGATCCTGCAGACGGCGGCCGCCGGCCTCGGGCGGGTCGAGGACTTCCCGTTCATGGAGCCGCCCGACGCGCGCCAGGTGCGCGACGGCGTGCTCCTGCTCACCGAGCTCGGCGCGCTCGATGCGTCCGCCCAGCTGACCGGGCTGGGGCGCAAGCTTGCCCGGCTGCCCGTCGACCCGCGGCTCGGCCGGATGGTGCTCGAGGCCGAGCGCCGCGGCTGTGCCGAGGAGGTCATGATCATCGCCGCCGGGCTGTCCATCCAGGACCCCCGCGAGCGCCCGGCCGACCACCGGCAGGCCGCCGACGAGCAGCACGCGCGCTTCGCCGACGAGCGCTCGGACTTCCTCGCCTACCTCAACCTCTGGCGCTACGTTGGCGAGCAGCAGGACGAGCTGTCGGGCAGCGCGTTCCGGCGCCGCTGCCGCAAGGAGTACCTGCACTACCTGCGCATCCGCGAGTGGCAGGACCTCGTCTCGCAGCTGCGGCGGGCCGCCAAGGAGGTCGGCGTCAAGCGCAACCAGACGCCCGCCGAGCCCGACGACATCCATCGCGCGCTGCTGTCGGGTCTGCTCTCACACGTCGGCCTACGCGACGTGCAGCGCCGCGAGTATCTCGGCGCGCGCAACGCGCGGTTCTCCCTCTTCCCCGGATCGGTCCTGGCCAAGAAGCAGCCCAACTGGCTCATGGCCGCCGAGCTCGTGGAGACCTCGCGGCTGTTCGCGCGCACGGCCGCGAAGATCGAACCGCAGTGGATCGAGCCGCTCGCCGAGCACCTCGCCAAGCGCACCTACGACGAGCCGCGCTGGGACGCGCAGGGCGGCCAGACCATCGGCACCGAGCGCGTCACGCTCTACGGGCTGCCGATCGTCCCGGGCCGCCGCGTCTCCTACGGGCGGATCGACCCGGTCGCCGCGCGCGAGATCTTCATCCGCAAGGCGCTGATCGAACGGGACTGGTCGACGCACCACGCGTTCGCCGAGGAGAACGACCGGATCCTGCGCGAGATCGAGGCGCTCGAGGATCGCCTGCGCCGCCGCGACCTGCTCGTCGACGACGACACGATCTTCGCGTTCTTCGACGAGCGGGTTCCCGCCGACGTCACGTCCGGACGCGAGTTCGACAAGTGGTGGAAGACGGCGCGGCGCGCCACGCCGGACCTCCTGACCTTCACCGGGCCGCTGCTCATCCGGCCCGAGGTCGCGGCGTCGCTGGATGCCGGTGGCCGCCCCTCGCGCTGGCGGCAGGGCGATGTCGAACTGGCGCTGACCTACCGCTTCGAGCCGGGCGCGGTCGACGACGGGATCACCGTGCACGTCCCGCTCGACGACCTCGCGCGGCTGCGACCCGACGGGTTCGAGTGGCTCGTGCCCGCGATGCGCTTGGAGCTCGTCACAGCGCTGCTGCGTGCGCTGCCGAAGGAGCAGCGCCGGACGCTCGCGCCCGTGCCGGACACGGCCGTCGAGGTCCTCGAGCAGCTCGGCGCCCGCGGCGCACCGCTGCGGACCGCGCTGAGCAAGGCGCTGGTGGCGGTCCGGGGCGAGCGCGTCTCGCCGAAGACCTGGGACTTCGCCGGTCTGCCCCCGCACCTGCGGGTGACCTTCCGCGTCGAGGACCGCGAGGGCGTGGTGCTCGACCAGGACAAGAACCTCGACGCCGTTCGCGAGCGGCTCACGCCGAAGCTGCGCGAAGAGCTCACCACGGTCACGCTCGACGTCGAGCGGACAGGCCTGACGAGCTGGCCGGACGAGGACCCGCCACGCAGTGTCGAGCTCCGCGGCATGCAGGCCTACCCGGCGATGGTCGACGAAGGCACGACGGTCGGCGTGCGCGTCTTCGAGTCCAAGCCGGCCGCCGACGCCGCGCAGCTGCGTGCGGTCCGCCGGCTGCTGCTGCTCGAACTGCCCTCGCCCGCCAAGCAGGTGACGAAGGGCCTGAGCAGCGCCAAGCAGCTCACGCTCGCCGGGGCGCCCCACGGCACGCTCAGCGCGGTGCTCGACGACGCGACCGCCTGCGCGATCGACGCGCTCATCGCCCACGGCGGCGGGCCGGCGTGGGGCGCCGAGGCGTACGCCGTGTTGCGCGTGCACGTGGGCGCGCGGCTCCTCCCCGCGGTCGCCCAGGTCGTCGACTGGCTCGTCGCGATCCTCGATGCGGACCGCGAGGTCCAGCGCATGCTCGACGAGCGCTCAGCCGCGGCGCTCGCCGACATCCGCCAGGACGTCCACCGCCAGGTCGGCACGCTCGTCTTCCCCGGCTGCCTCACGGTGACCGGCGCGGACCGGCTGCCCGACGTCGTGCGCTACCTCAAGGGCGCCGCCCGCCGGCTGGAGCGCCTGCCCGACAGCGCGACCTCGGACCGCGACCGGATGACCGCGATCGCGGAGATCGAGGCCGAGTACCGCGCCGTGGTCACCGCGATCCCGAAGGGTCAGCCCCGGCCGGCCACGCTCGTCGAGGCGCGCTGGGCCATCGAGGAGCTCCGCGTCGCACAGCTCGCGCCGGGAATCAAGACGAACGGCGTCGCGTCGGCGAAGCGCGTCCGCAAGCTCCTCACTTGACCGAGCCGGCCAGCAGGCCCTGCGCGAAGTAGCGCTGGAAGGCCAGGAACACGGCCAGCGGGATCGCCAGCGACAGGAACGACGCCGGCGCGATCAGCTCGATGTTGCCGCTGAACTGGCGCAGCTGGGTGAACACCGCGACGGTGATCGGCTGCGTGTCGCGACCGAACGTCAGCGCGACGAGCAGGTCGTTCCACGTCCACAGGAACTGGAAGATCGCCAGCGACGCGATCGCCGGGAGCCCCAGCGGCAGCACGAGCTTGAAGAAGATCGTGAGCTCACTGGCGCCGTCGATGCGCGCCGACTCGAGGATGTCCTTGGGCAGCCCGATGAAGAAGTTGCGCATCAGGAAGATGCCGAACGGCAGGCCGAACGCGGTGTGGAACAGGACGAGCCCGAGCACCGTGTCGAACAGCCCGGTCGACTGGTACAGCGAGAAGATCGGGATCAGCGCGGTCTGCAGCGGCACGACGAGCAGCGCGATCACGAGCACGAAGAGACTGTCGCGGAACGGGAAGTTCAGCCAGGCGAACGCGTACCCGGCCATCGCGCTGATCAGCACGAGCAGGACGGTGTTGCCGACCGCGATCTGCACGGTCACCCACAGCGCGCTCATGATGTCCTGGTTGTCGAAGACCGCCTGGTAGTTGTCGAAGGTCGCCAGGCTCGGCTCGCTGAAGATCTTCCACCAGCCCTCGGTGTTGATGATCTCCGGCGGCATGAGCGACGTCAGCAGCAGCCCGAACGTCGGCACCAGCCAGAGCAGCCCGATGAACACGAGGAAGATCTGCACGGGGGCGCGCGAGGCGAAGTGTCCGATGCGGGCGGCCATGGTCAGGCCTCCTCCCGGCGGAAGCGCCGGATGTTGAGAGCGAGCACCGGCAGCACGAGCAGGAGCAGGAACACCGCGATCGCGGAGCCCAGGCCGAAGTCGTTGACGCCGCCGAACGACGTGCGCCACATCGCGAGTGCGATCACGTTCGCGTCGTCCTGCGACGACGCGGGCGCCACCGACAGCACGATGTCGAAGACCTTCAGGACGTTGATGATCATCGTGATGAAGACCACGCTGAGCACGGGTGCGAGCATTGGCGCGGTGACGCGCCGGAACACCTGCCACTCACTCGCCCCGTCGGTGCGCGCGGCCTCCAGCACCTCGCGGGAGATCGATGAGAGGCCCGCGGCGATGATCACCATGGAGAAGCCCGCCCACACCCAGATGTAGGCGACCATCACGGATGGGGTGATGAGCTTCGGCCCGAGCCAGGACACGCCCTCGTACGGCGCCGCGAACGTCTTCTTCGAGATCGCCACCTGGTACGGCCCGGCGCGTGCATCCGCGAACGTGAAGGCACCATCGTCTCCTGTCGTCGCCGTCTCGACGACCTTGCCGCCCTCGTCACGCAGCTCCACGGTCGCGCCGGGGATGCCCTGCTCCCCCGGCTCGACGACGCCGGGCTTCCCGCCGCCCGGCTTGAAGTCGCGCCACACGGTGCCGGTCACCGTGTCGGCCGTCGGAGCAGGCGTTGCGGCCTGCTTCGCGCCCGGCGGCACCTCGGCGGGTGGGATGGCGGTGAGCCCGAGCAGCGCTTCGTCCCCGCCGCGGACGGGTGTCTTCAGGACGAAGCCCTTCTCCACGCTGCCCGTGATCGTCGCGGGTGTGGACGGCTGGCCGGTCTTGAGCACGCCGCTGTCTCCGAACGCGTCCTTGACCGCGCCGATCGACGCGTTCACCGCGCCCTTCTCGGGATCCTGCTCGAGCATGATCCGCCAGATCACTCCCGCGGCGAACAGCGAGATCGCCATCGGCATGAACACCGCCGTGCGGAAGCCGACCCGCCAGGAGATCCGCTCCGTCAGCACCGCGAAGATCAGGCCCAGCGCGGTGATCAGCGCCGGAACGACCGCGACCCACAGCGCGTTGTTCTGCAGCGCCGTGACGAGCGTGTCGGTCGTGAAGATCGACTCGTAGTTGTCCAGGCCGACGAACGACTCGCCGTCGCGGTCGAAGAAGCTGCGGATGATCGTGCGGATCGTCGGATAGACGACCCACACGCCCAGCAGCACGACCGCCGGGCCGAGGAACACCGCGGTGGTCGCGCGGCGTCGCCACCGGTCCGGGTCGGGCGCGGCTGTGGTGATTCCGGCCACAGCCGCCTACTGCGCGCCGTAGGCCTTCTTGGCGGACGCCTCGAGCTTGCTCGCGGTGCCGTCGACGTCGTCCGGGTTCTCGAGGAAGTCCTGCAGGATCTTCCACTCGCCCTGGCCCGGCGTGCCGCCGAAGTCGACCGGCGCGAGGTCGGACATGTCGAAGCGGAACGGGTCCGCCTTCGCGATCGCCGTCGCGGTCGTCCGGGTGATGTCATCCGGGTAGACCGACGGGTCGACGTCCTTGTTGGCCGACGAGAACCCTCCGCGCTTGGCCCACACCTCGTGGGCCTCCTTCGTGGCGAGGAACCCGACGAGTGCCTGGGACGCGGGCGTGTCCTTGAACATGATGATCGAGTCGCCGCCGCCGACCACGGCGTTCGTCGAGTCGTTGATCGCCGGGAACGGGAACACGTCGTACCCCGTCTTCGGCTCGAGCTTGTTCTGCTCCGCCACGACGCCAGGGACGAAGTCGCCCTCGATCACCTGCGCGGCCTTCGCCGGATCGCTGAACACGGCCTCGACCGACGAGGGGAACTCGGTCTCCAGCGCGCCCGACGTCCCACCCTTGATGTTCTTCGTGTCGCCGAGGACGTCGCCCATCGTGGTCAGCGCCTGCTTGACCGACGGATCCGTCCACGGGATGTCGTGGGTCGTCAGCTGGTCGTACTTCTCGGGACCGGCCTGGCGCAGGTAGATGTTCTCGAACAGGTCGGTGAGCGTCCATCCGTCGGCGCCGCCGATCGAGTACGCCGGGGTGCCGGACGCCTGGATCGTCTTCGCGTTCTCCAGGAACCCGTCCCAGTCCTTCGGCGGCTGCACGCCGGCGGTCTCGAAGGTCGGCACGTTGAACCAGACCGTCGACTTGTTCGCCGCCTTGAAGACGTAGCTGTAGATGTCCTTCTGGATCGTGCCGAGCTTCACGATGTCGTCCGGGTACTGCTGCACGAGCGTCGCCCGGGCGAACCCGATCGGCTTCAGCGCCTTCTTGCGCTGGAAGTCCTTGACGAGGCCGGGCTGCGCGACCGCCGCGACGTCGGGCGGGTTGCCGCCCTCGACCGCGGTGCTCAGCACGGTCGGCGTGTTGTCGCCGCCGGCCGTGTACTTCACCTTCACGTTCGGGTAGCGCTCCTCGAACGCGTCGAGCACGGCCTGGAAGGACTTCTGCTCGTCGCCGGTCCAGACGCCGACGACCGCGACGTTGCCCTTGACGGAATCCGAGCCGGCCGCTGCGGTCGACGTGCCGGACTGACTCGCGCTGTCGCCCGAGTCGTCGTCGTCGCCGCAGCCCGC
The DNA here is from genome assembly GCA_016462625.1 of Solirubrobacteraceae bacterium. The sequence continues at coordinate 16,644 of JAEMSV010000030.1, read as the reverse complement.
GACGAGCGCCGCCGCCATGCCGACGACGGCGATGGCTGTGGTCAGGGTCCTTCGGTGGGTGCTCACGTCGAATCTCCTCCTGCGGTGTCGTAGATCCCAAGCCCCGTCCCTGGGTCGAACACGTGCAGCGACCGGGTGTCGACCGCCACCTCGATGTGGTCGCCGATGGCCGCTCTCGATCGAGGACCGAACCGGCCCACGACGATCGTGCGCGCGGCCTCCGGGTCGGTCGCCAGGGCGGTGATGCCCACGTCCTCTGCAAGTTCCTGCGCCTCGTCCGTCTCGGCCGGGCGCGCCTCGACCGCCAGGTGCGCGATGACCTCCGAGCCCAGCGCCTCGCGGAGGCGCAGCTCGGCGTCCAGCCGGCGGCCGGGCGGCGAGTCGGGGGCGAGCGCGGCGTCCTCGATGTCCTCGGGCCGGATGCCGAGGACCACGTGCTTGCCGTCGTATCCCGCGAGCGCCGGGCGCGTGCCGAGCATCTCGGGGTCCAGCTCGAGGGTCGCGCCGTCGGCCAGCACGGCGCGCCAGCCGTCCCCTTCGCGCCGGATCTGCGCATCGAGCAGGTTCATCGCCGGGCTGCCGATGAAGCCCCCGACGAACAGGTTCACCGGCCGGTCGTAGAGCTCCTGCGGCGAGGCGACCTGCTGCAGCTCGCCCTTGCGCATCACCGCGACGCGGTCGCCCATCGTCATCGCCTCGACCTGGTCGTGCGTGACGTAGATCGTCGTCACGTCGAGATCGGTCTGCAGGCGCGAGATCTCCGCGCGCATCTGGACGCGGAGCTTCGCGTCGAGGTTCGACAGCGGTTCGTCCATCAGGAACGCCTGCGGCTCGCGGACGATCGCCCGGCCCATGGCGACGCGCTGGCGCTGACCGCCGGAGAGCGCGCGGGGCTTCTTGTCGAGGAACGCCTTGAGGTCGAGCACCTGCGCGGCGCGTTCCACGCGCGCGTCGATGTCGCCCTTCGGGACCTTCCGGAGCTTCAGCCCGAAGGCGATGTTGTCGTAGACCGAGAGGTGCGGGTAGAGCGCGTAGCTCTGGAAGACCATCGCGATGTCGCGATCGCGGGAGGGCACGTGATTGACGACCCGATCCCCGATGCGGACCTCACCCTCGCTGATCTCCTCGAGCCCGGCCACCATCCGCAGCGCGGTCGTCTTGCCGCAGCCCGAAGGGCCCACGAGCACGACGAACTCGCCGTCGGCGACCTCCAGCTGCATGGACGAGACCGCACGGGTCCCGTCCGGGTATATCTTGCTCACCCCTGCGAACGCGACCTCGGCCACGCGGCTCCTCCCTCGACCCGACGCCGGCGTCTGGGGACGCCGGGTTGAGGGAGCCGTACCCCGGACGCCTGGGGGTTATGCCCCGGTCACGGCCGCAGCGCGAACTCGCGTGCCGGGAAAAGCGGGGCATTGAGGAACGACGGCGTCGCGCCGTTGGTCTGCACGTGGTAGATCCCGCCCACGAGCGTCGGCATCTGCGCGAGCGACGGCAGCAGGTTCGGCGTGACCGCGCTGGTGATCGTCAGCCGCAGCCGCCAGCCTGCCGGGATCCGCGCGAAGATCGGGTTGACCTCCACGTCGTACCGGCCGGCCGGGCCGGGCCGCCCGGACGGAGCCTTCGGGACCCGCTGCTGCGCCGCCTTCGTGTACGGGTGGTAGGGCTGCAGCGGCTCGCCGTTGTCGGCGTACCACGTGCGCTGCGGATCGAGGGCGCGATGCGACCCGAGCAGCGCGCCGGAGGTCAGAGGCTGCGAGCGCCGCCCGTCCGGCGACAGCATCTGCACCGTCGCGACGAGCTCCATGTCGTTCGGGTCGGTCAGCGGCAGCGCCGACAGCGAGACCTGCAGCGACGCGTTGATCGGGCCCGCCAGCACCTGGTCCTCCGCGAAGGGCTCCGAGGTGTAGCGCAGGCCGTTCTTGGCGAAGTCGCTGTCGTCCGTGCTCCCGGTGCCCAGGCACGGGATCGGCTTCCCGCCCAGCAGCAGATTGCTCAGGAGCTCCGGCGTGCCCGCCCAGAACTGGTTGGTCTGCAGCGAGCACGGGCTCGAGACGGGTGTCCAGTCCAGCCGCTCGGAGCCGGTCGTCCGGGCCGGCGCCGTGGCCGTGAGCGTGCGCGCGGGATCGAGGTAGAGCTTCGTCGCCTCGCCGCCGCGCAGCGGCCACGTCTTCGCGTCGTGCCACCGGTCTCCCGCGTGCATCTGGATGAGGTGCAGCGGGTTCGGCTCGCTCACCATGGGCGTGGCGATGCCCTTGAGGTGGTTGTCGAACCATTCGAGCATCACGGGCTGGATCGCCTTCACGCTCATCGTCGTATGCGTCCATGGCCCCATGAGCAGCTGGTAGCGCGGGCTCGCGGCCTGGCCGGGCAGCATCGGCGCGTCGACCGAGCGGCCGGCGGCGAGGTTCTGCAGCCCGGAGTAGTTCATGAGCGCGCCGCGCTGGAAGAGGTCCTTCCACGCGCCGACGGCGTACACGGGGATGTCGTTCTCGACGATCCGGCGCAACTGGCCGATGGCGCTGCGCGACTGCCAGAAGTCCTGGTCGTACGCCGTCTCGCGGTTCAGGTTCGCCCCGTTGACCAGCGGCGCGATGAACGAGCCGAACGTCTTCTGGTGCGTCGCGACGGTCGGCACGAAGGTCCGCAGCCCCTCGGTGAACGCGCGCATGTTCTTGTTCAGGCCGAGCTGGAGCAGCGGCCCGAGCGCGGGGTTGAGGAACGTCAGCGCCGGGATGGCGGTGAGGCCGATCGTGTAGTCGAATAGGACGTTCGGGATGCCGCCCTGCGCGAACAGCTCGCGGTACAGGCTGTTGTCGGCGACGATCGGGAAGATCGCGTCGACCGCGCCCTTCGGCGCCGCCGCGGCCGTCGCGTACGAGACCATGCCCATGTAGGAGACGCCCCACAGGCCGACGCGGCCGTTCGCGCCGGGCAGCTTCGCCGCCCAGTCGACGAGCTCCACCCCGTCCTGTGCCTCCTTGTGCTGCAGCAGCGCCCAGACGCCACCGGATTGCCCGGTGCCGCGGATGTCGGAGATCACGACGATGTAGCCGCGGCCGACGAGGTACGGCACGTCCGTGTCGGCGAGGTCGCCCGTCGCCTTGCCGATGAGCGGGTCGAGCACCTTGCCCAGCGGCGCGAGGTACCCGGTGTTCTCCCGGCCGAGGTTGCCCGCGACCTGGACGAGGTTCTTGCCGTAGACGGTCTGCTGGAGCAGGACCGGGAAGGTCCCGGCCGCCCGACGCCCGGTCGCGCGATCGGTCGGGAAGTACACGTCGGCCTTCAGCTTCACGCCGTCGGACATCACGACGGTCCGGTCGGTGTCCTTGCCCAGGCCGAACGTGGCCGGCCGGTCGTACGCGGCGTGCGCCGGCGCAGCGCAGACCAGCGCAGCGACCAGCGTTCCCAGCAGCGCGAGCGTGCGCCCTCGGACGTGCGTCATCCCATCTCTCCCTGTCTCCCCGGCCGGTCCTGCCCGGCCTGGATCGACCGTACCGAGCGCCTGGCTGAACGCCGTCGTGGGAACTCCAACGTCCCGGCGGCCCGCGTTGGTGCCGTTACGTCGTGGCGCGCTCGTCGCGGGCGAGCGCCCACCAGACCTCGGCGAGGTGCTCAGCACTGCGGAGGTTCGCGCCCGTCGTCTCCTCGAAGCGGCCGAGCCGGTGGCGCAGCGTGTTGGGGTGCACGAAGAGGGCACGCGCGGCCGCCTCGACGTTGAGGTCGTGCGCCATGAAGGTGCGGAGCGACAGCAGCAGGTCCTCGCCGAACGGGCCGAGCTCGTGCACCGGGGTCACGTACCGCTGCACGAGGATGTCGCCGAGACGGTCCTCACCCAGGACGACGGCGCGCAGCACCAGGTCGTCGAGGCGGTGACTGCCCACGAGATCGAACGCGACGGCCGTCTCCAGCGCGCGCCCGGCGTCGCGGAAGGAGCGCGACAGCGCGCTGAGCGGGACCGCGGGGCCGACGCCCACCGCCACGGGCAGGTCATCGGACGGCGGCTCGGCCAGCACGGCGACGAGATCCTCGCCCACCATCGCCGCCATCCCGACCGACCACGTCGACGGCAGCAGCAGCCGCTCGAGCTCCTCGGCGGGGTGCTCGGCCGACGGGCGGAGCGCGACCACGACGTGCGGCGCGGCGGGGTCGAGCCCGAAGGCCGCCGCAGCCTGATCGATCCGGTGCGGGCCGAGCGTGCCGGTGACGAGGCCATGGACGAAGCTCACGCGCTGCTGCTGGTCGCGCCGCGCATGCGCGAGCTCGACCCGGCGATGCGCCTGGGTGATCTCCAGGGACGCCGCGTCGAGCCAGTCCCACAGGGCGACGGTGATCGCGATCATCGTGCCGGCGTCGATCCCCGCGCGGGCGGCGATGTCGCGCATGAGGTCGAGCGCCTCGCGCGCGCCGACGCCGATGCCGCGCAGCACGTCCTCGAGCGGCACCCCCTGCCGCGCGCGCCGCTCGCCGAGGTAGGCGGCCTGCGCCAGCTCGTCCTCGGTGGGGCCGCGCTGCTCGGCCAGCGCGCGGATGGCCGAGTGGGCCAGGACGTCCGCCATCGCCGCGAGGTCCTCGGAGGGGATGTCGGCATAGCCGCCTCCGAACGCGTGCACGCGGGTGACGATCCGCCCGACGAGCTCCTCCATGTACTCGTCGAGGATCAGCACCGCCAGCGCATCGAGCCGGGTGTCCGTCGCTCCCATCCTCCGCCGACCATACCGCCCGGACCATTGGAGAATCTCCAATACCGACAACCGGAGCATTGGCCGCGCTCCGTTGGCGAACGCACCGTGCTCGCAGAGCATCAGGCCCATGTCCCAACTGACCGCCGGTGCGCGGGTCCTCACGCGTACCGGCGCGGCCCGCCCTGCTCATCTCATGCGCTTCGCCCGAGCCCTGCGGACCTGGGACCGCACCCCGGCGGCCTGCCTGACCGCGCAGGCCGCGACCCGCCCGGATCAACCGTTCGTCGTCGACGAACTGGGGACGCTGACCTTCGGCGAGGTCCAGCACCGGACGAACGCGATCGCGTTTGGACTGGCCGAGGCCGGCGTGCGCGCGGGCTCCCGGGTCGGGCTGATGTGCCGCAACCACCGCGGGTTCGTCGAGGGCATGCTCGCCAGCTCGAAGGTCGGAGCAACGACCCTCCTGCTGAACACCGACTTCGCGGGCCCGCAGCTGCACGGCGTGCTCGAGCGCGAGCAGCCATCGATGCTCATCTACGACGAGGAGTTCCACACGCTGCTCTCGGGCGAGGCGATCGAAGCCAAGCGGCTGATCGGGTGGCACGACGGCACGCCCCCGGCGCCCACGCTGGAGCGGCTCGCCGCCGGCGCGACCGACATCGCGCCGCGCCCGCCCGCGTCCCCCGGGCGCACCGTGATCCTCAGCTCCGGCACGACTGGGACGCCGAAGGGCGTCCGCCGCCCGGGCTCGACGCCGCTGGGTCCCTTGATCGCGCTGCTCGACCGCATCCCACTGCGCGGCTCGGAGACCCACGTCATCCCCGCGCCGATGTTCCACGGCTGGGGCTTCCTGCACCTGAACCTCGCGCTGATCCTGGGGGCGACGGTCGCGATGCGCCGGCGGTTCGATCCGGAGGCGACGCTCGCGCTGATCGCCGCGCACGGCGCGGCGAGCGCCCCGATGGTGCCCGTGATGCTCCAGCGGATCATGCAGCTGGACCCGGCGACGCTCGCCGCACACGACACGTCGAGCCTGCGCGCGATCCCGCTCGGAGGCTCGGCGATCCCCGCGGGGCTGGCCGAGCGCGCGATGGATGCGCTCGGGGAGGTCGTCTACAACATCTACGGCTCAACGGAGGTCGCGCTGGCGACCTGCGCGGGCCCGGCCGACCTGCGCGCCGCCGCGGGCACCGCCGGCACCCCACTCGAGGGCACGATCGTCCGGATCCTCGACGACGCCGGCAACGAGGTTCCGCACGGCGCGACGGGCCGCATCTTCGTCGGCTCGGACCTCCGCAGCGACGGCTACAGCGGCGGCGGCGCCAAGGAGAACATCGGCGGCCTGCTCTCCAGCGGCGACCTCGGCCACCTCGATGCCGACGGCCGGCTGTTCGTCGAGGGTCGCGACGACGAGATGATCGTCTCGGGCGGCGAGAACGTGTACCCCGGCGAGGTCGAGCGGCTCCTGGAACGTCACCCCCGCGTCGCCGAGGTGGCAGTAATCGGGGTCACCGACGAGGACTACGGCCAGCGACTGCGCGCCTTCGTCGTCCCGGTGGCGGGCGCGCAGCTCGATGCCGACGCCGTGCGCGCCCACGTCCGCGGCACTCTGGCCCGCTACAAGGTGCCGCGCGACGTCACCTTCCTCGACGAGCTGCCCCGAAACCCCACCGGCAAGGTCCTGAAGCGCGAACTGGAGGGACGCTCATGACGCGGCTCGCCCGAACCCTGACGATCGCGGTACTGGCCGCGACGATCGCAGCCCCTGCGCAGGCGCGCCCGGCGCCGCCGCAGCACGACCCGTTCTACCGCCCCGACCCGGGCTACGAGCTCACCGCCCCCGGCACGGTCCTGCGCAGCCGCCCCGTGCGCGCGGCGCTGTTCGGCGCCTACTCGCTGCGGGGCAGCGCGTGGCAGCTCCTGTACCGGACGACCGACACGAAGGGCGCTCCGCAGGCGACAGTCACGACGGTGCTGGTCCCGCTGGCCAAGGCACCCAACCGCGGCAACCGCCCGCTCGTCAGCTACCAGCCCGCGGAGGACAGCGCGGCGCCCCAGTGCGCACCGTCGTACGGGCTGCTGCGCGGCACGTCGATCCAGAACCCCGTCGCGCAGGTCGAGACGGTCCTGATCAGCGGCCTGCTCGCGCGCGGCTACGCGGTCACCGTGCCGGACTACGAAGGACCGAACTCCGCGTACACCGCTGGCCGCCAGGCGGGGCAGGCGACGCTCGACGGCGTCCGCGCGACGCTGGCTTTCTCCCCCGCCGGGCTCCGCGGCAGCGCGACCCCGCTGGGCATGTGGGGCTACTCGGGCGGCGCGCTGGCGACGGGCTGGGCGAACGAGCTGCAGCCGGGCTACGCGCCGGAGCTGCGGTTCGCGGGCGTTGCTGCGGGCGGCCTGCCGGTCAGCCTGACGGACACGTTCCGCAACGTGAACCGGTCGGTGTTCTCCGGGATCGGCATCTCCGCGATCACCGGCCTGTCGCAGGCCTACCCCGAGCTCGCCACGCTCCTCGACGAGATCCTCACCGCCCGCGGACGCGGCGCCGTGGCCTACGCCAAACGCCACTGCAACAGCGATGTCGCCGCGCGCTATCCGCTCATCGACATCAACAAGCTCACCACGCTCGGGCGCCCGCTCGAGCATCCGGTTGCCAAGTCCGTCCTGGCCGACACGCTGCTCGGCAAGCACGCCCCGGCGGTCGCGCCGGCGTCGCCGACCTACGTCTACCACGCGATCCACGACGAGCTCGTGAGCAGCCGGGAGGTCGACGAGCTGCTCCCGCGCTACTGCGCTGGAGGCACGCCCGTGCGCTACGACCGCGACGCTGTCAGCGAGCACGTCTCGCTCGCGATCACCGGCGGCTTCGCGGCCATCGGCTGGCTGTCGGACCGGCTCGAGGGCCGCACCCCGGTCCCGACCGGCTGCCAGACCCGCACGACGACCAGCACCGTCGCGGCGCCGCGGTCGCTCCAGGAGCTCGTGCGGTTCCTGCTGCGCGTCCCGAAGACCTACCGCTGATCGGAAACACTCGCCGAATTCAAGACACACCCGCTCAATATCTCGGCGGCGCGCACCGACATCGCCGGTGTGAGCATCTCCGCTCCCAGCACCCTCGATGCCTCGCCTCTGCGCAACCGGCGCCTGCGCGCGCGGGCCAACGCCGTCATGTTCATCGGCGCGAGCCTCGTCGCGTACTTCGCCGCGTTCTTCCCGAACGACATGGCGCGGCCGCCCACCATCGCGGGCCACTCGACGATCTTCGTGATCCCGACGATCTCGCTCATCGCCGGAGTCCTGTCCTGGTTCACCGCCGAGCGCTGGCCCGAGTGGGTCTGGCTGCTGGAGATGATGGGCACGAACATCGCCGTCGGTGTGGGCCTCTACAACGCCGGTACCGTCCCGAGCGGCGGCGAGATCTACCTGATGTGGGCGATGGTGTTCGCCGCCTTCTTCTTCCCCGTGCGCTACGCGGTGCTCCTCGCCGTCCAGACCGCGTTCGTCCTCGCCTGGACCGTCGCAAACGGACCGACGACCGCGCGGCCGGTGACCGTGTGGCTGATGCTGATCACGTCGTTCATCGGGATCGCGGCCGTCGTCGCGGCGCTGCGGCATCTGCTCGAAGGCGCGCTGGAGCGGATCCACGCCGACTCGCTCACGGACCCGCTGACCGGGCTCGGGAACCGTCGCCGCCTGATGGATGACCTGGACGCGCTGCTCGCACGACAAGATGCGCGGCCGACGGTCCTCGCGATGTTCGACCTCGACGGCTTCAAGGCGTTCAACGACACCTTCGGCCATCCCGCGGGCGACGCGCTCCTGGTGCGGCTCGGCGCGCGGCTTCGCGAGGTGACCGCGGAGACCGGGGACGCGTACCGGCTGGGCGGCGACGAGTTCTGCGTCCTGATCTCCGCCGACGAGGCGCGGCTCACCATGCTCGTCGAGCGCACGCGCTTCGCGCTCGGCGAAGACGGCCCCGACTACGCGATCGGCGCGTCGTGTGGCTGGCTGCAGATCGCCGTGGACCACGACCGGACCGAGCTGCTGCGCGTGGTCGATGACCGGCTGTACGCCGACAAGGCCGCACGAAAGGCGGCCGGCACCGGCATCGTGGCGACAGCCGCGTAGCGCAACGCCGCCGACTGACTGACGTCGACGTTTCCTCCGCTCAGCGAAGAAACGTCGGCGGAAAGGTCAGATCAGCGCGCGTTCGCCACGACGAAGTCCGCCACGGACCGCACGAGTGCCGCGACGCACCGGAGTTCTGTCATTGACCGAATGGCAACCCGGGGCGCCCGGACGTTGGAGATCCCACGTTGCGCCCGACCCGGCGGGATCCGAGGCTGCTCCGGCTCGTCTCTGTGTCCCACCGAGGAGGAACGATGGTTCCCACGTCATCCGGCCTGCTTCGCGCTGCCCTGATCGCGCTGCTGGCCGCCACGGCCGGCGCCGCGGCCACCGCGCCAGCCCACGCCGGCCCGATCTCGTTCGCGAACGCGAAGACCTCCTGGACCGGCGGACTCGGCGGTCCCGGGGTCCACGAGAACAGCTCGTCTGCCGCCGACTTCGACAACGACGGCGATCCCGACGTCGTCACCGCCAACTACTTCACCGGGGTCGGCCCGACGGTCATGACCAACCGCGGGGACGGCACCTTCCGCACGCCCGGCCGTGTGCTCCCGGTCGGGCTGCTCGTCGGCACCGTCATCACCGGCGACGTCAACGAGGACGGCAACCAGGACATCGTCGCGACGAACTTCGTCAAGGCGGTCGTCCTGCTGGGCCGCGGCGACGGCACGTTCCGCACCGGCGACACGTATCTCGTCGTCCAGGGCGGCCAGGAGGACGCCGCCCTGCACGATCTTGACGGCGACGGCCACCTCGATCTGACCATCCTCACGCGCTACGGCGTCTCGGTGCAGATGGGACGCGGCGACGGCGGGTTCGGCTCGCCGCGGATCACGATCATCGGCCCCGCGAACCTCCCGAGCCCGCTGATGTCCGGCTTCGCGATCGCCGACATCGACGGCGACGCCACGCCCGACCTGTACGCGGCCGACGCCGGCCTGCAGACCGTCTACGCCATGCGCGGCGACGGCGACGGGACGTTCACCCAGAGAGGCACCGGCACGACGGTGCTCGTACCGGGCACGATGCTCGCCACGGACCTCGACAACGACGGCATCGACGATGCCGTGGTCCTGAACGAGTTCAATGTTCCCGGTCACAACACGGCGGTGCTGCTCGCCAACGGCTCGGGCGGTCTGGGCTCGGCCCGCTCCTACGCGAGTGGGCTCATCCCGGCCACCGGCGAGGTCGGCGACTTCGACGAGGACGGCAACAACGACGTCGTCTCCAGCGACACCGTCGGGAGCCAGATCGTCGTGCTCCAGGGCGACGGGACGGGAAAGCTCACGAAGGCCGTCGGCAAGAGCGTCTCGCTGTTCCAGCAGACACCGGTCGTGGCGGACTTCGACGGCGACGGCCGCCAGGACATCGGGGCGGCGGGCTCGTCGACCGGCCTCGCGCTCGGCCTCACCGGCCTGTCGATCCTGCGGAATACCTCCCCGTAGCGGGCCTACCCCGGCGGGCAGGTGTTCCGCGCCTGCCCGCCGGCGAGCACGCGGCTGAGGAAGTCGATGGCGCCCGGCGCTCCGGTGATGTCGTAGATCACGTGCTCGCCGAGCGCGCTGCGGACCTTCTGCACCACCCCGCCGTTGCGGCAGTAGAAATCGACGAGCCCGTCGGCCCCGCGCACGGGCGCGAGCTGGTCGATTCGCGAGTGGTAGTTGTAGATCGGCGTCGTCGGGACCACCTGGCCGAGGCTGTTCTCCGCGATCACGCCCGTGACGTTTGGGAGCTCCAGCGGGTGGCCCTTCGTGGACAGCTTGGCGAGATCCTGGAACGGCCAGCGCACGAGCTGCTCACGGCACATCTCGGCGGCGCGGCGCATGACGCCCTTCCCCCGCTCGGTCAGCCAGTCCTCGAGCCCCACCTCGGGAAACTCCCGGCTGACACCGGCGGCGGCGATGATCGGCACGCTGGAGAAGAACCCGCGGTCGGCGCCGCGCAGCACCAGGCCCAGGTCCGCCGGCACGCCGCCGACGGCGGCGCCCTTCAGGTTCAGGTCTGGTGCGTAGGACGGCTGGCGCTCGGCAGCCCAGCCCGAGGCGAGCCCACCGCCGGAGTACCCCATGAGCCCGACGGGCGTGGTCGGCCCGGGCAGCCCGGCCTGCGGAAACGCCAGCGCGGCGCGCGCGCCGTCGAGGGTGATGTTGCCTGCAATCCTCCCCGCGCCCCACGCGTCGCGCGGCCCCTCATAGTCCGGGACCGACACGGTGAAGCCGCGCGCCAGCTGCAGCGCGATCAGCCCGGCTTCGTACTCGGTGCCGGTCCGCAGGGCGTACGACGGCCGGCACTTCGGCGCGATCGCGTCCGTCGCCGTCTGGTGCGAGATGAGCGCGCCGCGGCGGCCGAACGCCTTCGCCGGGGTCAACACGGTTGTAACGGCGGTGATCGGCTCGTCGCGCGTGCCTGTCGAGCGGAAGAGCACCTGCCACGCGCTGGCTCCTGCGAGCGCGACCGGCGCGCCGTAGGCGAGCGCCGCCACGCGGCGCGACCGCAGGACGGTCCCCGGCGGCGACGACGCGAAACCATCCGGCGATGCGTAGAACGGGTCGGCCGCGGGGGTCGGCGGGAAGACCGACGGCGCAGCGGGCGCAGTCGCGGGGAGGGCCGGACCAGCGAGCGCGGCCGCGGCGACGACGACGGCGCGAAGCCGGCGGAGGGTGCGGTGGGACATCCGCGCATCATGTCGCGTACCGCCTAGTACTTCATTGGGCTTTTCCCCATCCGGGCGGCGCTCCCGTCGGGAATCGGACAACCACACCCCGATAACGCGTGACGCGGCGTCGTGTGCCAGCCTGTGAGCCGAGGGCTGTCCCGGCCCTCGGGTCAACACCGTTTACGGAAGGAGCGCGCGATGCGCGTCGCAACACCGTCCCTCAGGATCGGCGGCTTCGCATGAGCTGGTCGCCGAACATTCCCCCGCGCCCACGCACGGTCGGCGTCTGGCGCCCGACGGGCGTCTTCAATCCCCTGGGCTCGGACTCCGCGCCGGCGCGCGGCACCATCTCGGGGACCACGCGCACCACGCGGTCCCGCGCAACCCGAGGCCGCGCGGTCCCGCAGCACCGCGGCCGGTAGGACCTAGGCCGTCTGCGGCACGACCTGCTCGACGACCTCGAAGCTGAGGACGCTCGAGCCGTGGGCGACGGGCGGGCCTTCGCCTGCCCGCGCCTGCGCGTGCCCCTTGCCGAACGCGGGGCTCTTGACCCAGTTCTGGAAGTCCTCCTCGGTCTCCCAGCGCGTGTACACGAAGTACCGCGTCTCGCCCTCGATGGGGCGCAGCAGCTCGTACCCCAGGAATCCGGGCATGTTCTCGACCTCGCCGGCGCGCTTGGCGAAGCGCTCCTCCAGAGCGGGGCCGCGGCCTTCGGGGACTTCGATGGCGTTGATCTTCACGACGGGCATACGCGGACCTTACGCCGAATGTCGCAGCAACATCATGCGATCAAGGTGAGGCGTTGCTGTCCGGGAACCGCGTAGGCTCCGCGCCATGACATTGCCACTCGCCGCTGAATATCCGTCGTTCCTGAACGTCCTCTGGACGACGTTCATGATTTTTGTGTTCTTCGCCTGGATCTGGGTGCTGATCTCCGTACTGTCGGACATCTTCAGCCGTCACGACATGGGCGGGGTCCTGAAGGCCATCTGGGTGCTGTTTATGATCTTCATCCCGTTCCTGGGGGTCCTCGTCTATCTGATCGCCTACGGCCACGGGATGGCCGAGCGCCGCGCCAAGCAGATCGCCGACACGCAGCAGGCCGTCGACGCGCACATCAAGACCGTTGCCGGCGGCTCCGCTGCCGAGATCAAGCACGCCAAGGAGCTCCTCGACTCGGGTGCGATCACCCAGGCCGAGTTCGACCAGCTCAAGGCCAAGGCCCTCGCCTAGCCCTGACGACTGACCGCGGGCGCCGCATCGCGGCGCCCGCAGCGGTTACCGCGCAGCCGGTTCGTTCTCGGCGGCGATGCGTACCATCTCGTCGACGAGCGTCAGCTTGACCCGCGGGCGGCCGTGCGGCTCGCCGAGGCCCTTCTCGTGGGCGTCGATGAGCTCCCAGCCCGCGTAGTCGACGAGGTCCGGGATCCGGCCGCCGAGCACTTCGGCGACGTCGTCCGTATCGATCCCGATCGCGCTCTCGCGGCCGTCGAAGTCCGCGAGGATCGCATCGACGGTCTCCTGTGCGCACTTCTTGTTCGTGCCGATGACGCCGGACGGGCCGCGCTTGATCCAGCCCGCCGTGTACAGGCCCGGGACTGCGGTGCCGCCCGGCTCCTCGAGCACACGGCCGTCGCCGTCGTGCGGGATGAGCCCGCTGCGCTCGTCGAACGGGACTCCGGGGATCGCCGAGCCGGTGTAGCCGATCGCCCGCAGCACCAGGCCGGCGTCGATCGTCTCCTCCTGGTCGGTCGCCCGCGCGCGCAGCTTGCCGCTGTCGTCGCGGATCAGCTCGTTGCGGACCAGGCGGATCTGCTCGACGCGCCCGTTGCCGAGCAGCTCGACCGGCGACGTCAGGAACTTCAGGACGACGCGCTTGCGCTTGCCCGACGGCGGGCGCTCGGCGTACTCGCGCAGGATCTCGACGTTCTTGCGCGCCGTGGCGTCGAGGTCGTCCTCGCGCAACTCCTCGGCGATCTCGAGGTCGGCCGGATCGACGATGACGTCGGCGTCGGCCAGCTCGCCGAGCTCCAGCAGCTCCGGGTTGGTGAACGCCGCCTGCTCGGGACCGCGGCGGCCGAGCACGAGGATCTCCTCCACCCCGGCGTCGTCGAGCAGCTCGAGGGCGTGGTCGGCGATGTCGGTCACGGCCAGCTCGTCGTGGCTGAGCGTCAGCATCCGGGCGCAGTCGATGGCGACGTTGCCGTTGCCGATCACGACCGCGCGCTTGGGCGACAGGTCGGGATCGAGGTCGCGGAAGTCGGGGTGCGCGTTGTACCAGCCCACGAACTCGGTCGCCGACAGGCTGCCGGCGAGGTCCTCGCCCGGGATGCCGCTCTTCTTGTCGCCCGCGGTCCCCGACGCGTAGAGCACGACGTCGTACCAGGACGCGAGCTCCTCGTGGGTTACGTCACGGCCGATCTCGACGTTCCCGAAGAAGCGGAAGCCCTCCTTCGCGGCGGTCTTCTCGTAGACGCGCGTGACGGACTTGATCTTCGGATGATCCGGCGCGACGCCGCCGCGGACGAGGCCCCAAGGCGTGGGCAGGCGCTCGAACACGTCGACCTCGATCGGCCGGCCGGCCTTGCTCAGCAGGTGGCCGGCGGCGTAGAAGCCCGAGGGGCCGGACCCCACGATGGCCACCCGCAGCGGCTTGCGCTCGTCGGTCTCGGCGGTCATCGGCACCGCCCCTTCGTGGTCGTGAAAGAGGGAATCATGTGGTCTGCTCCGAGTCGTCTCCGATCACCGACCTTAGTGATTGGAGTTTTGACCCCGCAGTCAGGCAACCGTCCAGCCTGACCCGCGCGCGCGTGTACGTTGCGCGGATGGGTCATCGTCTCCGGCCGCTCGTCGCGGCCCTGCTCACGGTCGCCGCGATGCTTGGCCTGGCAGCCCCGGCATCCGCCGCAGACCGCACCGACGTCACCGTCATGACGCGCAACCTCTACCTGGGCGGGGACCTGATCCCCGTGGCGATCACGCCGGCCGGCGACCCGTTCAAGGCCGCCGTCTCGGCGCTGGTCCAGCACGTCCGGGATTCCGAGCCCGCGGCACGGATGAAGCTCATCGCCGGGGAGATCGCAAAGACGAGGCCCGCCGTCGTCGGCCTCCAGGAGGTCTCCCGGTGGCGAACGATTCCGGCGGGCGCCCAGGCGACGGACGTGGCCGACTATCTGAAGCTGCTCACCGCCGACCTCAAGCGCCGGGGCCTGAAGTACACGGTGGCGACCAAGAAGCTCGGCCTCAGTATCCGCGCACCGCTGGCCGAGGGCGGCGAGGCGACGTTCCAGATCGGCGACGCCATGCTCGTCCGCGGCGACGTCAAGATCTCGTCGCGCCGGAGCGGGGTCTTCACGAGCCAATTCGCCGTCCCCACGCAGCAGCTGGGCCCCGTCAGCCCGCAGCGCAGCTGGAACGCGCTCGACGTCACCATCGGCGGCGCAAAGCTCCACGTGGTCAACGCGCACCTCGAGGCCTGTGACCCGGTCACGCGTCTGAAGCAGGCCCAGGAGCTGGCCGCGGGGCCGCTGAAGTCGGCGCGCCCGACGATCCTGCTCGGCGACCTGAACTCCGGCCCCGACCTCGAGAAGCCCGAGGACCGCCCGCCGTACGCGGCGATCGCGAAGGCCGGATTCGTCCCGCGCCGGACGGCGACGCCGAGCTGCTGCTTCGGCGACGACCTCATCAGCGATCCGTGGGACCACAACGTCGACTGGATCATGGTCAAGCCGAAGGGCCTGCGGCTCCTGCGCTCGTCCGTGACTGGTCTGGAGAAGACGCCGGGCGGCCGCCACCCGGCCGACCACGGCGGCGTCGTCAGCACGCTGCGCGTCACCCGTCCCGGGTGACACCGCCTCAGGTCAGCAGCGTGTGCAGGCCGGTGAACGTGAAGTACGCGCCGGTCACCGCGAACACGATGATCACCACGGCCCGCTCGTTCTCCGTCAGCCACGTCCGGATCGCGTCGACCCTGCGCCGCGTCGCGTCCGGGCGCAGGATGAACGCGACGAGCGCGGCGACCCCGGTGGAGTACCAGAGCCCGTTGAAGATCAGCACCTCGACGGCCCCCTGGATGAGCCCCGGATCGCCGGCGTTGATCACGCTCAGAGCCGCGAGGTAGAAGAGCCCGGGCAGGTGCGTGGCGACGCCGGCGCCGACGAGCATCCCGAACGACGGGTCGCGCAGTCGCGCCACCCACGGGGACGGTTCGCGACGCCCCTCGGACGGCCGCCAGCTCAATCGCCCGCTCCCGGCCCCCGCCGCGAACCCGAGCGCCGCCGCCCCGATCATGAGGTCGATCACCGCCCCGCGCACCGAGTCGCGCCGGAATCCGTCGACGTTGTGCAGCACGCCGACCACCAGCAGGCCCACCGACGTGCTGAACACGAAGCCGGCGACGAGGTAAGTCAGCAGGGCGCGCCGCGGCTGGTCGGAGGTCAGCAACGCGTAGATCGCAGCGGAGGCCGTGGGCCGGACCGCCGAGATCAGGCCCAAGACGATCGCTTCGAACGGCACGCGCGGGGACCCTATCGGCGCAGCGGGTCAGCACGAAGACGCCGATGCGCAATGATGCGCGATGACTGCCGGAAGACCCCTAGGAGACCCCCCGTGTCAGAACTCGAAGAGCTCGGCCCCATCGACTACATCATCATCGAATGGCCCGACAAGCAGCCGCAGGGTGCGGCCATCCCGCACCTGCTCGATCTCGTCGAGAACGGGCTGATCCGCATCCTCGACCTCGTCTTCGTGACGAAGGGCGATGATGGGTCGATCGCCGCCATCGAGATCGGTGAGCTCGGCGATTCGTTCGCCGTGTTCGACGGCGTGACCAGTGGCCTCATCGGCGACGCCGAGCTGGCCGAGGCCGGCGAGGTCCTCGAGCCGGGCACCAGCGCCGCGATCCTGCTGTGGGAGAACACCTGGGCCGCCCCGTTCGCGATCGCCCTGCGCAAGTCGGGCGCGCAGCTGGTCGCCAGCGGCCGCATCCCCGTCCAGCAGATCGTCGCCGCCCTCGACGCCGTCGAGACGACGGCCTAGCCCCCACCAGGATCAGGAGACAGAACGACATGCCAGGACTTCTTCGCGGTGTCGCCCGCACCGCCGTGATCGCCGGGACGGCGACCAGCGTCAGCAACCGCGTCTCGCGGCGCCAGTACAACAAGTGGGAGCAGC